>CAYVCY010000061.1:0-11703 GCA_964450265.1 uncultured Clostridia bacterium
ATTTCGCGGAAGAGGCTTTACGGCGGTTGCAGCAGACCCGCACTCTGGTCAGCCAGTTGACAGGTGAGATCAGCGGCCCGGTACGTATCGGAGCTAGCACCATTCCAGGGTCATACATCTTGCCCGGCATGTTGGCCGGGTTCCTCGGCAAATATCCCAAGGTAAAGCTGCATCTGCAGATCGGGGACAGCGAGCAGATCTTAGATTGGTTGGACAACAAGCTAGTCGATTTTGGGGTGATCGGCAGTCTGCCGCCGGCTTCCCGGGCCGAGGCAAGCCATCTGGCCGGCGATCAGCTGCTGCTCACCGTCCCGCAGGAACATCCTTGGGCCGGGCAGACTATCTCACCCAACGAATTGTCACATCAGCCCTTTGTTAATCGGGAGATCGGTTCAGGTACCCGGGAGACATACGAGCGCGCACTGGGCCAGTTGGGGGTGGACCCGGCTAACCTGCAGACAGTACTGGTGGGGGGCAACAGCAACACCGTGCTGACGGCAGTACAGGCTGGCATCGGCTTCGCCTTTTGCTCCCAATGGGCCTTGAGGGATGCTTTGGAGCTGGGCCGGGTGGCGACTGCAAGCGTGCTGGGGCTGGAGATTCGCCGCAGCTTCTTCTTGGTCGCGCATCCTGATCGGCATCGTACTCCAGCAGTTGAAAGTCTTCTGACCAGCCTCAGGCAGCAAGGGCAGGAGCAGAGGGGAGAGATGAGCGCAAATGAGCAGTAACAAAACAGGCTGTCCCCTGCCCCAAGGCCAGGCAGCTAAGCGCCGTTTGACGGAGCTGTCCACCACCTCCGGGTGAGCTTCGAAGTTGGGGCCGGGTGCCCTTGAACAAGTCTTGAACAGCCTTCCCCGTCTCAGAGACGACAGGGTGCTCGTCGGGCCAGAAACTAGCGACGATGCCGGCGTGTTCTGGTTGAATGAACGACAGGCATTGGTGCAAACGGTAGATTTCTTTGCCCCGGTGGTCGATGATCCCTATACTTTCGGACAGACTGCGGCGGCTAACTCGCTCAGCGATGTCTATGCCATGGGCGCTATTCCGATCACGGCGCTGAACATCGCCTGCTTTCCAACCTGCCTGACAGCGCAGGAGATGGGCGAGATAGTGCGGGGGGGCAACGATAAGCTGCTGGAGGCTGGGGTGCTCCTCTTGGGAGGGCATACGGTGGAAAATCCAGAACCGCGCTTCGGTATGGCGGTGACCGGCATGGTCCACCCGGAACACATCTGGCGCAATGTAGGTGCCAAGGTGGGGGATGCTCTGCTGCTTTCCAAACCTTTGGGAACAGGGGTGCTGGCTACTGCCTATAAAGCCGATATGTTATCCGTTGAAGACGAGGTCGCGATGATCTCCGCTATGGTCACCCTCAATCGAGTTGCGGCCGAAGTGCTAGGTCAGCAGGCAGAAGTGCACGCCTGCACCGACATCACCGGTTTCGGCCTCTTGGGGCACCTGCTGGAGATGGTTAAGGATAGCGAAGTGGGCATGGAGCTCTACGGGGACCAAATTCCCCTCTTATCTGGAGCACTGGAGGCGGCTAGCATAGGCCTGGTGCCGGCTGGCGCCTATCGCAATCGAGAATACGTCGGGGATCAGGTCAACTTCGCGGCCGATGTTCCCTTGGAATTGCAGGACCTGCTGTTTGACCCCCAAACTTCAGGCGGTCTGCTGGTCGCCGTTCCTAGCGAACAAGGGGAGAGGGTGCTGGCAGCGCTGCGGGAGGCAGGAGTTGACGCCAGCATGATCGGCCGGGTAAACGATCACGCTGGGCACC
Source organism: uncultured Clostridia bacterium (assembly GCA_964450265.1). Lineage (GTDB taxonomy): Bacteria > Bacillota > UBA994 > UBA5500 > UBA5500 > JAEZJZ01. The sequence continues at coordinate 1,781 of CAYVCY010000061.1, forward strand.
TGACAGTAAGTGCCACCGCATGATCCACAGTACGCGTCCTAACATATGCGCAAGGGGCTGTTTTGCGACAGTCCCTTTTCAATTTCCCGGTCGCTTCGGGACAGCCCCCCTAAAAAAGGTTATAATATAACGCAGTAGCGAAATATAACTCCAGACAGTCGCTGTTTGGCAATCGGTAGCCGCACCAATACAAGGAGGTTTTCCTATGACAGCAAACATTCTCGATGGAAAGGCCATCGCCAAAGTTATTCGCGAAGAAGTTAAGGCCTCGGCAGACAAATGGCGAGAGCAAGGCATCGTTCCTCGGCTGGATGTGGTCTTAGTCGGCAACGACCCGGCATCCGTCTATTACGCCAAGGCGAAAGAAAGGCTCAGTCGGCGGGTAGACGTGCAGATGGTGCTGCACGAACTGCCAGAGCAGACCAGTCAGGAGCAGTTGCTGCAATTGGTCGAGCAGATGAACGCCGACACAGCAGTGCACGGTATCATGATTGAACTGCCCCTTCCCAAGCACATCGACCGCCACGTGATCATGGAAGCCGTACATCCCCACAAGGACGTAGACGGGGTGAATCCGCTCAACCGAGGATACCTTGCTTCGGGAATGGACGGTCTCTTCCCGGCTACACCCCTGGCCTGCCTAGAGGTGATTGAGCGTTCCGGGCTTAGCTTCTACGGCCAGGAGACGGTGCTTGTCGGTTGGGGCGAGACAGTGGGCAAACCTCTCGTCGCCATGATGCTCAAGCATGGTGCCACCGTGACTACCTGTCATTCAAAGACCAGAGACTTACAGGCTCACACCTCGCGGGCGGATATCATTGTGGCAGCAGTCGGAAGGCCAGGCATAATTAAAGCTGACATGGTCAAACCGGGCGCAATCGTGATTGACGTGGGCATCAACGAAACGGAGGACGGCATTGTCGGTGATGTGGACTTTCGGGCAGTGAAATCGGTAGCCGGCCACATTACCCCTGTTCCTGGGGGCGTGGGCTCTGTGACCACCGTGCTGCTGTTCCAAAACCTGCTCAAAGGCATGTCCTTGCAGCAGCTACAATAAGGTTTTGGCGGTGAAGTGGGGGAGGATGAGGCAAGAATGAATGAACTGGCACAACAGGTCGTCCGATGGCTGTTTCAGACCGGTGCCGTGCGGGTATCGCCACCTGATAATCCTTATTGGTATACTTCTGGGTTGATCGGCCCCTATTATGTGAATACCCATTTCCTGAGCGGCAGCGAGGCAGAGGCTAACCGACTGTTGGATTTGATCGATAGCACCAATGATCGTCCGACAACCTGTGCCCAAGCCATCAGAGCTGCTCTCTGGTCAAATTATCACAGAGACCCCATCTTTCGACAGGTAACCGATGCCCTGGTGCAATACATCCGCGATCATGATCAATGGCAACAGATGGACGCCTTCTCCGGTGGGGAACGGCGCGACTGGTTTTTCTCTCTGCTGCCGGCTGAGATGCTGGGGAAACCGCATCTGATGATCTTCAAGGATCAACAGGTGGTGCTTTCCGGCGAACTAGCGAGCATGGTTTCCCAGTTGGAGGGGCAGCAGGTCTTACATATTTCCGATCTGATCACCGAGGCTTCCAGTTACCTGAGAGCTTGGCTACCTGCTCTCGTCAGTCGGGGGGCGATCATGGCTGGCACCCTCACAGTCGTCGACCGTCGACAGGGAGGGCGAGAAGCGCTCAGCCAGCAAGGCGTAGCGATGCGTTCTTTGGTTCAGATTGACGAGCAGCTGTTTAGTGAAGCCAAGTCGCAGGGATATATCAGCCAGGAGCAGCTGCAATTGGTGCTTGGCTACTTGCAGGACCCTTATCTCAGCATGCGCGCCTTCCTGAAACAACGGCCAGCCTTTCTGCAAGCAGCCTTAGCCGAGGGCAGCAAGTCCAAAGAAAGGGCACAGCGACTGCTACAACAGGATCTCTATCAGCTGAAAGACGCCTAGAAACAGATCGCTAAACCCAGAAAATGGCGTAATAACGGGCCGTGTTCTGCACACAATACAGACGTAACCGAGAGCGAAGTCGCTCATCAGCTCTAGAGTCGCTCTCAATCTAATCACTCTGGTATTATGAGTTGCGGATTGAAAGTCGATTTTTTGAAAAAACCTCACTCTCGGCTTACCGACTGCATTTGCTCTGGGTATTTGCAGGCGCCTGCTGTCAGTCTCCGGCTGATAGCTTGAACGAAGGAAGACGGGCAGTTATCTGCCCGTCTTCTTCGATCTTTCACGGCCCAAACCATCTGGCCAAAGCCTTCTCATATGAGGGCGACTGCAACCAAGCTGCAAGAAACCTATTCACCTGTCCCAGCAATTCTTCTTGACCGCCCAGAACCGCTACCGCGTATTGTTCCTCCCAGCAATCGAGTTCATAGCAGCGGAGCTCCACGTTCTCCAGTTCCAAATAGCGCAATGCCAGTTGCTGATCTACCAGCAGGGCATCGATTGTCCCTTCATGCAAGGCCTCGAACAGATCCGGCACGTTGCCCATCAGCCAGAGGTCATCAGCTCGCGCACCCCCCTTGAGAGCCAAAGCTTCAAATTCGCCAGTTGTCCCTATCTTGGCCCCCAAACGGCAGTCCGCTAAGTCGGCCAGGCTTTCCCATCCTTCCTTGCCACCATTACTTGCTACTGCGACTTGAGTAGCGTCGTAGTAAGGTTGGCTAAAGCGGGCGATTGCCTCTCTATCCTGGCGAATGGGCATCGCTGAAACCACAATGTCCACCGCGCCATCAGCAAGCGCTGGCAAGAGATCGCGGTAGGCGATCTCTTTGATCTCTGGCTTGCGGTTGAGGCTCTTGGCTAGGCTTTCGACTAACTCCACGTCAAAACCGGTTAAGGTTCCGTCGGGCTGTCTGCTGCCAAAAGGCGGGTAGGTAGGATCCATGCCCACCAATAGAGGAGGCTGTTCTACTTCTCGCCTATAAGAAACCACAGCGATCAACACCAGTAACAGGATGAGCAGGAAGGCCAGGCTGATCGCCCACAAGTGCTTCCGTTGCATCGATGTATCGCCCTCTTTCTTGTAAGGGTTTAGCCGGACAACCGCCTAGTGACTGCAGGGTGAGACGGTGCGGGCAGACCCCACCGTTCCATTCCGCCCCTGGCCGAACAGAAACGGCGGGGTCAGTCCCAAAGTCGCACCAGTCTTGGCTGTGGCGCATATGTGCCAATGAATGTCTGCAGTTGTTGCATCTTGTGCAATTCGCCGCTTTGTACCCGTTGTCGGTGAAACGTCAGCATGTCGGCCGAGACTTGCCTGATCACCGTCTGCACTGACGATGGTACATATTGGGTGAGGATGACCAGAACGAAGGGATTGTCAGGCAGCAGGACCAGAGCGGCGTCATTGTAGACATAGTCTTTGCTCCCGGTCTTGTGTGCGACCGGCACGCTATACTCGATTCCTAGCGGGATGCGGGTGTTATAGATGGTATTCAAGAGGGCGTCCAAGAACTCCTGATTGTTGTCAGGCAGGAGGGTATCGCCTGTCGCCAGGGAAGACAGCAGCTTGCCAAGGTCGGCCGGGGTAGTGCGGGGCGCTTCCAGCGTCCCATAGCGCTCCAGTCAGGTAGCCTGTGAAGTTCCCGGTGCCCAAGCCAACTCTCGCGACAGGCGGGAATCTCCCAGTTCCAGTTCCGCTAACGCAGCGTTGGCAAGGTCCGAGCCTAGCCATCGCAGCAGCACGTTGTGATAAAGGTTCACCGAGTGGGTGAGCATGCGGCGAATCAGCGGTCGCAGCTGATAGTGCGTAGCCGTGGCCTGATCGTAGATGGTTTGATCCAGATCGACTATCCCCCGGTCGTCTAACCAATAGCAGACATGGGCAATCAGTAGCTTGGCCACCGAGGCAGTATGATAGAATCCGGAATACTCCCCCTGCTGGTCGAGGGCTGTCCGCCAAGCGTCATAGCCGAGCTCCCAGCCGCTGTTCACTTCCTGCAGGTAAATGCCTACCTGGCCATAGCCTCCCGTCTGACGCCAGCTTTCCACCCGGTCAGCAATCAGGCGGAAGGCGGTTGCGGCGTAACCGTCCTGCTGTCGTTTGAGCATGCATAGCAGCAACTTGTCTGCGTCAACCAAGGGCAAAGCGATCACGTCCAGCTTGACTGCAAAGCTGGACACAAACGCCAGCACAATTAAGAGGGAAATAGTCCAGAAGAAGTTGGGCAATGAATCACCTCCCTCGGATCAGCCTATGATCGGAGGGGCGATTACAGACCGGTTTGGTAAATGAAGCTGGATATACAGCGGTCTCTATAGTGAGAGGAAAGATGGGAAGCGAGACTTGGAAATGAATAGCAGCGAAAAAAAGAAAAAAGTTGTGCAGAAGCCCTTGCATAAATAGAAGAATGCGTGTATATTTATGCCTAAGCCTAGCATATAGATGCATGGAGCGCATCGCTAATGCAAAATGCAGCCATGCGAAAGCTGTCATCACAGGAGGGGGAAAAAATAATGGGTAAGAAACTACTGCTAGTTGCATTGGTGCTGGGGCTATCTCTCAGTCTGGTGCTCACAGGTTGTTCTAGCGGGGCCAACGGCGAGAAGGACGGTCTTTCCAATGATCAGTTCGTCTACGCGCTGGACTCCGATATTGTCAACTTGGCACCGGTGATCATCACTAATGCCGTATCCACCACCGTCAGTGCGCAGATTCATGAATCTTTAGTCAAGTATGAAGGAAATTACGTGCTCACACCTGCCTTAGCCACCGATTGGTCTGTCAGTGAAGACGGTCTCGCTTGGACCTTCAACCTGCGGCCGGATGTCAAGTGGCATGACGGGGAAGATTTTACCTCTGAGGACGTCAAGTATACTTATGAGAAGTTGCTCGACCCAGAGACCAAATCGGTGCGCCGCAACAACTATATTATGATCGAGGGCATCGACACGCCGGATCCGCTGACAGTGGTCTTTCATCTGACTGAGCCACACGGTCCTTTCCTGGATAAGATGGCCTACACCATGATTATGGCCGCCCATCTGGAGAAACCGGATCTGCTGGAGACCTACAACTTCTCGCCGGTCGGCACCGGGCCATTTGTGTTCGTGGAGTGGGTACCCGACGATCATGTGACCATAAAGGCCAATGCCGATTACTGGGGTGGTAAGCCGGCTCTGGAGAAAGTGATCTTCAAGCCTATTCCTGAACCTTCCGTGAGGGCGATGGCACTGTCCAAAGGTGAGGTCAATTACGCAGCAGGGCTGACGGCCGAGGACTTCGCCACTCTTGAAGAGAGCGGCAAACTGACCACCTTCTCCATTCCGCAGTTGCGTTATGCTTATCTTGGTCAGAACAACCGGCATCCCCTGTTCCAAGACGTGAAGGTGCGTCAAGCTATGGCTCATGCCATCGACACGCAGACGATTATCGATGACATCATGCAAGGCGCGGCTACGCCGGCTACCGGTATGATCGCACCGATCAGCGAGGAATGGTATAACCCTAACGTGAAGAAGTTCGAGCACGATCCGGAGCTTGCTAAGCAGATGCTGGCAGAAGCTGGCTGGACGGTTGGATCCGATGGCATTCTGGTCAAGGATGGTCAGCGCTTCAGCTTCACCACGCGGATGGACAGCGGCAACCAGCAGGGCACTAACCAGGCTGTATTGTTGCAGAATTGGTTGAAGAATGTTGGGATCGAGATGCTGCTGGAGCCATTGGATCGTTCCCTGTTCTATGATTATCTGGACAATCGTGACTACGAGGCGATGATGCTTTCCATGGGTCCACAACCTGACCCAGACCAGTTCAACTTCTGGCACAGCAGTTCGATCTCGTCCGGTTTCAATGACTGGTGTTACAGCAATGAGCAGGTGGATGCCTTGTTGGAACAGGGGCGCAAAGAGAGTGACCCCGAGGTGCGCAAGGAGATTTACAATCAAGTACAGGCGATCATGGCCGAGGATGTGGCCACCTTGTGGCTGTATCATCCGAATACCCTGTCCGCTATCACCAAAGGTTATACCGGCATGACGGCTGAGCCGGTTGGTCAGTATAACTACCTCCATAAAGTGACGGCAGAATAGGCAGGTTTGATCAGTGGCATCTGTGCGGGCGCCGGAACGGCGCCCGCCTTGCTTGGAAGTTCTACAATTTGCTGAGGAGGCTTAGCAGTGGCCAAATATATTCTCAAACGCGTTCTTTTAGCCATCCCACTGGTCTTAGGGGTCAGTTTCATCGTCTTTGGATTGATGTATCTCTCCCCCGGTGATCCGGTGCGCATGTTGGCCGGCCGCGAAGCCTCGCCGGAAGTGATTGCCGCCATCCGGACAGAATGGGGCTTCGACCGCCCCTTTGTGGTGCAGTACTTGGTCTGGTTAGGTAAAGTGTTGCGAGGCGACTTTGGCAAATCGGTCATCTATAACCTGCCGGTTTCCTTCTTAGTCTCCACCCGGCTGCCCTTTACCTTGAAACTGAACTTCTGGGCCACCCTGCTCGGCCTTTGTATCGCTTTTCCGCTAGGAATTGTGGCGGCAGCTAAGCGGCAGACCTGGGTGGATTACGCATCCAGCGCCCTGGCCATGGTCGGGATGTCCATGCCCAGCTTTTGGCTTTCGTTGGTGGTGATCATCGTCTTCTCAGTGAAGCTCGATCTCTTTCCCACCAGCGGTACCGGCAGCTGGTTGCATTACGTCTTGCCCTCCTTCGTTCTGGGCTTCAGTTGGGCTGCCAGCCTGATGCGAATGATTCGCACCAGCATGCTGGAGGTGCTGAAAGAGGATTACGTGCGGACAGCCAGGGCAAAAGGGCTCAAGGAGCGGGTTGTGCTGGTGCGTCACGGCTTGCGCAATGCGCTGATCCCAATCATCACCGTCCTGGGCACTTGGTTGGCGTTCATGATCGTGGGCACTGTGATTGTAGAGACTATTTTCGCTTGGCCGGGAATCGGCCGCCTGTTAACTACCGCCTTGATGCAACGGGACTTTTTCCTGGTGCAGGCGATCATCCTGATGATGTCGGTGGCCGTGGTAGCCGCCAACCTGCTGGTGGATGTGCTTTATGCTTGGGTTGACCCCAGAGTTCGTTTGAGTTAGGAGGAAGCCAGATGTCCGTATTAAACCGTCTGTTTCGTCATCGTCTGGCTTTCGCCGGTGTGATCGTGCTGATCATCCTCTCTCTGATGGCCATCTTTGCTCCTTGGTTGGCGCCGAACGATCCTGAAGAGCCGCATACCGGTGAACGTCTAAGTGGCCCTAGTCTGCACTACCCCCTAGGACAGGATGCTTTGGGCCGCTGCATTCTCAGCCGGATGCTCTACGGTTCCCGAGTGTCCTTGACGGTCGGTCTGTTGGCAGGGGTGCTTTCACTGGGCGTAGGCATCCTGTTCGGATCGGCTGCCGGATACTTCGGGGGTTGGGTAGATCTGCTGATCATGCGGCTAGCCGAGATATTTATGACCATCCCTCAGTTCCTGTTGGTGATTGCGGCGGTAGCGATCATCGGGCCGAGTTTCAACAGCATCTTGATCGTGATCGGCCTTTCTTCTTGGACTGGATATGCCCGTGTGCTGCGGGGAGAGATCTTGTCTGTGAAGCAGAAACCCTTTGTGGAAGCTGCTCGGGCTTACGGGTCCAATCACTGGCGGGTGCTCACCAAGCATGTCTTGCCTAACTGTTGGTCGCCGCTGATTGTGATGGTGACCATGAACGTAGCCAGCGTCATTCTGCTGGAGTCCTCGCTCAGCTTTTTAGGATTTGGTATTCAGGAACCGCAGGCCAGCTGGGGAAGCATCCTCAGCCAGGGTCGCGCCTATTTCCAGACGGCGCCGCATATCGCTACTTTCCCAGGAGTAGCGATCATGATCGCTGTGCTGGCTTTTAATCTGTTGGGTGACGGATTGCGGGATGCACTGGATCCGAAGCTGGTGGAAGGGGAGTGATCAGCATGCAGCCGTTGCTAGAGGTATCTGGGTTATCGGTCAGCTTCGCCAAGCGACAAGTGTTGCGTCAGGTAGATTTGGAGCTGAATCTCGGTGAGACTCTGGGCATAGTGGGGGAGAGCGGTTCAGGCAAGAGTGTAACCGCCTTGGCGATCATGGGTCTGCTCAGCAGCCCAGGCCGGATCACTGGCGGAAGCATTTGCTTTGCCGGCACTGAGTTGCTCAGTTTGCGTGCAGATGCTCGCAGATCACTGCGCGGTAGTGCCATGGCGATGATCTTCCAGGAGCCGATGACCTGCCTTAACCCCGTTTACACGGTGGAACAGCAGATCTCCGAGGTGCTGATTCTGCATCGAGGCATGAACAAGAGAGAAGCGCGCAGCGAAGCGCTCGGATATTTGGAGCAGGTGCGCATCGCCGATCCGGCGAAGCGATTGAAGAGCTTTCCCCATGAGCTGTCCGGCGGGATGCGGCAACGAGTGATGATCGCCATGGCCTTAGCAGGTCAGCCGAAATTGCTGATTGCCGATGAACCTACCACTGCCCTGGACGTCACTGTGCAAGCGCAGATTCTGGATCTCTTGAAGACCCTGCAGTCTGAGACAGGTATGGCCATGATCCTGATCACCCATGATCTAGGTTTGGTGGCCCAATATGCCGATCGCGGCAGCGTGATGTATGCTGGGCAGATGGTAGAGACGGGGATAGTTGACGAGTTATTCCGGCACCCTGCCCATCCATACACGCAAGGGCTGCTGCGCTCCCTGCCTCGCTGGGGTGAGGCCCAGGATCTGCTGTACAGTATTCCTGGCAATGTCCCCCGGGAGTTGGATTTTGATGGGTGTGCCTTTGTGGAAAGGTGCCCCTATAGCGAGCAAGCCTGCGCCCAGCAACAGCCGGTGCTGGCAGTTAGCCTTACCCAATCGGCCAGATGCTTCAAAGCCAAGCGCCAGCCGATAGCCGAACCGAGGGTGGGCACCGTGGCCGATAGCGCAGGAGCAGGGAGGTGAGGGGAGTGGCTGTGGCAAAGAATTATGTGTTGGAGGTAGAACAGCTGAGCAAGGCTTTCCCTCTGCGGCGAGGCTGGTTTCAAAAGAGCGCCGGCAGTGTGCAGGCGGTAGACCGGGTCAGCTTTCGTTTGGCGCAGGGAGAGACACTGGCACTGGTCGGCGAGAGTGGATGCGGCAAAACCACCGTCGCGCGCATGCTGGGCGGGCTGGAGCAGCCCAGCGCAGGCAGAGTGGTGCTCAATGGCCAAGCAGTGGACTACAATTCCCTGGACGGACGGCAGACACTGCAACAGTCCGCCCAGATGGTCTTTCAGGACCCATATGCCACCCTGAACCCGCGGATGACGGTGGGGCAGAGCGTACAGGAGCCCTTGGTAGTGCGTAAGTACCAGGGTGACCGTAAGGGACGAGTGCGACAGCTGTTTGAGGCCGTCAGTCTGAGCGAAGAGATGATCGAACGTTATCCCCACCAGTTCAGCGGCGGCCAGCGTCAGCGGGTGGGCATTGCACGGGCATTGGCCAGTGAGCCGAGCATTCTGCTCTGTGACGAGCCCACCTCTGCTCTGGATGTCTCAGTACAGGGGCAGGTGCTCAACCTGCTGAAAGAACTGCAACAGCAGGTCGGTGTTTCCTATCTGTTCATTTCGCACAACCTTTCCGTCGTCTGGCATATCAGCCAACAGGTTGCTGTGATGTATCTCGGTCAGATTGTGGAAGCCGGCAGTCGGGAAGAAGTCTTCTTGCGTCCAGCGCATCCCTACACCAAGGCTCTGTTAGCCGCGAGCCCTAAGGTAGGGCCGGTCAGTCGGCTTGACAACATCAAACTGCAGGGCGAAGTTCCAAGCGCGATCACCTTGCCCAGCGGTTGTCGATTCCACCCGCGCTGCCCGATGGCGAAGCCGATCTGCAGTGAACAGGAGCCGTGTGCGAAGAATGTCGGCGGCGACCATCAGGTAGCCTGCCATCTGGCCTGAATGAACGTTTGGAGGACGTATGGGGGCGGGTATAGAA
>CAYVCY010000062.1:0-11642 GCA_964450265.1 uncultured Clostridia bacterium
GCCAAGACTTGCCTCCCTCTGATGACCCTATCACCTCATAGTTCCAGAATCGCTGGATCATACTATAGCGAAGGATTAGCCTTTCTGGAACGATGAGGAGGAATGTAGATGTCAATAGACTTCGACCGACCGAAGCAAGAGCAGCCGGGGCAGAAGCCAGCAGATCCTAAGGAGGAGACGGCGACTGACGGAGTAGTACAGACGCTGGAACATTTGGGGCAGGTGAAAGCACCCGCACCGCCGGAGAGTAGATTCCATTGCATGACCATCGTCGGACAGATTGAAGGGCACATGGTCTTGCCTCCCCAGAACAAGACCACCAAATACGAACACATCCTGCCGCAGCTGGTAGCCATTGAGCAGAATCCAAAGATAGAAGGATTGCTGTTAATTCTGAATACCGTCGGGGGTGACGTGGAGGCCGGCTTAGCCATCGCCGAAATGGTCTCCAGCATGACTAAGCCTACCGTTTCCCTGGTGCTCGGCGGCGGACACTCCATCGGCGGACCGATCGCAGTCTCAACGAACTACAGTTATATTGCTGAGACTGCCACGATGACCATTCACCCCATTCGATTGAGCGGGATGGTGATCGGAGTGCCTCAGACCTATGAATACCTAGATAAGATGCAGGATCGAGTGGTGCGGTTTGTAGTGTCACATTCACGGGTGTCAGAAGAGAAGTTTCGCGAGCTGATGTTCCGCACCGGCGAATTAGCTCGGGATATCGGCACCATCTTGGCGGGGAAAGAGGCCGTTCGTATCGGCCTGATCGATGAAGTGGGTGGCTTAGGGCAGGCGTTGCGCCATTTGCAGACTCTAGCCGATCGGAAGAACGGATGACGCTGTACACCATCGTCCCCTATGAGCAGCTGTTTCAGCAGATGCAAGAGGTAACAGCTCCGACGGAACTGGTCTACCTCGGCCAAAGGGTGTTGGCTACCCCGCTGCCAGAACCTGGCCAGTTTCGACTGGTGCAGCTGCTCAGCTCCTCGCCCCAGCTTTTCTTGCATCCGGATCTCCAGCCTGGTACCGTGATCCGTTTTCCTGCTGTACAAAAGGACGTCAAGTGAAGCTAGCAGCCCCCGCAGATCATAGCGAGGGCTGTTTTGCTGTTTCTGGCAGGCTTCAACATTCTCCGCCGCTTCTCTGTGCTATAATTCAAGTCAGTAGAACTTCGGTACAGTTGCACAGGAAGGACGTGATCAGGGTGAGTGCAGTTGAAGCCATCTTGTTAGGAATAGTTCAAGGCTTGACAGAGTTCTTGCCAGTTTCCAGCTCCGGTCATCTGGTGTTAGCTCAGATTTTGCTGGGGGTAGAATCTCCCGGCGTACTGCTGGAAATCGTGCTGCATTTGGGGACACTCGTCTCAGTAGTGGTGGTTTTTTGGGATGACGTATCCGGCTTGATTCGAGCAACCTTCTCCCTGATCACAAACCCCAAAGGCAGGCGAATATCCGGGGAGTTACGCACCTATCGGCGTTTGGTAGGACTATTATTGCTAGGAATCATTCCCACCGCTTTGATCGGTGTCCCCCTAGAACCTGTATTTAGCAGTCTATTTGACTCTCAACTCGCCGTCGGTATAGCGTTGCTGCTCACCGGAGTGATTCTTTACTTCATCTCCCGTCGCCGCTTTGGCAAGCGAGGCTTCCGCCGGATGAACTGGGTGGATGCAATGCTGGTCGGGCTGGCTCAGGGTGTGGCAATTACGCCTGGATTATCCCGTTCCGGAATGACCATCAGTGCTGCGCTCAGTCGGGGGCTAAACCGCGAGACAGCCACCCGCTTTTCCTTTCTTATTTCGTTGCCCACCATCGGTGGGGCAGCTGTGTTACAGCTCCGCCACCTGTTCGGTGGATTGGAACTACAGCTGGACTTCAGCTTATTGGCAATTGGCTTTGTGGCAGCGTCCGTTTCCGGAATTTTGGCCATCAAGTTGCTGGTTGAGGTTCTGAAGCAGGGTAAATTGCACTATTTTGCTTATTATGTTTGGGTAGTCGGCATGATCACCATCGCTGGAATGCTAGTAGGAGTGGGTAGTTGATGCAGAAGAAAACCAAACGTCGCAGAAAGAGAAAGAACACGCCGCCGCTGCTGCGAGAAGTGGTGGCGATCATCCTGATTGTGCTGGCTATCACTTTAGGTATCAGCTTAGGTAGCCAGGCGGAAGGGATGGGTATCTTCGGGCTGGCGCTGCGCGGCACTTTCGTGGGTGTCTTTGGCGTCAAGGGTAGTGTCCTGTTCACAGCAGTGTTGGCGGTGTTCGCCTTGCGCCTGTTTTTCGGGCGTAACTTCAGTATTGGCCGCTGGGAACTACCTTGCGGCGTGCTTTGCTTCTTAGTGGTGATCACCGCTTGGCAGCTTTTCGACGGACCTCTGCCCATCTCGGCCTGGCTGAACCAGACTACGGGCGGATTCGTCGGCAATGCTTTGGTCTGGACCCTGTCTTCGGTCTTTGGGCCGGTCGGCTCCTGGGTGATACTCGGCGGCCTGTTCCTGGTGGCGCTGTTGGGCTTGACCAATGTCTCCCTGGCAAGCCTGTTGCAGCGGATATGGTCCTTGTTTGTTTCGGCCATCGTCAGCACCTATGAAGGGCAGGATAAGCGCAGAGAGAAACGGGCGGCCAAAGGGTTTAGACCAGCTGAACTGACTATCCAGGATTATGCGGCCGGCGGTAAGGGGGAGAATGAGACCGAGACAGCGGCTGAGGCCGAAGCAAGAGCTGTGGTCGAACAGCCGGCTGTGTGGAAAGATATCGATCGGCAGCAGCAGTCGGACGCACAGGCGGTCGATTGGCAGGTAGAACAGCTTCCTCTGCCCAGCGATGATCAGGCTGCCTATCAGTTGCCTCCCCTATCCTTGCTCAACCGTCCTTTTCGTCCGCGCAGCACGAAGCAGAATCAGGACATCTATGATAACAGTCAAACATTGGAGAACACTTTAGAAAACTTCGGCATCAAAGCCAGGGTGATCCAGGCGATCAAAGGCCCGGCAGTCACCCGCTACGAGATTCAGACAGCGCCAGGGACAAAAGTCAGCCGCGTGACTAGCCTGGCAGATGATATCGCCCTCAGCTTGGCCTGTTCGGAGGTGCGCATTGAAGCTCCTATCCCCGGGAAGGCGGCGATCGGCATCGAGGTGCCCAATAAGTCTGTATCCCCGGTGCTGCTGCGGGATGTGCTGGAGAGCTCTCAGTTTGCTGATGCCAGCGAGGTGCTCACCGTCGGATTGGGCAAAGATATTGCTGGACAGGCTATAGTAGCCAACCTGGCTGAAATGCCCCACCTGTTGATTGCCGGTGCTACCGGGTCTGGCAAGAGCGTCTGCATCAATGCGATGATCGCCAGCCTGCTCTACAAAGCCACTCCGAAGGCGGTCAGGTTCTTGATGATCGATCCTAAGGTGGTTGAACTTGCCAGTTATAATGGCATTCCTCATTTGCTGGCCCCGGTGGTCAACAACCCGAAGAAGGCCGCTGTGGCGCTAAAATGGGCTACCGGCGAGATGGAACGCCGTTATGGCAGTTTCGCTAAAGCCGGGGTGCGGGATATCGCCCGCTTCAATGAATGGGCGGAACAAAGTGGCAAGGAAACGCTCCCGCACATCGTGGTGATCATCGATGAGCTGGCAGACTTGATGATGGTAGCACGGGCGGATGTGGAGGATGCTATCTGTCGGCTGGCCCAGATGGCCCGGGCTTGCGGTATGCACCTGGTGATCGGCACGCAACGTCCTTCCACCGATGTGATTACCGGTCTGATCAAAGCCAACATTCCTTCGCGCATTTCCTTTGCAGTATCGTCCGCGACCGATTCCCGGGTGATCCTGGATATCGGCGGGGCCGAGAAACTGTTGGGCAAAGGTGATATGCTATTTGCTCCAGTAGGTGTAGGCAAACCGCTGCGGGTACAAGGGGCGTTTGTGTCCAACCGGGAGATCGAAAAACTGGTGGAGTTTGTTGGCAACCAATCGGAAGCGCAATACGTCGAACAACTGTGTCGGATCGAAGAGACAGGCCCCACCGGACCGGAAGACGATCGGGATGAATTGTTTGTGCAGGCAGCCAATGTGGTGGTGGACGCCGGTCAGGCATCGGTTTCATTATTGCAGCGCCGCTTGCGGGTGGGATATACTCGTGCCGCACGGATAGTCGATCAGTTGGAATCGGCCGGGATCGTAGGGCCCTATGAAGGCAGCAAGCCGAGGCAAGTGTTTAAGAATCGGGAGATCGTCAAGAGCTTAATTGAGGCGGGAAAAAGAACGCAAACCATGTAGGAATATTGTGAATTCATGTCGAAGCTTTGTATGATATCACTATGTCTGTTTAGGGACAGAGCCCGCGCGATGATCGCCCTTATTTAATTCAGGCTAGGAGGTGCCGGCGATGGGTTACTTAGGTGAGTTATTGCACCAACGGCAGCTGTCGCTTGGTTTGTCATTGTCAGACTTACAGAGTCGAACCAAGATTCGGGGAAAGTATATTGAAGCTATCTTAGCAGGCAATTACGACGTAGTGCCTGGCGAGGTCTATCTGCGCGGGTTTATTCGTTCCATTGCCAATGAACTGGGCATCGATCCCGGTGAAGCTATGCAGGCCTATTATCAAGACATGGCCGATCACAAGGCTCAACCCACCCAGAAGGAGATAGCCGGTAGCGAGCAACCGGTCAGCAGAAGCGAAGCTATCGCCAAACCTGCACTTGCCCCTACCTCCCTGTCCAGGAAGAGGAAGAGATCCGGCGTCTCGCCGGCGGTAGTGGTGGTTGGACTCTTGGTCTTGATCGCTTTCGGATATTGGTATTGGTCCACCTACGTGCAGGTGCCGCTACAGGATCCCCCAGAGGGTCAGACGCCTGTCGTGGGCGGGGAACCGAATGATCCGGAAGGGCCGGGAGAACCTGAACCGCCTGAAGAGCCGCCGCTCTCGGTGGTGCTGACTAATCCGGGAGAGGTCAATCTCAACTATCTGGTCACGCCTGGTCCGCTGACAGTAAAGTTGACTACCACCGCTAGAGGCCGTTGCTGGGTGCGAGTGGAGACAGATCCAGGCACCGATGCGGAGACAGCACTGCAGACCTACATCGGACATTTGGAGACGGATGATCCGCACCTGATCACGCAGGCAGAGCGGCAGATCTATATTCGGGCTGGTTACCCGTCGGTGCTGATCCTGGAAATCAACGGTCAGGATCTTGGCGTTATTGGCGGGACTGGCACCAGGGAGATCGCTATCTCCGTTGAACCGGCCTCCTAGAATCCTTCCCTGCTGTTTTCAGTGGCTCTCTCCGGCATTGGGGAGAGTCACCTTTTGATACCCGCAACACCTGAAGGTGTTGCTAATAATGAACAAGCTGATAGTTGCTGGAGCAACAATCACTAAGGCGAATCTTTCGTTAGAAAGAATGGCCCATTGCCCGCAACACCTGAAGGTGTTGCTAAGGGGAGGTTGTTATGCGCACATTGATGATCGGAGAACACTTTTTGCCGATGAGCAGGCAGGAAATGCAGCAGTTGGGCTGGGACGAACTCGACTTCCTGTTGGTCACCGGTGACGCTTATGTGGATCATCCCAGCTTTGGTCCAGCCATCATCGGCCGCCTGCTGGAGCAAGCTGGATATCGGGTAGGTATTCTGGCTCAACCGGATTGGCGTTCCCCCAGGGATTTCCTGCGTTTAGGTCGACCGCGACTGGCCGCTTTGGTCACTGCCGGAAACCTGGATTCCATGGTCAACAACTATACTGCCGCCAAGCGGCCTCGGCGCAAGGATGATTATTCACCGGGAGGAGTCGGTGGCAAGCGGCCAGACTTGGCTACCATCGTCTACTGCAATCTGGTCAGACAGGCATTCAAGGGGCTGCCGCTGATCATCGGTGGAATCGAAGCTAGCCTCAGACGCCTGGCCCATTACGATTGGTGGGGCGATCGGGTGCGTCGCAGTATTCTATTGGATAGTCGGGCCGACGCATTGGTCTATGGCATGGGCGAGACCAGCATCCTGGAGTTGGCCCATGCGTTAGCCTTGGGAACCTGGGAGAGCACCCTGCCCAGAGTGCGTGGCATCTGTTACCTCGCTGACCGGGTGCCTGGCGATGCGGTGCTGCTGCCCGATTTTGAGCAGACAGAGAGCGATCAGCAGGCCTACGCGCAGGCCTTTCGCTTGGCATATCGGGAACAGGATGCGATCAACGGCCGCCGGCTAGCAGAGCGATATGGGGACAAATATGTGATTGTGCAACCGCCGGCTTTGCCGTTGGATCACGCGGCTTTGGATGCAGTCTACGAGCTGCCTTACACCCGCAAGTGGCATCCTGCCTATGATCCTTTCGGCGGAGTGCCGGCTTTGGCCGAGGTGCAGTTCAGTATCACCAGCCACCGTGGCTGTTTCGGTGCCTGTTCCTTCTGCGCCCTTACCGCCCATCAGGGTAGGGTGATCCAGTCTCGCAGCCAAGAATCGTTGTTGGCGGAGGCGAAGCTATTGACCGCTATGCCAGATTTCAAGGGATACATTCACGACGTCGGCGGGCCTTCTGCTAACTTCCATCAGCCTGCCTGCCCTTCCCAGTCCGAGCGGGGTGCCTGTCGCGGCAAACATTGTCTGCACCCAGAGTTGTGTACACAGTTGGCCGTAGATCACCGGCAATACCTGGAGGTACTCCGTCAGATGCGACAGTTACCCGGCGTAAAGAAGGTGTTTGTGCGATCTGGGCTGCGTTATGATTATCTGCTGGCCGACCCTTGCGACGATTTCTTCACCGATCTGGTGGAGCACCATATCTCAGGGCAGCTGAAGGTGGCGCCTGAGCATGTCAGCCCCCGAGTGACCCGGCTGATGGGTAAGCCAGGGAAGCGAATCTTCGAACGCTTTCGTGAACGTTACGAGCAGCTGAACCGCCAGGTAGGGAAGAAGCAATTCCTGGTGCCCTATTTTATGTCCAGTCATCCTGGTTCCAGGCTTGAGGATGCCATTGAGTTGGCGGAATACCTGCGGGACACCGGTCTGTGGCCGGAACAGGTGCAGGACTTTATTCCTACCCCCGGGTCATTGTCCACCGCTATGTTCTATACTGGAGTCAACCCTCTCACCGGCGAAGCGGTGCATGTGCCGAGAAGTGAGGACGAGAAGGCCATGCAGCGCGCCTTGCTGCAGTATTGGTTGCCCAAGAACTATCCCTTGGTGAGCAAAGCTTTAAGTCTGGCCAGCAGGCCCGATCTGATCGGCTACGGTCCTCTTTGCCTGATTCGTCCCCGGGGCGGTCGAGACAGGCATGATCGAGATGGGGTGGACAAGTCCCGGCGAGGGAGGCCAAATCTTGGGCAGCGGCGGGGGTCCGGTGGGGATAGGAGTAGGAGGAGGCGAACGCGGAGTTGAATTTGCAGCAGTTCGTGGCATATTTGCAGCAGCAGACCGAGGTACAGCAGAATATCCGTCAGCACTTGGTCTTTCCTAGTGTGCCGGCCAGCTACGGGGAGTTTCCGCCAGGGTTGGATGCCCGTTTGGTGCGGTATCTCCAGCAGCAGGGTATCCAGCAGCCATATTCCCATCAGGCGGAGGTTTGGCAACAGGTGCAGCAGGGCAAGGACGTGGTGGTGGTCACCCCGACTGCATCAGGTAAGACCCTCTGCTATAATGTCCCGGTCCTAAACCGCATTCTGGCTCAGCCGGCCAGTCGGGCACTCTATCTTTTCCCTACCAAGGCATTGGCTCAGGATCAGGTGGTCGAGCTGCAGAGGGCAGCCGACGCCATGGAAGTGGACATCCGCACCTTCACCTATGACGGTGACACTCCGCCGACCGCTCGTCAGGTGGTGCGCACCGCAGGACACGTCGTGGTCACCAATCCGGACATGCTGCATACTGGCATTATGCCCCATCATACTAAATGGGTGAAGCTCTTTCAGAATTTGCAGTTTGTGGTGATCGACGAATTGCATACCTATCGGGGAGTTTTCGGCAGCCACGTGGCCAATGTGCTCAGGCGATTGCTGCGGCTGTGCAATTTCTATGGTTCCACCCCCCAATTCATCTGCAGCTCTGCCACCATCGCCAATCCGAAGCAGCTGGCTGAGCAGCTGCTCGGGCGGGACCTGCATCTGGTGGACAAGAACGGCGCTCCCCGCAGCGAGCGCCATCTGCTCTTTTATAACCCTCCGGTGGTCAACGCCCAGTTGGGCATCCGGAAGAGCAGTCTGTTGGAAGCCACCAAACTGGCCAGGCTCAGTTTAGGAAATCGGCTGCAGACGATCGTGTTTGGGCGCAGCCGTCAGTCGGTGGAATTGATGCTCACTTATTTGCGGGAAGGGAATCGCGCTGGCGGCAAGGTGGCCGGTTACCGAGGCGGTTATCTGCCCAGCGAGAGGCGACGCATCGAAGCGGGATTGAAAAGCGGCGAGATTATGGGGGTAGTGAGCACCAATGCTCTGGAGCTGGGAGTGGACATCGGGCAACTGGAAGTCTGCATTTTGGCCGGATACCCTGGCACCATCGCCAGCGCTTGGCAGCAGATGGGGCGGGTAGGACGCCGACAGGGAGCTTCCCTGGCTATTGTGGTGGCCAGCAGCCATCCGCTGGATCAGTTCTTGATGCAACAGCCAGACTACTTCCTGGGGGCCTCTCCCGAGCATGGTTTGGTCAACCCTGACAACCTCTCCATCTTGATCAGTCATCTAAAGTGCGGCGCCTTCGAACTGCCTTTTTCGCAGTCGGAAGTGGCCGACGATTATGTTACCCAGGAGATCATGGAGTTTCTGACGGAGGCGGCTGTGCTTCGGAAATCCGCAGGCCGATACTTTTGGATGAGCGAGTCTTTCCCCGCGGAGGAGATCGGGTTGCGTAGCGCCAGCATCGACAATTTTGTGATCATCCGGCAGGAACATGGGCAGAGCCAGGTGATCGGCGAAATAGACCGCCTGGGTGCGATGACTACCGTGCACGAACAGGCCATCTATCTGCACGGCGGTCAACAGTATCACGTAGACCGGTTGGATCTTGACGAGAGAAAAGCATATGTTCATCCGGTGGATGTGGATTATTATACAGATGCCCATCTGGCGGTGAATCTGCAGGTGCTCTCGGTGCTGCAGCAAGAGCAGCGCCAAGCTTGCACCGCTTCCATGGGCGAAGTGGCCGTGACAATATTTGCCACCATCTTTAAGAAGGTGCGCCTCTATACCCATGAAAACGTCGGCTGGGGCAAGATCCGCCTGCCAGAAGAGCAGGTTCATACCACCGCATTCTGGCTGAGCATAGATCATGATTTCGGATATTCCGCCGACGATCTGCAAAGCGGCCTGGTTGGCATCAGCAATCTATTGCGCGCTATCGCCCCGGTATTCCTGCTCACAGACAGCCGGGACTTGGGGATTTCCTGCCAAGTCAAAGCGCCCTTTACCGGCCAGCCTACCGTCTTTCTCTATGACATGTACCCCGGCGGCATCGGGTTAGCCGAGAAGCTATACACCATGCGGCGGGAATTGGTGGAGGCTGCCCTGCGCACCGTTGTCAGCTGTGGTTGCGCTAACGGATGCCCATCTTGTGTCGGGCCGGCCCGCGAGGTAGGAGAACAGGGGAAACAGATCGCCTGCCTCTTGCTGCAGCATCTAAAGCAGGATGAAACCGAAGCCTAACATGTCCACATCAAGCGACATAAATGTGCTAACATACTAGAGAGAAGTTTGCGCGTCTAACTTCTTTAAGACTGAATGATTTTGCTGGCAGGAAATAACGCCATTGCACAGCGGCTAGAGAGACTTTCCGCAGCTTAGAAGGAGGACTCGTTTTGAAGGTTGGCATGATTACCCTTGGCTGTGCCAAGAATACGGTGGACACCGAGATCATGCTCGCTGATCTCAAGCAGCGAGCTTACCAGATTATCAGCGATCCCAGCCAGGCAGAAATTCTGGTAGTCAATACCTGCGGCTTCATTGAAGCTGCAAAAAGGGAATCACTGGAAACTATTTTCGAAATGGCCGGCTGGAAACAGGAGGGTATCTGCCGCAGCCTGATTGTCACCGGTTGCCTCACCCAGCGTTACGGTGAACAGATCTTGGCGGATATGCCGGAAGTGAACGGTGTCTTGGGAACCGGCAACTTTCACCGCTTGCACGAGGTGATCGAGCGCACGTTGGTCGGAGAGCGAGTGTTGTTGATCGAGCAACCTACTTTTGACTACGATCAGGAGCGTCCTAGATTGCGGGTGACACCGGTGCACAGCGCATACGTGAAGATCGCCGAAGGCTGCGACAACCGATGTAGCTATTGTGTTATTCCGCTGGTCCGCGGCAGCTACCGCAGCAGAAAACAGGAGAGCATCATGGCGGAGGTTTCCCGTCTGGCAGCCGACAAGACGGTGGAGATCAACTTGATTGCGCAGGATACCACTCGCTATGGGCAGGACCAGAGCGGCCAGCTACAGCTGGCAGAATTGTTGCGTTCGTTGTTGACCATAGCGGGGCCATCCTGGTTTCGCCTGTTGTATGGATATCCCACTCACTTCACCGAGCAGTTGATCGAGCTCTTGGCGACAGAACCTCGCTTAGTGAAATATCTGGACATCCCGCTGCAGCATATCAGTCCCCGCATCCTCAGGGAGATGAATCGGCCGGATGATGTGCAACAGGTGAGAGCATTGATCTCGCGTCTGCGCCAGCGGATACCCGATTTGACTCTCCGCACCACGTTTATCGTCGGCTTCCCTGGCGAGCAGGAGTCCGATGTGCAGCTGTTGGCAGAGTTCATGCAGGAGATGGAGTTCGACCATGTCGGTATCTTCGCTTATTCCCAAGAGGAGGGAACTGCTGCCGCCAAGCGCCATGATCAGGTTCCCAGCGCTGTGCGCGAAGAGAGGCGTCAGCGGCTGATGGCTCTGCAACAGCCCATCTCCCGGCGCAGAAATCAACGATTCGTCGGCCGCACCATCCCGGTGTTGGTGGAAGGTGCCTGGCCTGAAGGCAATGGCCTCTATGGCCGAGGTCAGAAAGATGCCCCTCTTGTAGACGGTCTGGTCTACGTGCATGGTGCCAAGGATGTTCAGCCGGGAAGGATCATCTCGGCGGAGATCACCACAGCTCAGGACTATGATTTGGTGGGGGTGGTTCGCAAATGACCTTGGCCAACCGCATCACCATGGTTCGTATTCTGTTAGTGCCCATCTTTCTGTTCTTTTTATTGCAGAAGATCGCCTACGGACCCTTCATCGCTGCCGGCATCTTCATCATCGCTGCCAGCACCGACGGATTGGATGGCTATGTCGCTCGCAAGCGCAAGGAAGTGACCAATCTTGGCAAGTTGTTGGATCCACTGGCCGATAAACTGCTGATCACTGCTGCTTTGATCTCTTTGGTGGAGGCGGCGGTGTTGCCGTCCTGGGTAGCGATAGTGATCATCTCCCGGGAATTGGCCGTCACTGGGCTGCGCTCAGTGGCTGCTGCCGAAGGCATCGTTATTGCCGCCAGCCGATTGGCCAAGGTGAAAACAATCACCCAAATAATAGCAGTTGTCGGCTTGATGATCGACAACTACCCTTTCTCGCTCATTAATTTTCCTTTCACCAGTATTGCGGTAGGCGTGTCTATCGTTCTCACCGTCTGGACCGGCCTCGATTATTTCGTGAGCATCGGAAAACGTCTCAACTGGAGGTA
>CAYVCY010000063.1:0-11354 GCA_964450265.1 uncultured Clostridia bacterium
CGTTCGCCTGGGGCAAGATCACCCGCCTGAACCCTAGTTTGACCGCTTCGTTGATGCGACTTTCAGCCCGACTGACCGCTCTCACTTCCCCGGTCAATCCTACCTCGCCCAAGACCAGGTCTAACGGCCCGGTAACTCGGTCGCGAAAACTGGAGGCTATCGCGATGGCCATACCCAAGTCCGCCGCCGGATCAGGTATTCTCACCCCTCCTACTGCGTTGACATATGTATCTTGATACTGCAGCTGCATGCCTAGTCTCTTTTCGAGCACAGCTAGGATCATCGCCACCCGGTTGCCATCCACTCCGGATGTCATCCGCCTAGGAGTGGCCAAGCTGGTGCTGGCCAACAAGGCCTGCACCTCCACCAAGACGGGCCGGGTACCCTCCATGGCCGCTACCACCACTGAACCGGCCACACCTACCGGGCGCTCACCTAGGAACAGCTGGGAAGGATTGGCCACTTCCCTCAGCCCCGATTCACCCATCTGAAAGACGCCGATCTCGTTGGTAGAACCGAAGCGGTTCTTTACAGCCCGCAAGATGCGAAACGATTGATGACGCTCGCCCTCAAAATGCAGCACCGCATCCACCATGTGTTCCAACACCTTAGGCCCCGCAATAGAGCCCTCCTTGGTGACATGGCCAACTAAGAACACGGCGGCACCGGATTCCTTGGCATGCCGAATCAGCTTGTTGGCACATTCCCGAACCTGGCTGACGGTACCAGGTGCAGAGGTGAGGGCGGCATCGTTCATCGTCTGAATGGAATCGATAATCGCAATTACCGGTTTGACCGAGTGCAGGTGATCGATAATAGTTGCTGCGTCAGTTTCCGCCGCCAAGAACAGCGGCCCTGAGCCGACTCTCAGCCTTTCCGCGCGCATTCTTGTCTGCTCCACCGATTCTTCTCCGGACACATAGAGCACGGGGACCCCAGCTGCCGCCATATTGCCTGCCAGCTGCATCAGCAAGGTGGACTTACCGATACCAGGGTCGCCACCAACCAGCACCACCTCGCCGGAGACGATGCCAGACCCGAGCACCCGATCCAGTTCGACGATGCCGGTGGACCGACGGGCCACCTGAGTGCTTCGCACATCCTGCAGTCTCACCGGGGGGTTCCTCCTGCCAGCGGCAGCCGGGGCAGCCGCCCGCTGCATCGTCTCCTCCTGCAGGGTGCCCCATTCGCTACACTCCGGGCAGCGCCCCAGCCACTTAGGGGTCTCGTACCCGCACGCCTGACAAACAAACTTGCTTCTGGCCTTCATCCGCTCACCTCCCTCAGATAATTATATCATTAATCCTCTTTGCCCCCGCGACTCGAGAATGAACAGTGGGACTGGGGGACTGGCCCGCGGCACTTCTCCCAAAAGGGTGAGAGGGGCGCAAGAAGGCGCGAAGCGCGGCGGGAAAATTCCGCCGCGCTTGCTTACCAAAGGCTTATTCCTGATCTGAATCCTGTTCTTGATCCAGTGATCGATCCTCATTCTCTGGCGATGTTGTCTTCAACTCGGGCTGCCCTTTGGCAAAGGTCAGCTTGCCTTCGCTGGCATCGATCACGATCAGATCGCCATCCTGGAATTCGTTGGCCAGCATCCGCTCGGACAACTCATCCTCCACCCGCCGTTGAATGGCGCGGCGCAGAGGACGGGCACCGTAGGTTGGGTCGTAGCCCTCGTCTGCCAACAGATCCTTGGCCGCTTCTCGGAAGGAGATCGCCAAACCGTAATCCTGAAGGCGCTTGGACAACTGGTCCACCATCAGATCCACGATACGACGAATTTCGGCTCTAGTCAGTTGATGGAACACGATCACTTCGTCGATACGGTTGAGAAACTCCGGCCGGAAGCTGCGCTTCAACTGATCGGTGACCCGCTGCTTCATTCGCTCGTACTGGTCGAGGCCGGCTTGATCGCTGTCTCCGGTCTCGAAGCCTAAGCCGCCGCCTTTGCGAATGGTTTCGGCACCGACGTTCGAGGTCATGATCAGCACCACATTGCGGAAGTCAACAGTACGGCCTTTCCCATCGGTCAGCCGCCCGTCCTCCAGCACCTGCAGCAACACGTTGAACACTTCTGGATGGGCTTTTTCTACCTCATCCAGCAGAACCACCGAATAGGGCTTGCGGCGCACGGCTTCTGTCAGCTGGCCGCCTTCTTCGTAGCCCACATATCCCGGAGGGGCGCCCACCAAACGGGACACGGCGTGACGCTCCATGTATTCGGACATGTCGACGCGTACCATGGCATCCTCGTCCCCGAACAGCGCCTCCGCTAGAGCTCGCCCTAGCTCGGTCTTGCCGACACCGGTCGGCCCCAAGAAGATGAACGATCCGACCGGCCGCTTGGGATCCTTCAAGCCAGCTCGCGCCCGACGCACCGCCCGAGCGACAGCTCGCACCGCTTCATCCTGACCGATCACCCGCTGATGCAAAATTTCTTCCAGCTTCAGCAGTCGGTCAGCTTCTTCCTCGGCCAGCTTCTTCACCGGGACTCCCGTCCAGCTAGAGACGATATAGGCGATATCATCCTCCCCAACCGCTGCTTCGTCCGTAATCTGCTGCTTCTCCCAGTCGGCTCGCTTCTGCTCCAACTCGGACTGCAGCTCACGCTCTTCATCCCGCAGCTTGGCTGCCTTCTCAAAATCCTCCGCGCGCTTGGCTGCTTCCTTCTGCTGCTGCACCAAGGCCAAGCGCTCTTCCATGTCCTTCAGGTTAGGAGGAGCGGTATGAGCTTGCAGACGCACCCGACTGGCCGCCTCGTCGATCAGGTCTATTGCCTTATCGGGCAAGAACCGGTCGCTGATGTAGCGGTCCGAGAGCTTCACCGCCGCCTCCAAAGCTACATCAGTGATCTTCACCCGGTGATGTGCCTCATAGCGATCCCGTAGCCCTTTGAGGATCTCCAACGCTTCTTCAGCCGTCGGCTCCGACACCATCACTGGCTGGAAACGACGCTCTAGCGCCGGGTCCTTTTCCACATGCTTGCGAAACTCATCCAAAGTAGTCGCGCCAATACATTGCAGTTCTCCTCTGGCCAACGCCGGCTTGAGGATGTTCGATGCGTCGATAGCCCCCTCGGCACCGCCGGCACCGATCAGGGTGTGCAGTTCGTCGATGAAGATGATCACGTTCCCGGCCTGTTGGATCTCCTCGATCACCTTCTTCAAACGCTCCTCAAACTCTCCTCGGTACTTAGTCCCGGCCACTATCGAGGCCAGATCTAAGGCCATCACCCGCTTATGCATCAGGGTATCCGGCACCTGACCGGCATAAATGCGCTGGGCCAAACCCTCGGCGATGGCCGTCTTACCGACTCCTGGCTCACCGATCAGTATAGGGTTGTTCTTGGTGCGTCGGCTGAGAATCTGCACCACCCGCTCGATCTCCTTGCTGCGTCCGATCACCGGATCCAGCTTGTTCTGCTCTGCCATCTGGGTCAGATCGCGCCCAAAGGAATCTAGCGTAGGAGTAGAACTCGAACCGCGTTGTGGAGATTTTCCACCCCCGCCAACCTGGCCCCTGCCTGACTTAGGCCTGTTGTTGCCGCCGCCAGCGCTGCCGCTGAGTGCTTCACGCACCTTATCTAAGTTCAGCCCTAGGCTCTCCATCACCTTAGCCGCAACCCCGGTACCCTCTCGCAACAATCCCAGAAATAGGTGCTCAGTGTCGATGGCTGGGAACCCATGCACCCGAGCCTCGTAGAGTGCTATCTCCAGCACTTTCTTCACTCGGGCTGAGTAGCCCTTCACATCGCTGCCGGCCTCTCCTGTGCCGACCAGAGATTCAATGGCCTCGCTTACCTGTTCCTGTTTTAGCCCCAGGGCAGAGAACACTCTGGTCGCAAGCTCGTCATCCGATTTCATCAATCCCAACAGCAGGTGTTCTGTACCGACCACCTGGTGCCCTAGGCGTCGAGCCTCCTGTTCTGCGGCGACCATCACCTGCTGAGCTTTTGGTGTTAATGGAAACATCTATATCCCTCCTAAGTTTTCAGTCTGTATCATTCAAACTGGGCGCCAGCCTGCGCCGCACCACTTCTGCCCGTTTCTGATCGCGCACTCCCTCGCTCATCCGTTCGCCGGCTGCCCGCTCCAACATGGCAGGTTGAATCAAGACCAGCAACTCATTCAACAGTTTAGTCCTCAGCCCAGGGATGATGCCTAAGCTGGCTCCTAACCGCACCTCAGACAAGAGGCCGATCGCTTCCTTAGAGGTCAGCTGACGGGCGTTAGTGAGAATACCGTAGGCGCGGCAAACCTTATCCTCCAAGGCAAGGCGGCTGTTCTGCTGCAGAGCCCTGCGGCTAGCCCGCTCCTGCTCCACGATCTGCTTGATCACAGCGCTCAAGTTGGAGATGATCTCCTCTTCACTGGGTCCTAAGGTGATCTGATTGGATATCTGAAAAATGTTGCCGGATGCTTGGGTACCCTCGCCGTACAGGCCCCTGACTACCAATCCCACTTGAGAAATGGCGGCGAGCACACTGCCGATCTGCTGAGTGATCACCAGACCGGGCAGATGCATCATCACCGATGCCCGCAGCCCGGTGCCTGCATTAGTGGGACATGCAGTGAGATATCCGTGTTCTTGGCTAAACGCATAGTCCAGCTTATCCTCAAGCAAGTCATCCAGGCGGCTGGCCAACTGCCAGCATTCAGCCAACTGGAAACCTGGCAACAAACACTGTATGCGCAGGTGATCCTCTTCATTGATCATCACGCTCAAAGCCTCGTCATCCCGCACAATCACCGCCGTGCCGATGTTCTTGCTCCTGGCCAGGTCGGGGCTGATCAGGTGTTTCTCCACCAGCACTTGGCGATCGACGGCCGCCACTCGGTCGAGCGGGAGAAACTGCAGGTTGCCCGCATGGCCTTTCCCTGAGCCGAGAGTGACAAAATCCTCGAGCTGACGCAGCATCTCATTTGCGCTCTGTTCAGTCTGCAGCTGGGGGAAAGGATATGCCTGCAGGTTGCGCGCTAGCCGCACCCGGCTGCTCAACACCACATCCTGTAAGGCGCCTTCCCCTTGAACCCACTTGGTAGCTAATTGAGAGAATAGTCGATCGCCCGGCATTAGAGGTCACCTCCCTCGTCATCCGGTTGCCCGGCCAATTGCTGCCTCAGCTGCTTAATCTGATCCCGCAGAGCGGCAGCCTGCTCATAATCCTCCCGCTCCACAGCCTGCTCCAGCTGGGACGAAAGCTGCCGGATGGATTGCTCCAACTTGGCCAACCCTCCGGTGCGCTCGGGCACCTTGCCGGAGTGGCTGGAGCTGCCGTGAATGCGTCGAAACAGCGGTTCCAGCTGTTTATCAAAAGCTAAGTAGCAGTCGCTGCAGCCAAGCCTCCCGGTGCGGCCAAATTCACTATAGGTCTGCCCACAAGTAGGGCACTGAGCGCTCCCGCGACTGCCGGCTGTGCCTGGCTTTTGGTGGGCCTCCATATCCAACAGTCCGGCCAACAGATTATGAATGGAGAAACCGGGATCAAACCCAAAGGACAGATCTAGCTCGCCGCCTTCATGGGCGCATTGCTCGCAGAGATGGTATTCCGTCTTCTGCCCGTTGACCACCTTGGTGTAATGAACGGTGGCCGCCTTCTCCTGACATCGCTGACAAATCATCATTGTACTCCCCCTTCCCACTATCACACTAGCTATTCTCCCCGACGTAGAACCAAAAGCATCGCCTGCAAGATATTTGCCCGCAAAGAATCCCGCCATGGCAGCCCGACCGCCAAAACATCCCGCTGTAGTACTGCGGTCATCAGTGCCGCTTCGCGGCGGCTGATCAGTTTTTCTCTCAGTAGCCTGGACACGATTGCCTCTGCCTTGTTCTGGTCGATGTTCTCTCCGACAGACTGGCTGAGCTGGTGCCAATCCTGGTTAGCATCAAAATCCAACAGCGTGATGCGCACAAAACCGCCGCCGCCGCGAAAAGTCTCCACCAAGTAACCGTGTTCCAATAGGAAGCGCGTAGCTAAGACATAGTTTATCTGTGAAGGCGCACAGGCAAAATGCTCGGCCAATTGGTTTCGCTGCACATCTACGCTGCCCTCTTCGCTGTTCTGCAACAGCTGCTTCAGATATCGTTCGATCATATTCGTGAGATTGGCCACTTCTGCACCCCTCTTTCGCCTGACCATCTTTGACCTTGGTACTATTATATCCCAGCGGCGGGCACAAGCAAACTCCCGTACCCTGCTATTTTGGCCCGATTTGGGCACAGCTAGTGCGCTAACGCCAAATGTTCCGCGCTAGCTAGCTCTTTGACCTTCTTTGACCTTTGTTTGCTCTTAGAATTGCGTCGCCATCACCAAAAATTGGACACATGGCCGTCAAGGGGAGGGTGGAAGATAGACAAGAGCAGAAAGTGAGGGGTGTGCATGGCCAAACACGACAAGAAGCGGAAAAGGGCCACGTCGCAGAATGTGGAGCAGCATTCTGCGCCCATCTATCAGGCCCTCCAACCGGACTGGAATGACACGGAGACATTGCATCGGCCGCTGATGGCCCGCGGCGATTTCAGCAACGCTTGGGTCCTGTATGATCAGGATGAACTGCCTGCGGAAGTAGAGAGGCCGACGGCGATGATCGATACCAGACAACGGCATAGGAATGGCAAGCAAAAAAAGGAGTGAGGCCAATGGCCTCACTCCACTACTGTCTAGTCTGACACTATTCCTCTTTCGCTGCCTCTGCAATGATCTGCTCGGCCACGTTCTGAGGCACTTCCTCGTACTGCGCAAACACAGACGTGAAGGAAGCTCTGCCTTGGGTCATGGAACGCAGATCGGTAGCATAGCGGAACACCTCGGATTGAGGCACCAATGCCTTGACCACCTGGAAACTGCCGCTAGGCTCCATTCCTAACACCCGACCACGCTTCTTGTTCAGGTCACCGATGATGTCACCCATGTACTGCTCGGGCACAGTCACTTCCACGCTCATGATCGGCTCCAGAATGATCGGCCTGGCTTGCATAAAGCCCTTCTTGAAGGCCATGGAAGCGGCAATCTTAAAAGCCATTTCCGAAGAGTCGACGCTATGATAGGAACCGTCAGTTAAGCCGACCACGACGTCAACTACCGGATAACCGGCCAACACGCCTTCTTCCATCGTCTCCCGCACGCCCTTTTCTACTGCCGGGATATACTGGCGAGGGACGGATCCACCGAAGATCTTGTCTTCGAATACGAGCCCTGCACCTTGCTCCGCCGGACCCATTTCCAGCCAAACATGACCGAATTGGCCTTTACCGCCCGACTGTTTCTTATGCTTTCCTTCCACCTTGGTGGTGCCACGGATCGTCTCCCGGTACGGCACCCGCGGGGTGATCAGGTTCACTTCTGCACCAAACTTCTTAGCCAGTTTGCTGGTGATGACATCCAGATGGAGATCTCCCATGCCGGAGATGATCAACTGCTTGGTCTCGGCGTCGCGCCTGATCAGCAAAGTCGGATCCTCGTCCACTAGTCGATTCAATCCGGAGCCAATCTTGTCCTCGTCGCCTTTGGACTTGGCCTCGACAGCCAGGGACATCACCGGCTCGGGGAAGCTGATCGCCTTATATTGCACCGGCTGATCCTTTTCTGCCAACGTATCGCCAGTTGTAGCGTCGAGCTTGGCCACGGCGCCGATATCACCAGCTCCGACCTGAGGGACCGCCTCTTGGCCCTTGCCGCGCACCACAAACAGCTGACCAACCCGCTCCTGCTGTTCCTGATTGACGTTCCAAACAGAAGAATCGGACCGGAACACGCCAGAATAAACCCTAAACAGCGAAAGCTTGCCCACATAAGGGTCTGCCATCGTCTTCCACACCAGGGCGGAGAAAGGCTGGTTCTCGTCTGCGGCGCGGGTTTCCTCTTCACCAGTCTTGGGATTTGTTCCCTTGACGGCTTCCCTTTGCAGCGGGGAAGGGAAGGAACTGACGATTGTGTCCAGCACCAGCTGCATGCCCAAGTTCTTCGCCGCAGAACCACAGAACACCGGCACCAGCTGACCGCTTTGAATGCACTGCCGCACGCCGGTTTGCACTTCCTCGTCGGTGAGCGGCTCGCCTTCGAGATACTTCATCAGCAGTTCATCGTCTGATTCAGCCACCACTTCTACCAAGGCGGTCCGATACTCTTCCACTTGATCCTGCATATCGGCAGGGATCTCCTGCTCTTGCACCTGACGACCGTTGTCAGTGAAGCTATACGCTTTTTGGGACACGATGTCCACCACGCCGGAAAAACTGGCTTCCGCGCCGATTGGCAACATCACCGGAGCAACGCTCAATCCGAATGTTTGACGCAATTGACCCAGCGTGCGCTGGAAGTTAGCGTTCTCGCGATCGAGCTTGTTGATAAAGAACCCTCTAGGGATGTCGTACTCGTTGCAGTAATTCCACACCTTTTCGGTTCCGACTTCCACCCCGGAGACGGCGCAAGCCACAATCAGTGCCGCATCCGAGATGCGCATAGCACCGCGAACTTCTCCCACAAAATCAAAGTAACCAGGGGTGTCGATAAGATTGATTTTATGCCCTTGCCACTCCACAGGAGCCAGACTGGCACCGATAGAGATGGTGCGCCGGGTCTCTTCCGGATCGTGATCGGATACGGTAGTCCCATCTTCTACTCGTCCCAGGCGATCGATAGCCCTGGATGTATAAAGCAGTGCTTCTGTCAGGGAGGTCTTTCCGGCACCACCGTGCGCAACCAATCCGATGTTGCGAAGTTTGTCGATAGGGTACTGTTTCAACAAATTCTCCTCCTTAGTGGGAAACCGGGGCAAAGCATCGCATCAGTTGAGGATGGGACTACGTTTCCCACAAACGTCCCTGTTCACCCGCGCGTCGCTGACGGCTTTCCCTGTCTGGTCTGCCTACTCGCCCGCAACACTGATAGGTGTTGCTAGTAGGCACAAACTGATGGTTGCCTTGTAGCCATCACTTCATTGCCCGCAACACTAATAGGTGTTGCTAGTAGGACAAGATGCCGGTTGCTGCGCAACTATCACTTCGTTGTCCACAACACTCAAAGATGCTGCTAGTCATTGATCTATTTTCGCCAACCGCGGGCTCTTTCCTGCTAATCAGGCGCAGGGAATTGCTGTTTGGTGAATAAAGTAATTAGACAGAACAACTGGAGCTGCTGCTAGCGGCTGTAATTTGGCGACTCCTTGGTGATAGTCACATCATGGGGATGACTCTCCTGCAAACCGGCAGCCGTAACGCGCACGAAGCGCGTTTGCTGCAAGGCAGGGATGTCTTTAGCTCCACAGTAGCCCATGCCAGAGCGCAGCCCGCCAATCAGCTGATAGATCATATCCGAGAGGGCCCCGCGGTAGGGCACGCGACCTTCAATGCCCTCTGGAACCAGCTTGCGGGTGTTCTCTTGGAAGTAACGATCCCGACTTCCCCGCTCCATCGCACCCAGAGATCCCATACCGCGGTATACCTTATAGGTGCGCCCCTGATAGATTTCCTTTTCCCCTGGACTCTCTTCCGTACCCGCCAACAGGTTGCCAAGCATTACCACGTTGGCACCGGTTCCGATTGCTTTGGCGATGTCACCGGAGTACTTGATTCCTCCATCGGCAATCACCGGCACGCCGTAAGGGGCAGCCGCGCTAGAGCATTCAAAGATGGCTGTGATCTGAGGCACTCCGATGCCTGCCACCACTCGAGTGGTGCAGATAGATCCAGGACCGATGCCCACTTTCACCGCATCAGCACCAGCCTCAATCAACGCCACCGTTGCCTCAGCGGTAGCCACGTTCCCAGCGATAATGTCCACCCCAGGATATCGCTGGCGCAATGTACGCACCTGGTCTTGTACCCCGATATGGTGACCGTGGGCGGTGTCCACCACCAATACGTCTACGCCTGCGCGCACTAGCGCTTCTGCCCGCTCCAAGGAATCTGAACCGACGCTGATCGCAGCGCCCACTTGCAGTCGCCCCTTGGAATCCTTGGTCGAATTCGGGAACTGACGGGTTTTCTCAATGTCCTTGATGGTAATCAGTCCCTTGAGCATGAAGTGATCGTCAACCAAGGGCAGCTTTTCGATCCGGTGTGCTCCCAATATTGTCTTGGCTTCCTCCAAGGTGGTGCCTACCGGTGCGGTGACTAAGTTGTCCTTGGTCATCGCTTCATATAGCGGACGGCCCAGGTTTTCTTCAAAGCGGATATCGCGGTTAGTAATAATACCGATCAGCTTGCCGTTCTCGGTGATCGGTACGCCAGAAATATGATAGCGGTCCATCAGCTTGACAGCATCCTGCACGGTGTGGTCCTTGCTGAGGAAAATGGGGTCAGTGATCACCCCGTGCTCAGAGCGCTTTACCCGATCGACTTCTGATGCCTGGCTCTCCACAGACATATTCTTATGAATAACTCCTAAGCCGCCCTCCCGGGCGATGGCAATTGCCATCCTAGCCTCGGTTACCGTATCCATGCCCGCACTGAGAATAGGTATATGCAGCCTGATCTTCTTTGTCAGTTGGGTAGCGGTGCTCACGTTAGCTGGCAGGACTTCAGAATAGGCCGGCACCAACAAAACGTCGTCGAAGGTCAGTCCCTCTTGGCCAAACTTCTCCTGAAAGCTCGCTTCTATCGCCATGACCCCATCAACTCCCCTTCTTAAATGGCCGGAAAATTATGTTCTATAATAACATAACCAGTTGGCTTGTACAAATCTTTCCGGTATCGGAATTCACGGCAGTGCGTTGCGTTGGGACACTGACCGGTAGGGCGAGGTGGAGGGACTGGCCCTTAATTTGCTGCTGCCGCGAGACGGTGCCCTTGCCGCGAGACGGTGGGGACAGGCCCTCTGTCTCACCGCAAGGACAGTCCCGCCCGACTCACTGCTAAGCAAAAAGCCGCTTCGTGTAAACGAAGCGGCCGATAAACTGGCTCCTCAGGTAAGATTCGAACTTACAACCTACCGGTTAACAGCCGGTTGCTCTGCCGTTGAGCTACTGAGGAATAGGAGTGGGACCAGGGCCCCATTCCATAAGAGATTCTGGCAGCGACCTACTCTCCCAGGGCGAACCCAAGTACCATCGGCGCAGGAAGGCTTAACTTCCGTGTTCGAGATGGGAACGGGTGGATCCCCTCCGCCATTGCCACCAGACAGTCTAGAGGTTGGAGGTTAGAAGTTGGAAGTTGGACCATGTCATCCTGAGCGCAGCGAAGGATCTAGACTCTTCCCTATCGTTCAAAATGATCTCGACTCCTCTCTAACCAACACCTTCAAAACTGCACAGTAAGTCATCTTGCCATTAGGCAAGTTGACCTATATCATCGAATTGTTTTCCCTGTGATGTGAATTAAATCAAGCCCTCGACCTATTAGTACCGGTC
>CAYVCY010000064.1:0-11296 GCA_964450265.1 uncultured Clostridia bacterium
AAGCCGGGGTGCCGGTTTTCAGTATCTCCGGATCTGACTTCGTGGAGATGTTCGTCGGCGTAGGCGCATCCCGGGTGCGGGATCTATTTGAAACCGCCAAGAAAAACGCCCCTTGTATTGTGTTTATCGACGAGATCGACGCCGTCGGGCGTCAGCGGGGTGCTGGTTTGGGCGGCGGCCATGATGAGCGTGAACAGACCCTCAATCAGCTGTTGGTAGAGATGGACGGTTTCGATGCCAACGAGAATATCATCGTCATGGCTGCGACCAACCGCCCAGACATTCTGGATCCGGCCTTATTGCGTCCAGGTCGTTTCGATCGCCAGGTGACCGTCGGTCGTCCGAACATCAAAGAGCGGGAAGCTATTCTGCGTTTGCACACCCGCAATAAGCCGATGGAAGAGGATGTGAATGTGGATATCCTCTCCCGGCAGACTTCCGGCTTCACTGCGGCCGACCTGGAAAACCTGGTCAACGAAGGCGCGCTGTTGGCCGCTCGTCGCGATAAGCGGCGGGTAGGCATGGATGAATTGGAGGAATCGATCAGCCGCGTGATCGCCGGCCCCGCCAAGAAGACGCGGGTGCTGGGTGAGGCAGAGCGACGCTTGGTGGCCTATCACGAGGCCGGGCACGCGCTGGTCCGCTACCTGCTGCCTAACACCGACCGTATCCACATGGTCAGCATCGTACCTCGTGGAAATGCCGGGGGCATGGTCATTCACTTGCCCAAGGAAGACCGGTTCATGATGACCAAGAGCGAGATGCTGAATATGATCAAAGCAGCTTTGGCTGGACGGGTTGCCGAGCAGATGATCTTGCATGAGATCAGCACCGGTGCCGAAAACGACCTGGTGCAGTCCACCAATTTGGCTCGACGTATGGTGATGGAGTACGGGATGAGCGAGCAGCTCGGCCCGATTTCCTTTGGCTACAAGGAAGAACAGCAGGTTTTCCTGGGTCGGGATATCTCCAGGCAGCGCAATTATAGCGAGGAGATAGCTTATGCCATCGACCGCGAAGTGCGGCAGATCATTGAGGACTGCTATGCAGAGACCGAGCAACTGATCGAAGAGCATCTGCCCGAGTTAAACCGTCTGGCCCAGACTCTCCTGGAAAAGGAGACGCTGAAGGGCGAGGAAGTGGAGAGCATCATGGAGGAAATGCAGAATGCAAAGAACCCCCAGGATTCCGACACGCCATAGCAACACCTTGGGTGTTGTTGGGAAATAACCAGGAGCAACCCGCTTGGGTTGCTCCTTTCGCTTTAGCCTGTTACCGTACTGCAGGGCAGTGGTCTTACTACCGACCTAGCGCTATAGCCAGAATTGCATCAGGTGGGGAGTGACTGCCACCTCGACGATCGCAGCCAGAGCCAGCAAGAATATCGATAAGGTTAACAGCACCACCGCATCGCGCAGCTCTTGACCATAACCCCTCCAGGTGGTCGGGCCAGAGGTGGCGAATGTGCTTCTCTTCCTGGACAGCAGTGGCCCTAATCCCAAACGCATGCCGATGGCCGCACCTAGCAGCAGGGCCGGGATTTCAAAGACGCCGTGAGGGACAATTCCGGCCAGAAAAGCTGCCCAAGAGGCGCTTCCCACCGAAATAACGCCCACCACCCCGATGATCAGGCCATTGAAGAGCATGGAGAAGGCGGGATAAACACCTAGCGCTAGGCCCAGGAAGACCACCAGCAGAACTGCCCGCAGGTTGTGCCAGAACAGGAATAGGATGCCCTGCCCTAGGGGGCCCCCTAGGATGTCTTCGCCCAGCTGCGCCAGTTGTTCGCCGATCATCTGAAAGGCCTCAAGGATCAGATCGGGGTAATAGACCGCGGTCAGGATGCCCAGTCCTAAGCCCAGAGTAAATAGCATAGCCGCGGCAACGAAATAGCGGCGATAGCGGGGGAGCAGCTCTTTGTGTACAGCTAACATCGTTTACCTCCTTCAAGGGGAACCTGTTTGAGAAGTGTGAGACTTAAGCAGGGAGCCACTTGATGGAACGAGTTATCCATCCCGATGGGGACATTCTTGAGAAGTGCGACGTGGGAAATGGGAAGCGAGAGCAAACCCACATTGTTACTTTTCCCATCCCACCTCCTAACTCACTGGAACTAATGGCAACTGTGCCATCTGTTGCTAGAACGATCGGCCCCCCGATGGGGACATACCTCACACCCACAAGACGCGCTTCTCTGCTGAGGTGTGTCCCCTGACATCCAGAGCGTTATCTCTCCACAGTAAAGGCAGAAGAATCACCGACAGAGAGTTTCACTATACATTATGGCATAAACTGAGGACAATATCTCACACCAAAAGGAGGACGCCTCTGTGCCTGTTACCGCTGTCAGCCGCCGCACCTGCTTAGGCTCTAGCTTTGACCGTCTGCTCTATCGCACCCGTGTGCTAGTGCCTGGGGATCAGATCGCGCGGTTGGTAGAGCAGGTAGTTCTGCCAGACATCAGACCAGGCGACATCATCTTGCTTTCTAGCCGGGCGGTATCGGCCTGCCAAGGCAGAATGATGCCTCTTTCCAGCATTCAGGCCAGCCGATTGGCGGCTGTCTTGGCTGGCATTTGGCGCAAGATGTCTCAGCAAGCGCCACTAGTGCATCCCCTGGTCATGCAAGCGGCTCTGCAGCACGACGGCACTTTGGCCCTATTGGGGAGCACGGCCGTGTTCCTTTGGCGCAGCATTATCGGTCAAGTCAGCATGGCCCTGCGAACCGGCGCGAGGGGCTTGCTTCGCATCGGCCAGCCGTCGGACCTGCCAGTCTACCACGATCAGTTGATCCTGCCGCCGCGGCAGCCGGACGCTTTGGCCCGCGAATTATGGAAGCGCACCGGTTACAGGGTGGCTATCGTCTCCGTGCAGCGTCCCGGCGAAGTGCAGGTGACCGCCCTTTCGCCTGGGCTGAGCCCAGATTTCATCCGCCTGCTGGTGCTTGATAACCCGCTGGGTGACAGCACCGCCCAAACCCCAATAGCGCTTATTAGGAAGAGAAGGTAAAGCCCATCTCGCCAAACATACAGTGAGTTGTCTCCCATAGACTGAATGGAACGAAGAGGAGTGATCAAAATGATCCATCTAGACGGGGAGAGCTTAACGCTAGAACAAGTAGTGGCCGTGGCCCGACAGGGCGAGGCGGTCGCCCTCACCGCTGCCGCCAAGGAGCGCGTGCACCAGTCCCGCCAGCTGGTGGAGCAGATGGTGGAGCAGGAGGCCGTGGTCTATGGCATCACCACCGGGTTCGGCAAATTTGCCGATACCTACATCGACAAGGACGCATCTGGCCAGTTGCAGCGAAACCTGATTGTGTCCCATGCCTGTGGTGTGGGGGAGCCTTTGCCCCAAGAGGTGGTGCGGGCAGCCATGCTGCTGCGCGCCAACTCGTTGGCCAAGGGATTCTCTGGCATCCGTTTGCAGACCATCGAGCTGTTGCTTCAGATGCTCAACCAGGGCGTGACCCCAGTTGTGCCTTCGCAGGGCTCGCTGGGGGCTAGTGGCGACCTAGCACCGCTGTCGCATATAGCTTTAGTGCTGCTGGGAGCAGGAGAAGCCGAGCACAAAGGCAAACAATTAAACGGGGGAGATGCGCTGGCAGCGGCTGGTCTCAGCCCGATCAGCCTTTCTTCCAAGGAAGGACTAGCGCTGATCAATGGCACGCAGGTGATGCTGGCATTGCTCTGCCTGGCTGTCTACGATGCTCATATCCTGCAGCAGAGCGCCCTCGTCACCGCCAGCCTGACGGTGCAGGCGTTGCGGGGCATCCCTAAAGCCTTCGACCCCAGGGTCAGTCAGGTACGGCCCCATCAAGGGCAGGTACTCACTGCAGAAGCACTTTGCCGGCTGCTGGAAGGGAGCAGTTTGACTACAGAGCCCGGCCAAATCAGGGTGCAGGATGCGTACGCGCTGCGCTGTCTGCCGCAAGTGCATGGTGCGATCTATAATGGCTGGCGTCACGTGTATGAGATCGTGAAGACGGAGATCAACAGCACCACCGATAATCCCTTGATCTTTGCCGACGACGGCGAAACCATCTCTGCCGGCAATTTCCACGGCGAGCCACTCGCCTTGCCGGCAGACTATTTAGCCATCGCCGTAGCCGAATTGGCGAATATAGCGGAGCGACGGATCGAACGCTTGGTCAATCCCCAGCTTTCCGGGTTGCCTGCCTTTCTCACTGAGCAGGGGGGGCTCAACTCCGGTTTCATGATTGCCCAATACACCGCCGCTTCGTTGGTCTCAGAGAATAAGGTCTTGGCCCATCCGGCCAGCGTGGACTCCATTCCTTCGTCGGCTAACCAGGAGGACCACGTCAGCATGGGCACGATAGCTGCCAGGAAGCTGCGCCAAGTGGTGGCCAACGCCGGAAACGTGCTGGGAATCGAGTATCTATCGGCCTGTCAGGCGGTCGATCTGATCGGTGACGGCCAGCTTTCGCCGTCCACCGCGCCGGCCCACCGCCTGTTGCGCCAACAGATACCCCCCTTGGCGGAAGATCGCACTATGTACCCAGACATCAACCATGCCACCGCCCTGATCACCGCCGGCAAGCTACTAGAAGCCGTAACCGTTAGCCTACTACCCGAGCTTAACTAGAAGCCTAACCCATCCATTGGGGACATTCCTCTACCCACAAAACGCGCTTCTTGCAGAGGTGTGTCCCCTGACCGACAGGGAGTTATCTCTCAGAGGCCTAATGGAACGAGTTACCCATCCCTTGGGGACATACCTCGGCCCACGAAGCGCGCTTCTCTGCAGAGGTGTGTCCCCTGACCGACAGAGACTTATCTCTCACAGTTCTCATGGAACGAATCGGAACGCAAAATTAACGTGAACCTTTTAACAAACAAAAAACTTTGTTCATTTCTTTAACTTTAACGATTAAGGAGGTATCATCTAAATGACCCGTGTAATCAAAGCCCCTAGAGGAACCGAGATTTCCTGCCGCGGTTGGCAGCAGGAAGCAGTGCTGCGCATGTTGATGAACAATCTGGACCCAGAGGTGGCTGAAAAGCCGGATCAGCTGATCGTCTACGGCGGCACCGGCAAAGCCGCCCGCAATTGGGAGGCTTTCGATGCCATCGTGACCGCACTGAAGGGCTTGGCTGACGACGAAACCTTGCTGGTGCAATCGGGCAAGCCGGTTGGGGTTTTCCGCACTCACAACCGGGCGCCCCGCGTGCTGATCAGCAACTCCATGCTGGTTCCGGCTTGGGGTAACTGGGACAACTTTTGGGAGCTGGAGAAAAAGGGACTGACTATGTACGGCCAGATGACTGCCGGCAGCTGGATTTACATCGCCACCCAAGGCATCCTGCAGGGTACATACGAGACTTTTGCCGAGGCCGCCCGTCAGAGCTACGGCGGTTCGCTCAAGGGCAAGTTCGTCCTCACTGCCGGATTGGGAGGCATGGGCGGTGCCCAGCCGCTGGCTGTGACCATGAATGAGGGTGTGGCCCTGGTGGTGGAAGTGGATCGCAATCGCATTCAGCGACGCCTGGACAGCCGCTATCTGGATACCTGGACTGACAATCTTGACCAAGCCTTGACCATGGTGGACGACGCTTTGGCTACCGACAAGGCCATCTCTATCGGTTTGTTGGGCAACGCGGCTGACGTATTTCCGGAGTTGGTGCGCCGTGGCCGCATTCCGGATATGGTTACCGATCAGACTTCTGCCCACGATGCCCTAAATGGCTATGTTCCCGGTGAGATCAGCTATCAGCAAGCCTTGGAACTTCGTGACCGGAATCAGGCAGAATATCTCAAACGCTCCTATGCCAGCATGGTGCGCCACGTGCAGGCGATGCTGGACATGCAACAACAAGGCGCAGTCGTCTTTGACTACGGCAACAACATCCGCCAGCAGGCCAAGGAACACGGGGTAGAGAATGCCTTCGACTTCCCTGGCTTCGTGCCAGCATATATCCGCCCTCTGTTCTGCGAAGGCAAGGGCCCCTTCCGCTGGGTGGCGCTTTCGGGGGATCCGGAAGATATCCTGAAGACCGACCGTAAGGTTCTGGAGCTGTTCCCAGAGGATGACCGCCTGCGCCGCTGGATCAACATGGCTGAAGAGCGAGTAGCCTTCCAGGGCCTGCCGGCCCGCATCTGTTGGCTGGGCTACGGCGAGCGGGCCAAATTTGGCCTGGCCATCAACGAAATGGTGCGCAGCGGTGAATTGAAGGCGCCGATCGTGATCGGCCGCGACCATCTGGATGCCGGTTCTGTCGCCTCTCCCAATCGGGAGACCGAGGGTATGCAGGACGGCAGCGACGCCATCGCCGACTGGCCCATTCTCAATGCGTTGCTCAATTCCATCTCCGGTGCCAGCTGGGTTTCCGTGCATCACGGCGGCGGGGTAGGCATCGGCTACTCCATCCACGCCGGCATGGTGGTGGTTGCCGATGGCAGCGACGATGCCGCCTGGCGTTTGCAGACGGTGCTGACCACAGATCCTGGCACTGGAGTGATGCGTCATGTCGACGCCGGCTATGATCTGGCCATCAAGGCAGCCAAAGAGCGGGGCGTAAGCATCCCGATGCTGAAATAAGGGGGAAAGTATCATGCGGGTAGTGGAATGTGTACCTAACTTTAGTGAAGGACGTCGGCCAGAAGTGATCGACCAGATTGTGGCCGCAGCAAAATCAGTGTCCGGCGCGGTAGTCTTGGATGTATTGTCGGACTACGACCACAATCGGGTGGTAGTCACTATCCTGGGAGAACCGGAGGCGGTGAGCGAGGCGGTCTTTCGCGCTTGCAGCAAAGCCAGCCAGTTGATCGACATGACCGGTCACCAAGGCGAACATCCCCGCATCGGGGCTACCGATGTGATCCCCTTTGTGCCTCTGGCCGGCGTGACCATGGAGGAATGCGTCACTTTGGCCGAGCGTCTGGGTGAGCGCATCGCCGATCAGTTGAACATACCGGTCTATCTATATGAGCGGGCAGCCCGGCGGCCCGAGCGGCGCAATCTGGCTGACGTGCGTCGCGGTCAATATGAGGGATTATGTCAGTCCATTCAGACTCCAGAGCGCCATCCGGACTTCGGTCCGATCCGCATGCACCCGACCGCCGGTGCTACCGTGGTTGGTGCCAGGCCGCCTTTGGTCGCTTTCAACGTCAACCTGGATTCCTCAGATCTGAAGCTGGCCAAACGCATCGCTAAAAAGATTCGCGAGTCCAGCGGTGGTCTCAAAGCGGTGAAGGCACTGGGGGTGATGCTCAGCGAGCGCAACCTGGCGCAAGTGAGCATGAACCTGGTGGACTACACTGTCACCGGCATGTACCAGGCCTACCAAGCGATTGCAGCAGCCGCCGCCGAGGTCGGCGTGGGTATTGTCGGCAGCGAGATCATCGGGCTCCTGCCCATGCAAGCATTGTTCGATGTCGCCTTGCAGGCGCTGAAGGTGGAATCCTTCAGCCCGGCACAGGTGCTGGAGACCCATTTGCATGGCCAAGAATAACAATCGGTCTGCAGACTTGGTGCTGACCAATATTTTGCAGTTAGCCACCACCGAAGGACACTCCACCCGTCCTCAGGGAGGGCGGGCGTTAGGGTCCTTGGCTACTTATGAACAGGCTTTTCTGGCCATCAAAGGCGAGCGAGTGCTCGCCCTGGGCCAAACCGACGAAGCTGGTGCTCATATCGGGCCCGAAACCGAGGTTTTGGACTGCGG
Organism: uncultured Clostridia bacterium; assembly: GCA_964450265.1. GTDB lineage: Bacteria > Bacillota > UBA994 > UBA5500 > UBA5500 > JAEZJZ01. The sequence continues at coordinate 7,682 of CAYVCY010000064.1, forward strand.
CAACCGCACGATCTTGCCCGGTTTCGTCGATCCCCATACTCACCTGGTCTTTGCCGGTTGGCGGGAGCGGGAGTTGGCCATGAAGCTGCAAGGCAAGTCCTATTTGGATATTTTAGCCGCCGGCCAGGGGATATTGAGCACTGTCAGCCACACTCGGGCAGCTAGCCTGGACGAGCTGACACAGTTGGCAGAGAAGAGCCTGGATCGCATGCTGCTCTATGGCACCACCACCGTGGAGGCCAAGAGCGGCTACGGCCTGACCAAAGATAGTGAACTGAAGCAGCTCAGAGCGGCCGTTAGGCTGAATGGAGAGCACCCGGTGGATGTCGTTTCCACCTTCATGGGGGCGCACGCCGTGCCGCCCGAGTTCGAGGGACGCACCGACGACTATGTGCAGCTGGTGATCGAAGAGATGCTGCCTGCCGTGGCGGCGGAAGATCTGGCTAGCTTCTGTGACGTCTTCTGTGAGAAAGGCGTCTTCTCGGTAGAACAGAGTCGGCGGATCCTGCAAGCGGGAGCAGAGTTGGGCCTGATGCCTAAGCTCCACGCCGACGAATTGGTCTCCTTTGGCGGGGCAGAGCTGGCCGCCGAGCTGCGGGCGGTGTCTGCCGATCACCTGCTTTACGCCAGCCAGCAAGGCATCGCGGCCATGGCTTTGGCCGGCGTCGTAGCCGTATTGTTGCCTGGGACCAGCTTCACTCTGCGGAGTCGCCAGTTGCCGGACATCGAGGCCATGCTGGCCGCCGATTTGCCGATCGCCTTGGCCACCGACTTCAACCCGGGCACCTGCCCCACCGAGTCGATGCAGATGGTGCTCACTCTGGCTTGGCAGAGCCTTGGATTGACGCCGGCTCAGGCGGTGGTTGCAGCAACCATCAATTCGGCCCATGCCATCGGTCAAGCCGACACCGTGGGCAGCTTGGAGCCGGGCAAGTTGGCTGACTTTGTGGTTTACGACGCTCCCAATCTGGACTTTGTCGCCTATCATTTTGGGGTAAACTTAGTACAGCATGTGTTCAAACGGGGGCGCCAGGTGGTTAAGGATGGGGTGCTCTGCTACTAGCAGGGCGAAAGGTTCAGTTCAGAAGAATGCCGAACATCAAAAGAGGTGAAACGCAATGAAGAGATTCGATCAGCATACCATCAATCAATATGTACACGAACTAGCGGGGGGAGACCCCACTCCGGGAGGAGGCAGCGCCGCTGCCCTGATCGGCGCTCTAGGAGCCGCCCTGGTATCCATGGTGGGGAATCTCACTGTAGGCCGCAAGAAGTACGCAGCAGTGGAAGCCGAAATGCAGGAGATGATCCAGTCTGTCGGCAAGCTACAAGAGCAGCTGTTGCTGCTCTGTAGCCAGGATACCGAGGCCTACGACATGGTGATGGCAGCTTACAAACTGCCCAAAGCCACCGCCGAGGAAAAGGCTGCCCGCAAGCAGGCCATCGATGAAAGTCTGCGCGCCGCCTGCGGCGTACCGCTGCAGATCGCTGATGCGGCCATCGGGGTGTTGCGGCTGGCCGAGCAAGCCGGCAAACAGGGCAACGTCAACGCCATTTCCGATGCGGCCGTCGGTGGAATCGCGGCTCATGCCGCTCTGCACTCCGCCCTGCTGAATGTGCGCATCAATCTAAAGTCGCTGCCCCAGGACGGCTGGGCTGAGCAGACGGCCGCTCGAGTGGCAGAGCTGGTACAGCAGGGAAATCAGCTGCATCAAACGGTGCAGTGCATCTGCGACGAAAAACTTTAGGCATAAGGAGGACACAACGTGAAGTCAGACATTCAGATAGCTCAAGAGGCTAAATTGCAGCCCGTAGTGGAGATCGCCAAGCAGGTCGGGATCGGTGAAGACGATCTGGAGCTGTTTGGCCGTTACAAAGCGAAAGTAGATCTCTCGGTTTGGGAGCGTCTCAAGGACAAACCAGACGGCAAGCTGATCCTGATGACCGCCATCACCCCCACCGCCGCCGGCGAAGGAAAGACGACCACCACTGTCGGGTTGGGGCAGGCTTTGAAACGACTCGGCAAGAAGACTATGATCGCCTTGCGTGAACCGTCCCTCGGCCCCAGCTTCGGCGTCAAGGGCGGAGCAGCCGGCGGCGGATATTCGCAGGTGGTTCCGATGGCCGACATCAACCTGCACTTTACCGGCGATCTGCACGCCATCACCACCGCCCACAACTTGCTCTGCGCTGTCTTGGACAATCACCTGCAGCAGGGGAACGAATTGAATATCGACCCGCGGCGGATCGTCATTCGCCGGGTAATGGATATGAACGAGCGCGCCCTGCGCAACATCATCATCGGTCTGGGCGGCCATACCAACGGCGTGCCTCGCCAGGACGGCTTCGACATCAGCGTGGCCTCGGAAGTGATGGCCATCCTTTGCCTGGCCAGCGACCTGATGGATCTGAAGGCTAGACTAGCCAGGATGATCGTCGCTTACACCTACGACCGTAAACCGATCACCGTGGCCGACCTAGGTGTCCAGGGCTCCATGACCGTACTGTTGAAGGATGCCATCAAGCCCAACCTGGTGCAGACCCTGGAGCACGGTCCGGCTTTCGTCCATGGCGGCCCCTTCGCCAACATCGCCCACGGCACCAACACCCTGATCGCGACCAAGATGGGGCTGAAGCTGGCCGATTATTTCATCACTGAAGCCGGATTCGGTGCCGACTTGGGTGCCGAGAAGTTCCTGAACATCGTTTCCAGAATGGGGAATCTGCGCCCCGATGCAGTGGTGATCGTGGCCACCGCCCGTGCCCTCAAGCTGCACGGTGGAGTCGACAAGAAAGCGCTGAGTCAGGAAAACCTGCAGGCGGTGGAGGACGGCTTTGCCAATCTGGCCAAGCACGTGGAGAATATCGCCAAGTTCAAGGTGCCGGCTGTGGTAGCGATCAACCGCTTCCCCACCGACACTGCTGCCGAGCTGGACTTGATCGCTGAGAAGTGTCGCCAGTTGGGAGTGGCTTGTGCGCTATCCGATGTGTTCGCCCGCGGCGGCGAAGGGGGAGAAGGGCTGGCTCAGACGGTGCTTCAGGTGTTGGATACGCAGGAATCCCATTATCAGCCGTTATATGAGCTGGAGCAGAGCATCAAGGCTAAGATCGCCGTCATCGCCAAGGAGATCTATGGCGCCGACGGTGTCGATTTCAGCCCCGAGGCCAACAACGCCATTCGCACCTTTACTCGCTTGGGATTGGATCGGCTGCCTATCTGCATGGCCAAGACCCAGTATTCCTTGTCCGATAACGCCAAGCTGTTGGCTCGCCCCAGCGGCTTCACCATCACCGTACGCGAAGTGCGCGCCTCGGTAGGTGCCGGGTTCCTGGTGGCCATCACCGGTGACATCATGACTATGCCCGGGCTGCCTAAGCGCCCGGCAGCGCTGGAAATCGATATCGACGAGAACGGCAAGATCACCGGCCTATTCTAGACTGCTGACCTGTGGGCGGTGCTTGCTCCCACTGAAATGGGGGCAGGTGCCGCCTCGATCTTTTCAGGCAGCGACTAGTCTGGTTCACCCTTAGCACATAATTCAGAATAAAACGTCTCTACCTAGCAACATCCGGATATGTTGCGGGCAATAAAGTGATTGTTGCGTAAGCAACTAT
>CAYVCY010000065.1:0-11098 GCA_964450265.1 uncultured Clostridia bacterium
ATAGCTTGCTTCTAATCATAAGTTGTCTCCTTTTAGAAAAGGTAGCTTATTCCTAGTTTTAATGCGTCATTATCTTTCCAAGTCTTGAAAAGACTATCTTCTCCTTCCCCAATCGAACCAAATATTCTTGCGTTAGCCTTAAAGACTAAGTCATCAGCAATATTCCAAGTAACTGATGGTAACAAAGCATATCCGTGCGTTTCAATCTGGTAAGTCCCTGCTAAGCGAATGACAACGGTGTCACGCGCTAAAGGAATTTCCATCGCAGCAGTCAGAGTATTCATGTAACGCTTTCCAGCTGAAGATTGAGCTGCTTGCAGGTTATCAGCATTCATAGCTGCTAATGGAGAAGAGTCATCGTAGTCCATAATGTAATGACCATTATAGGTCAGTGTCGCATAGGTGCTAGTGCCTGGAACGAGTAGACCTACTCCCGCTAAATAGACCCATTTATTGTTGTATTTACCCATCTCAGTGCCCTTCATATCTTCACTTAACCAAAAGCCACCTTCAGCCATAAAGGTTAATGGACCAGTGATAAAGGTCGCCTCAGCACCAAAGAGCTGTGCACGGGTGAAGTCGATCGTAACAGTATTAAGAGTCATCAAGGCACTAAAATCATAGCCTGGTTGATAGTAGTAACCATTATAGTAAATCAGGCCCAGATCAAACGCGCCCAGCGTCCTTGTTACTCGAGCGGCATATTGAGCTTTGGAGAGTTTGGCGAGATCTTCTTTCTTAGGGGTTTGAAGTACTACAGGAGGGGCAAGCATAGTATTCATCTTAAGTTGTTGTTCATCGCTAAGCATAAACCAGCGCCCATTAGGATCTTCCTCGCTTAGCATAGGGATTAACATTGGTTTAAAGGCTATTTCAAAGGTGGTTCCTTTTATTAGTGCTGTGGTAAGGAGCATGGGTTCGGCTACTTTCATGGCAAGGGTGTCATCGACTATTCCAAAGCGGTAGTCGGGGGCGTTGAGTACATCAACTACGTGGACACCATCGCCTGAGCCCCACTCTTTCTTTAAGCGGCCAACTTCTATGCGGCCTCCTTCAAAGTAGGTAGTTATGGAAAGGCCGGTGAATACGTCAATCCACTCGAGAGTTTCATCCTGAAGAGAGGGGTTAAGTGATAAATTAACGCTAGCGTCGACAATTGAACCGCGCCAGGAGAGGTCTATATTCAAGCCTCCGCCAATGTCTATTTGGGCCTCTAGGGGCTTAGCAATGTCACTAAAAGCTTCAAAAGAGAAGCCAACAGTGCCCGAGATCCCAAACCCTGTGGAGGTTTCTCCCGTTACAGGTTCGGTTGTGGTAGTTTCTACTGGATCATCAAAGATGTCAGTGAAGCCGTCAAAGGCATATAACGGTAGTGTTAAACTTAGCAGAAGAATTAAAGGTAAAATAAAGCGTTTCATAGGACCCTCCCGGTCTCTAAGAATGAGGTGGTGAAATAGCCACTATTCATAGGAATATTATATTTAGCTTGCAGAATTTCGATGCGTGTACTGTGGTTTGTCGCAATTGTCGTCATGGTGATAGACTTTGTAATCCAACGCCCTTCAGTAAAAGCAATCTCGTCAGTTATGAGCCTTTTTAATAAAGTAGAAGCATCTTTTTCATAAAATTCTACCTTAAGTGGTAAATAGGTCTCTTTATCGACCCAGATCTTAGTCATTCCATAATCTGAGGCGGTAATAGGTACCGATTCAATAATAAAAGTACTCCTATCATTCAGAGTTTCTTCCCCAATAAGGGTATGGTTTGCTTCATCAGTGTCGTATGTGGTTGAAGCCATATCTGAAAAGGAGAAATCGCTACCCATGAAAGAACCCCCACCTTCACTGGCGGCAATTCGTTTTACACGGCTCAAAGCGGGGAGGTAGATCCATTGATCGTCGGTACCTTCGCTGCGTTGACGGGTCAGAAAACGGGTGTTCTTAACACTAGCGGGCGCTAGAAACACGGTAATTGTATTTGTTAGACCGTTTTCAGTTAAGGTTAACGTTTGAATTCGTCGTTCCCTCACTTCTCCGTTGGACTCAATAAGCCCTAATCGGATATCCATAGCAGAACTATCTGCCTTTTGAACATCCTGAACTCGTTGCATAATTTCTGTTCCTGTCTCAGCAAATACCAAGGTAGGGAGCATGATTAATGCGACTATAATAAACAGTTGTTTGATTCTCTTCATGGAGTAATCCTCCTTTTGCTAGATGTGATTGATTTTTGTTTAGTAGATTTATTTGTATTTTGATTATAGATAAATTTTGGCTTCCACATATGTATTACCATGGGTAGTACGGTTAAACTTGAAATGCCTGCAAATAGCATTGAGATGCAAAACAAGATTCCCATTTGCCGAATCGGCATGAAGCGGCTGAAGATGAGTCCTGAGAACCCGATAATAACCGAAGCGGCGTTAATAACAATAGCCCGTCCAGTGGTGTTCATGACTTGTAGTAGGGCCTGTTTTGGATCTTCAAAGTTATTTTGACGTTGGTAGGCAGCAATGAAGTGGATGGCATAATCGACACCAATACCAATTGCTAGGGCTGCTAATAGACTCGTAATAATGTCTAAATGAATTTTGAGCAGAGCCATGAGGCTGAATATTCCCATTAAAGCGAATACAACGGGGATTAAACCAAGGAAGCCTGCTGCTGGAGAACGGAAGATGATGCTGACCAATGCCCAGACGATCAATAACGCACCAACGAGAGAATAAATCTGTGATTTAGTTATCAGGTCAGTTAGTGCTAAGTTTATCGCATCTCCACCACCGATGGAATATTCCCAACCATTATCTAGGCGGTCTGTCCAGAATGTGTTAATCGCAGCAGTGGTATCGCGCAAGATTTGGGTCTCAGATTTTTGTAATTGAATAGTGATTAATGTAGCATTGGGTTCAAGGCTGTCGTTTATGAAATTGTCTAGATTGCCAGAGTAGAGTAATAAATATTGAGCAATCATATGTTGCAATTCTTGATCAGTCTCTAAACCATACTTGGCGGATTCTGTTGGGATTTCATGGTACGTTTGTGGATCCCAAGTTGCTTCGCTGGTTGTCTCAAACAAGTCTATTCCTGCATCAAAGTCAGCATCTAATCCAAAAGAGCCTCCAAAGAAATCAAAACTAGCCTCTGTTTGAATTGTTTTACTATAAGGTTCGGTATCTTTGTTCATGATCAGGTTCATCCGCTTAATATAGGGGATAATTGTTTGAGCTTTTCCAACAGCAGGGAGTTTCTCTATAGTAGCAGAGAACTCATCAAGAACAGTGAGGAATTGCGGTGTTAGGACGGAAGCAGGATCCTTGCCATCAATCATTACAGTCAAGATCCCACTACCGTTCATTGTATCATTAAAACGGTTGGTATCTTTAACCAAAGTGCTCGAAGGTTTGAAGAAGTCGAGCATGTTGGTGCCGGTCTTGATACTGGGTACCAAAGCAACGGTCCCAACAATGAGTACTACAGATATAATGATTAGTGGAACGCGTCCCTTTAAGGAGACCCGGGTAAGTAGTCTAAAGACTGGATGGCCACCCTTACGAGCACGCTTTTGCTCACGACTAGTTCGCATTTTATTCGGATCTATGCCATTGCGGTACGTAACGCGTAACAGCGCAGGTAGCAAATAAAGGGTGGAGAGTTGTGAAAGTATCACTCCAATAGCACTGAGGAGTCCAAAGGTTCGAAATGGTCCTAGCGGACTGGTAAACTGGGCAATAAATCCAGCTGCTGTTGTAGCACCTGCCATAATAATAGGGAGACGGTTACGGTGAACTACTGCTTGAATAATTACCCGTGTTTCTCCTGCATCTAACTTGCGATTGACGAGCGCAACTTCAGCATAGAAATGGCTCATTACATGAATGGTGTAGGCACTACCGACTATCAGCAGGAGAACCGGAACAAGCATTGTGGCCATTGTAAACGTAATATTTAAAATCGCCATAATCCCTATCGTTACCGAGGCTGAAATTACTAAACTTATAAGTGGAAGAAAAACTCCCCCAAAGCGTCTAAATGAAAAGAAAAGGACTAGGATTATAAGGAGTCCTACTATGGGAGCTAAGATAGCCATATCTTGCATCAAGCTCTCATTTATTTGTTGATTGACCACAGGGAGACCAACATAGGAGAATTGTAATGAATCTCTAGGAGTTGCTTCAACAATCGTTTTAAGTTGGTTTAAAATAACATCTAATGCCTCTTGACTGAGGTTTGCCTTAGGCTGGATAATTATAGAGGCCATTGAGCGGTCTTTAGAGACGAGGGTTCCATCATACACTTCAGACCATTCAGATAAACGGTTACTGAGGTTTACAATGGAATTGGCTTCATTTTTATCATAGAGTGAAACAGCTTCGAATCCATCGCTACTCGATTGCATATGATCACTGTTAGTGAGCGATACTACCGAATCGACACCCTCTATAGTACTGAACTGCGTAGTCATGGCCTCAATAATTTCTAATGATTGAGTGGTGAGAATACTCCCTGATTGAGTAGAAATCCCAACCATCATAGCATCCATAGAACCAAATTGCCGTTCTATCTCTTTGTTAATGGTTATAACTTGGGATTTTTGGGGTATGAAAGCATCGGTTGAACTGTCAATGTGAAGCCTCCCAATGAGAGAGAGGGAGGCGACCGCCAAGAGGAGCGCCCCGAGGATAATCGCTAAATCTTTGCCTGTTGTTTTTTTCATAGATAAATCTCCAACCCTAAGGGTAAGAATCTATGGATATTTTTCCTATCATCAAGCAGGGCTATATCACTACCAGTGACGGGGGATATGGGAATCACCTTAACGGGTGATGCCCATAATATGGTGGTATAGCGGAGGAGATAGCCTGTAGCCAACATCTTTTGGTTTACAAAGTGAGTATAATCTGGTTGGACTATAGGGTAATTTAAACGACCCTTTCTGCTTGGCGTGCACAATCTAGAACATCTGTAGGTGCATTAAAAGTAGATGCATTATCTAATATATAGAGTTACTAGTGGCATGATTTCGTCTATGAAAACATCTCAATCGAGTTTCCTGTACTGCGTATACGTTGTCAATCAGGTGTGTTATAATGCGCATATATATTACAGAGTAAGGAGTACCCATGTCTGAAATTTTGAACACGTTGTTGCAACAAGAGGCCGAGCTCCAATTTAATCGTTTCGATTCGGAGGTTGCTTGGCGTCTAGGTTCTTGGATAGTGGCTAAAGCCCGTAAAGAAAAGCTACCGATTGCGGTAGACATAACCCTTTCGGGGCGTTGTTTGTTCCACTGGTCTTCCAATGGCGCTTCCCTAGATAATGAATTCTGGATTGAGCGTAAAAAGCGCAGTGTATCCCGATTTGGTCATTCCAGTTATTATCTTGGTTGTCAACTAGCACAATTAGGGCAGAGTCCAGCGGAACGACATTATGTTGATGAAGTTGAATATGCTTTCCACGGAGGATGTTTTCCTATTATATTACGAGGAACTGGTGTAGTGGGTGCCATAACCGTTTCAGGTTTAGCACAAGAAGAAGATCATGATGTAGTGGTAGAGGCGCTTGCTTGGATACTACGTAAACGTGAAAGTGTGCCACAAATATAGAGGAGGTCTTTTATTATGTTGAATTTTAGTTATTACAATCCAACACGTATTGTTTTTGGAACGGGAACTATTGGGGAGCTCGGCTCTTTAGCCAAGCCGTATGGAAAGAAGATACTGCTGCATTATGGCGGTGGTTCAATTAAAAAAAATGGAGTTTACGAGCAGGTTCGCAACTCTTTAAAAGCGGCTGGCTTGCAAGTTGTTGAGCTCTCTGGCGTGGTGCCAAATCCACGTCTTGCGCTTGTAAGGGAAGGAATTGAGCTTTGTAAGAAAGAGCAGATAGATCTCATTCTTGCAGTGGGTGGTGGTAGTGTTATCGACTCAGCAAAGGCGATTGCATTTGGTACCAAACTACGTCCAGATGAGGATGTTTGGAACGATTATTATATGAAGCAGGATTTTGTTGTGCGAGAGGCCCTTCCTGTGGGCGTCGTGCTCACCATTCCAGCAGCAGGATCAGAGAGCTCTACCGCATCGGTGATTACCGATTGGGATCAGGGCCTCAAACGTGACGTCGGCAGTGAACTTCTTATTCCGAAGTTTGCGATCCTGGATCCTGAAACTAACTATACTCTGCCGGCTTACCAGACGGCCTGTGGTGCTTCAGATATCTTAGCCCACCTGATGGAACGCTACTTTACTTTAGAAAAGCATAATGATCTCTCTGATCGGCTCTTAGAAAGTGCTATGCGTAATGTTATTGCCTATGGTCCTTTGGCTTTAAAACATCCCAAAGAGTATCGGTATCGGGCTGAATTAATGTGGACAGGAACGATAGCTCATAACAATCTACTCGATCGTGGAAGAGTAGGAGACTGGGCTAGCCACAATATAGAACATGAACTAAGTGGTATGTATGACATCGCCCATGGAGCAGGTTTATCAATTGTATTTCCAGCTTGGATGAAATATGTCTATCATACCCATATAGATCGGTTTTTACAGTTTGCAATCCGAGTTTGGGATGTGAGTTTATCATTTGATGACAAGGATGGTATTGTTGAAACAGCTATTGAGCGGTTAGAAGATTTTTACCGCAGTCTTGATTTACCAGTCCGCCTCAGTGATGCTGATATTGGCAGTGAAAATATCCGTAAAATGGCAGAAACGGCCATGATTGGTCGCACTTCGCTGGGAAACTTTCAAAAATTAGATGTGGATGCTATTGAACAGATCCTTAAGCTCGCTGTATAGATCCAGCTAGAGAAGGGTGAATCTGTTTGTTAGCATGATGGATGAACAGATTCACCTCATACTATTGATAGCAGTGCAATCTACACATCACTGCGTAAAACACCATAATCTTATATACACAGTTGCATGATTTTGTAAATAAAAGGAGGCTGCCTCAAAAGATTAAGTTACTTTTGAAACAGCCCCTTTAGTAATACAAAGGTTAAAATTTATCCAAGTATTTTATCAAGCTGGGAAAATACTTTTCTGAATGCAGCTGCGTAGCGCTCTATTTCAGGTTTGTTTACCTGTTTAAACCAGGGGACAGCAAAACCAAATTCTGAAATATCTTCAGAAACAGGACAAGCTCCTTTCCCTTGGCGTACATCTCTATCAGTAAAGCTAATCATTGTTGGTTTACCAGTTGAAAATAAATCCAAGTCTTGGAAAACAGGATGTAAATGAAGAGCCGTGTTTTTACAAGTTTCACACACTGATACCCCTTCAGCATTTATAGCATCACAAATTTTCTTAAGAGCACCCTTTTCATATTTTTCATGGTCAAAAATCCCACAAGGGTAATACCAACCACCCATTGAACTGCCTTCTTCTGTTACCATATGGGGACGAATAGATTCAATATCTTCAAGAAGAGACCAGAAATATCTCATAGCTTTATCGTTTTCCATTGATCGCTGTTTAAAATACTTAAGCTGAACACGACCTATTGCACTACTCATTTGGTGCATTCGGTGTTTGAAACCACCAAGAGGAAGTCCTGCATAATGTTTTAGTTTTGGATCAGTAATCATCACATTGGCTTTAAAGAATTCAGAACTAGCACCTGTTCTTTCGTAGAATCCATAAGCCATTGCTCGCTCATAGATATTCCTATCATTGGTGAACAACATGCCGGCTTCTCCAATAGCGAAACTTTTTGCACTCATGAGACTCATTACAGAAACATCGCCAAAGGTCCCACACATTTGATTGTGATAAAGACTACCTTGAGCATGTGAAGCATCTTCAATTATTTTTAGATTGTGTTTCTTTGCAATAGGAATAATTTTGTCCATATCACAGGGATGGCCACCATAGTGCACGACCATAATAGCTTTTGTGCGAGGTCCAATCCTATGTTCAATATCATCAGGATCTATACACATGGTATCCTTTTTGATATCTGCAAAGTTAACAGCTGCTCCGAGAGTTAAAGCTGGGCCAGCGCTCGCCCAAAAAGTCATGCTTGGGCAGATTATTTCATCTCCAGCACCAATTCCGCATGCCCATAAAGCTCCGAGAATTCCAGAGGTACCATTACAGTATCCCAATGCATATTTTACGCCAAGCCAAGCTGCCATTTCCTTCTCAAATTGCATCGTAATTTCAACACCACTCATGGCTCGGTTATGCAGAACATCTAGAACCGCTTTTTCATCTTCTTCAGTAACTATAGGCCAGTTGAATAGTTCTTCATTTTCTTTTTCAATAGTTTTCTTTCCACCAAATATTGCTAACTTTTCCATACTTTTCTCCTTGTACCTATGTATTATTTCATACTTTCAAATAACTCATAGACTTGTTGCTCAACTTTTCGATCAAATGGGCCACAGAAATCAGCACTTCTGAACGCTCTATCAACTTCATACCCACCTTCATCAAAAGCTTTTTCATTGGGAAGGTATCCAATAGATTTTTCATAGTAACCACAAATAAGGGTTGGGATACCTGCAAATTTCTTTCTAAGGTTTTCACCGATTGAGGTAAAAACTTCTCCTGTTAAAAATACTATTCTAATTTCATCATCAATTTTCATGAGGGCGAAATCAGCTAACACAGTATGTTCTAATTTTCCTTCTTTTTCTTTTATTAACCAGTTTTCAGCCCATTCTATTGCTTTTTCTATAAACAGACCCGTTGAATCGTGAGCTTTTGTGAAGGGGTCCATGTTTTTTGTAAGCTCATCTACTTCAAGTAGTTCTTTTTCTGAATCTGATAAAAAAGTTTCAACTTCTTCTTTTGTAGGTACATTCAATTTTAACGCAATTGCTTCTTTTTGAAGACTTACTGTTTTTATGGCTTTTGACTCTTGAGAGTCCCAATTTTTCATAATTGAAACTGTTCCTTCTAAAAGTTTTTTTCCAATTCTTTGACAGTCCTTTTCATCTCCATCGACAAAACTCTTTTTATCTTCAGAAAGTATTGCAGGTCTGGTATCCCCACATGCGCCTTGAAGAACAATGATAGGCACATCATATTGCTTTTTTATGCCAGCATAAAAAGACCCAAGATAATCAGCTGAGTGTTTGTGAATTGCAACTCCAAGGGTTGTTGGATGAAGAGCCAGTTGCGCCATAAGGCCTTTTAAATTGCTATCTTGACCGAAAAATCCGATTAGATTTAGTTTTCTGTCAATATCTCCAGAAAAGTTTGGTTTCATCATTACATCGTCGCCGACAACCATTCTCCGGTTTATGCCGATATCGAAAACTTCGGTTACCCCTGATTTGATCTCAACAGCTTCAGCTTTTGTAAGGGCTGACTTCACCGAAGCCAAAGTAGCCTCTTCTAAAGACTTATAAAGGTCTTTATCGGGAGCAACGCCTTCACTTGCAACGGCAAATGGGCCGGTGTGAATGTGGGTGGTTGAAAGAGTTATATTTTCTTCCTTGATTCCAAAATTAACGTGTATTGCTTTATATAAGGCATGTATCCATTTCACATCAATATCGCAAAGGTCTGCGGTAATAACTGCAAAGATATCAAATGATGTTTTGAATATACACGTATGCATTGAAAGAGGATCCAAAATACCATCAGCTACTTCAGTTCTTGAGGTATGTCCTCGAAGCAATACTCCCAACTTGAGCTTTATGGGAACAGTTGCTATTCCAACTTGCATGGTCGCTATGTCTGATAATATTAAATATGTCTCATAAAGTGGCAAACAGGTATGGAAGCCAGGGTCTATATCAGGTGTGGCAGGTATACTATCTACGGGGTTCCCGTTGTAATCCACAGTTTGAATTGGAATACGTGTTGAGGTCTGTAAATAGTTGACTTTAATTGCATCAAAATGTTTTATGAGCTTTTGTAAAACAACATCGGTTTTCTCAAGAGCATAAATTTCTGCAAGAGCCCGTACTGTTTCAAAACTTGACCACCAAGGACTGGTGTTACCTGTCAGTTTTCCTGTTTTTGGATCAAGAGATTGAGCAATAGTCTGGCTGGGTGTTTGAGCTTTTTCAAATACTTCAAGTCCAAGTGTTTTTAATTTTTCTTGAATTGCTTGAGAATCACCTATTGTATTGCCATATTTTCTTAAAAGTTCAAGGCCCATTCCAACAACTTCCATGGTATTGCCTTGGTCATCGGTAAACTTCATATCGTTGTGTATAGCATCTATTGCAAACATAAGATCTTCTGGATTATTGGTTGTTTCATATAATAGCATTGATGCCCCGATGACAACCATTCGGCCTTGAGTTAGGTGATTAGATTGTTTTCCAGTTGAAAAGTCGATTCTATCATTAACCAAATTTGACTTGCACAAAATACGCATATTTTCAATGAGAAATGGTTTTTCTGGGCTATCTGAATAATTTGCCCAAGTTAGAAGGCCGCGAAGAACCGCGACGTCAGAAAGAGATGGATTTTCTCGTTCCGTTTGATCAAAGTTGGGACTGAGTAGGAAAGGTACGCTAAAAGAGCGCTTGTTTTCTTTTGTCCAATCTCCAAAATATGGAAGTAGTTTTTCATATAAAGTTCTTCCATTATCCTCTAATGTTTCTTTATCAAACAAGTTGTAACCAGATAGTGAAGAGTTAAACTCAATTGTTCTAACAATTGTTTCCAGTCCTCTTCCTTGTATCCAAGAGTAAATTTTATCCTTACTGTACCATTCGTTTTTGTCATAAGAATCTTTTCCAGTTGCAGGATCAAACTTCATGTCAAACCAAGTTGAGTCTTTAAATCGTGTTAAAGCGGTATCGATTACAGGGTTAACAACCTTTAATATCTCTTGTTGAAGATTAGATGCTGAAAAGCCCTTTTTACCATGTAAAACAGTTCCCATTGTACGGTCTCCTTTTAGAAAATAGAAGTGAATTTCTATTTAATATTACCCTATGTTATTATATTGTCAGATTTCTTGTGCTGTCAAGTTAATAAATATTTAATTTACAAAAGGATAGTTCGACAAGAATAAAAATGGGTTGAACTACCTGCATTTTGTTGGATACATAATAGTTATGACTAGTGGACATGGTATACTTTAATGAACATTAAGAGAAGAGAATTAAACTAAATTGTCATTTATTT
>CAYVCY010000066.1:0-11063 GCA_964450265.1 uncultured Clostridia bacterium
GTTGCTGGCTTGCGGTGCCTACCGGGCCATCGAACTGGAAGAGGAGCTAGCCTTCAGGGGCGTAGAATAACAGCGGGTATGACAAAGGGCTTCGGCAGCCGCCGAAGCCCTTTGTTTCGTTTTACCAGCACAAAAAAACGGGAGCAAAGCTGCTCCCGTTGGCCATTTGCTTACCGACTGGCAACACCAAAGGTGTTGCGGGCGATCGAGTGATTGCTGTCCTAGACAATCAGCTTGTACCTATTCTTCGGCGGGAGGCCACTGACCCTCCTCCTCTACAATCTGCATGAACGCATCAACCACTTCTGGCGAAAACTGCTCTCCCCTCAGGCGAACCAGTTCTGCCAGGGCCTGTTCAGCGGACATCGCCTTGCGGTAGGGGCGGTCGCTGGTCATGGCGTCAAAGGCGTCAGCCACGGCAATGATCTTCGCTTCAATGCTGATCTCCTTGCCGGTCAGCCCGAGAGGATAACCGAGGCCATCCTCCCGCTCGTGGTGCTGTTCGATCACCTGACCGACTTCTTCCAGGAAGGTTTCCTCCAGCATCTGTCGTCCAGCGGTAGGGTGACGGCGGATGTGCTCCCACTCCTCCTCGCTAAGTCTGCCAGGCTTAGCCAGGACTTCCTCTGGAACAACCGTCTTGCCTAGGTCATGGAGGTAGGCGGAATCGATCAAACGCTGCATCTGACCACCGGACAGGCGCAGGCGCTCGCCGATGCGGGTGGCGATCCTCTGGATGCGCTGGCAATGTTCCTCTGTGTACATATCCTTCAGTTCAATGTCCGTCGCCAAGTCCTGCCACTTGCGAATTGTCTCGCTGACGTAACTGAACACAGGAGGTGAAGCTAGGTAGAGAATCGTCAATTTGTCCACCGTGCGAAAATACGCAGGCTGAACCAATTGGGTTGCCTGCAAATAGTCGCCCGGCCCTAGCGTTGTCTCATCACCATCGATGGTACAAACCAGACTTCCATCCAGTATGTAGAAGAATTCGGTCCCACACCAAGGCGTGAGTGTGAAAGGTTGGTTTGCCGTAATGGTTTGCAGCATCACTTCCATTTCGCCTGCCCTGGCTAGAAGCTTTACGGTGGTGTTATTCTTAGAAACCACTTCCAGGCAATCTCCACTTCTTGTTATCCGCATGCCCTTCACCGCTCAACACCTCTTATTCATGTCTAATCTACGTTAGCTAGCGTTGCCTGGTACGTAGATGGGGTCTACCAGGACTGTGTGTGGTCCAATCTGCACTTCTTCATACACGCAGCTCCAACTGACGCCTTCGCGGTCTGCCATCATCTTAACCGGCCGCAGTACCGCCTCCGTTGAGATCACTAACGCGTTAGCAATGGCCTGAGTGGAACTGTAGTATGCTTGGTAGGGCAACCTACCGCTGTCATAAAGATCGTCTAGTCTGGCGGCAGTAGCTACCGCATTGTCCACGAGCCTTTCCACCGTCGCGTTTGCCCTTGCGGTCAAGCGCAACAGCTGCTCCGATGGGGGATTCTCGTCCAGCGCCAGGGCTGTGCCTGCGCCAAAGCAGAGGATCAGGATTAAGCTGAGTGCTAATACCTTGCGTCCAAACATGATCACGCCTCCTTTCAAAAATGATTCTGGCCCACCATTTAGCGATTCTACTTGCAGCACCTCTTTTCCTTCCCAACCTTCGCCATTTTTCCAACTTCTTTTATTGACAAGGGCTTAACAAGCAAATAGAAGGCTGGCAATACGTGAGTACGCCCAGATATTTCGGCTATTTGCCAAAATTTAATCAGGAAAATAATTAGTTATTTGTAGCATCTGTTCACAACGGAATACTACTATGTTACAATTGTATCAATGGGTGGTGAAAAGATGAACAAGGGAATGGAACAGGCGAGGCAAGACTTTGACAAGGCCAATAGGAAGGCCGAATTGCTGAAGGTATTGTCGCATCCTATGAGATTATGCATCGTGCGCGGTTTGCTGGGCGAGGGTTCATGTAATGTGACCAGCATGCAAGAATGCTTGGGCATCCCTCAGTCCACGATTTCACAACACCTAGCTCGGCTACGCACGGCAGGGGTGATTGTCGGTACCCGCGACGGGGTAGAGGTGTTCTACAAAGTGGTCAGCGGAGAAGCTGAACGTGTGATTCGAGCCCTGTTTTAGTCGGGGCTCTTTTTTATTTCCGAGGCCAACCAGGTAGAACCGCCAACTGAGCGGCAAACTGCTCCAACCCCGAGGCATCCGCTTGGTCGAATCGGTTCCTCACGGGGCTATCGACATCTAGTACCCCAAGCAACTGCGCGTCGGCTGTGATCATAGGCACAACGATTTCTGAGGCGGAGGCCGAGTCGCAGGCGATGTGACCGGGAAATTGATCTACATCCGGCACAACCAAGGTCTTCTTCTGTTCTGCTGCTGTGCCACAGACTCCGCTTCCCAGGGCGATATGTGTACAGGCCGGCTTTCCCTGGAACGGCCCCAGTACCAGTTGCTCCCCTTGCAGGATGTAAAATCCGACCCAGTTGATTTGCTCGAGCTGATCGCCTAGTAGAGCAGCAGCATTGCAGAGATTAGGCAGCCAATCCGGCTGATCGGAGACCAGATTGTGCAACAGATGGTTGACGGCCCGATAGAACAACTTCTTGTCCGCAGTCTTGATCTTCTTGGCACGATACATCGGTCATTTCCCCTCACATTCAATTACGTCTGATTATAGCCTAAAACCTGTTCGACCGGAACGATGGTTTAGAGAAGGCCTGGACCTTTCAGCTAAAGCCCGAGAACGACGACCAGCCCAAACAGCCGCATAGCGACTGTCTGAACATCATCAATAGCCCTTCGCGAAACAAATAGAGCACGGATCACGTATGAAGTGATAGACAGAGCGAAGATCGCTAAGGGAAGAGGGAATGCTAGATGGGACAGATAGTGGGACGCATCGGCGGAGGCTTTGTCGGGTTGGATATCAACTGTCGCACGGACTCCGCGTCAATCTCCGGACGGATTGGTGGTCCCATTATTGGCTGGGATCTGCGACTACAGATCGCCGGGCAGAATGTCTCTGGCCGCATGGGCGGCTTCCTGGATGGAAGAGACATAGCCACACAACTGTTCGGCAGGACGTTGCATGGCCGCCTCGGAGGAGCAATTGGAGGCATCGATGTGCGGCTGGAACAGTTTGGAGATCGAATTAGGGGACGCTGCGGCGGTGATATCTTTGGCTTCAGTTGCGACCTGCAACTGACTGATTCCGGAACGCTAACCGGAAGAACCGGCGGCGATGTATTAGGCAAAGATGTATCCTTAAGCTTCAGTTCTGATGTCAGCCCTTTGATTGCGGCGTTGTTAGCTTGCGCAGCAGTTTATTATCAAGAGCTCAAGTCCAGGAATAGCAGCGGTGGCAACTCCGGCAGCGGTAGCCGCTGACAACTGGCAGTTGGATTTTTCGGTATAGCCTCAAAACGACAAACAACAGGACCACGACACGTGGCCCTGTTGTTTTACTTTGCTCACTCGTTTCAACTAGCGAAGCACTCGCTTAGAGAAAGCATACTTAGCGCGCAGGTATCTGTTGGACAGAGAATCGATAGTCACGCCACGACGGGGGAACGCATGGATGATCCGATTATTGCCTGCATACAGTCCCACGTGAGAGATGCCTCTCTTGTAGGTGTTGCGGAAGAAGATCAGATCGCCATAGCGCAGATTGCCCTTGGATACGTAGCTTCCACGGGTGGACTGTGCAGCGGCTGTGCGCGGCAGGTAGACACCGTAGAGCCGGTAGACATAGCGAGTGAAACCAGAGCAATCGAAGTAGCGAGGGCCGGTGGCGCCAAAGACGTACCTCCGTCCCAGATACCTTCTGGAGGTCAGATAGAGCCTATAGCCGGTACTGGTGCTTGCGGCTTCCGCAGAACCCTGCAGTGGCAAACCGGGAACAGCAGTGGCAACAGCGACGACTAGCATCAAAACGATCGCGATCTTTTTTGTAAACTGAGTTAACTTGTTCACGATACGACTCCTTTCTATTGAGAAAGGGGCCTATCTCGCGCTTGATCAGGGTTTTCTTAGTAGAGCGAGGCAGTTCTCTTTTCTATGCCCAACTCTTTTTCTCTGTGCAGCTATTATACTTTATGTAAACAAGAGTGCCAATGTCAACAATTCCCGGGGCGCGCAGATCAGATAGCTTCTGCCGCTAACAAAGCATGATGCAGGAGTCATATGTCAGGTGTAGAATAAGACTAATGACGGTAGTCCGAGTGAATCAGGAGGGACTGTCCCTTTTGATTCACAGAGCGAAAAGTGCAATAGGAGGTCGTTTCATGCCCAACCAAGAACTGCTGCTGATTCCTGGGCCAACGCCAGTGACAGACGATATTCGTGCGGCGCTGGCAGCGGAGACCTGGGCTCACACCGATCCGCGATACACCAAGATGTTCGCGGACAGTCTACGGATGTCGAAGGAAATGTTAGGCCTTGAAGACGGCGAGGTCTTCTTGGTGGCTGGCACCGGTACTCTGGCTATGGAGATGGCGCTGGTGAACACGGCTGCTCCTGGAGAGCGAATTCTAGTGCTCAGTCAGGGCTTCTTTGGTGACCGATTCCCGCAGTTGGCCAAGAGCTTCGGCATCGAAGCGGATGTGGTGAAGAGTGAATGGGGACAACGAGTGGACGTCGACGCAGTCGCCAAGCAGCTGAACAGTCGTCAGTACAAAGCGGTCACAGTCACCCACGTGGACACTTCCACTGGTGTGGAGGCGGATCTGGATGCATTAGTGCCCTTGGTGAAACAACACGGTGCCCTGTTTATCCTGGATGGCGTCTGTGCCACGGCGGCTGTGGAAGAGAATATGAGCAAAACATATGGTCACAATCCTGAATATCAGATTGACGTGGTGCTCACTGGCAGCCAAAAGGCGATCGGTGTTCCGCCAGGCTTGTTGTTGCTGGGCATGAACAAGGCAGCTTTGACTGCCAGAGAGAGCCGGGAACAGATCCCTGCCTACTATGCCGACATTAAGAACTGGTTGCCGATCATGCGTGATCCCAGCAAGTACTTTGCCACTCCGGCGGTGAACATGGTCTATGCCTTCCATAAAGCGATGGAGATAATCATGGCCGAGGGACTGCAGCAGCGCTACCAACGTCATCGGGCGCTGGGTCGCGCAGTCCGAGCAGGCTTAGCTGTCTATGGCATGCAAGCGTTGGCCAGCGAATCAGTGGCTGCTCCGACTCTGTCTTGTATCGTCTATCCAGAGGGATTGGATGACGCTAAGTTCCGCAGCGCTTTGGCTGAGCGGGGCGTGGTTGTGGCTGGTGCGCTGGCCGCCTTGGCTGGAAAGGCCTTCCGTATTGGACACATGGGCAATACTACTTTGGATGACTTTGACAAGGCTCTGCGCATTATGGCTGATGTTTTACAAAAAATGGGGCGGAAAGCGGACGGCGAGCAGGCTGTCTCCACGATGCGCCAGGTCTTCGCGGAGCACATGAAATAGACAGGAGGGTATCTGAATGTTTACTGGTATCTATGCACCGATCGCTACGCCGTTTCAAAATGACGAGATCGATTACCAGGCGCTGAAATTCAATCTAGAACGTTACTCGGCTACCGGTCTAGCTGGCTTAGTGGTGCTCGGTTCCAACGGCGAATTCGCGCTGCTGGACATGGATGAGAAGATGCGACTGGTTGAGTTTGTCCGCCAACACACCGCACCCGGCAAGCGGATCATCGCTGGCACCGGATGTGAGTCCACCAGGGATACTATCCGACTCACCCGTCATGCGGCCAGCGTAGGGGCAGACGCCGCCTTGGTGGTCACTCCCCATTACTACAAAGGGAACATGACTGAGCCAGTGTTAGAACGGTTCTTTACTGAAGTGGCGGATGCATCGCCTATCCCGATCATGCTTTACAACATGCCTCGGAACACCAACCTGAACATGTCCTCTGGCTTGATCGCTCGCTTATCCAAACATAAGAACATCGTCGGCGTCAAGGATAGTGGCGGCAACATCGTGCAAATTGCAGAGATCATCGCTAACACCGACGACGACTTCTCCGTGTTTGCCGGCTCTGGCAGCTTCCTCTATGCTACTTTGGCGCTGGGTGGAGTAGGAGGAACCCTAGCCGTAGCCAATATTCTGCCAGACATGTGTGTGCAGCTGTATGATGCCGTTTTGGCAGGCAATCACGCTGACGCAAAGGTGATACAGCAAAAATTGCTGGCCGCTAACGCCGCAGTTACCAGTCGCTTTGGCATTCCAGGTCTGAAACAGGCGATGGACTATTTGGGCTACAAGGGCGGAATCCCCCGTCGCCCGCTGGTATCTGTATCTGAACAGACTGCAGCTGAGATCAAGCAGATTCTTCAGAACGTAGGTGCCCTCTAAAATCAATAGATACTACAGGCCAGGCAATCTGCCTGGCCTGCTGCATTCCAGCAACCTTTGTTGCGGAGGGTTACCTAACAATGAAATCGACGTCGGAAGGACCTTTGGCGCTGAGGCGAATCACCAGCCGATTAGGCAGGCAGACGATAGTCTGATGGGGCTGGGAGATCCATCCCTGGCGCACATCCACTTGTTCCGGGCAGTCGGCCTCGCTCACCCGAATGCGCCCTCTCTCCACGGCAACGATGTTATAGCCCCCACGTCCATTCTCCACTCGGAACTGGTACGGCTCAGCAACGCTACCCAGGTCAATCTCTCTGACAACAGTTCCATCACTCTGCACTGTGGCGATCAGTTGGTCCCCCTGGGAATTGTTCAGCCAGGTGATGTACAGTCCGCTGGCTGCGAAGCCGATGAGCAATAGACCGAGGACCAACTTATCTCCAATCTTCATCCGACATACTCCTTTTAGGACCGATACCCCTGATCAAAGGCACGGCGATTGAGATCCAGGAAACGAGCTGGGACGGTAGTCTCTAAAGCTTTGGTCCAGTGTTCCAACGGGATATCCATTCCTTTAGCCAGTGCACCCAGTAAGACTACATTCACTACCCGCATATTACCCAATTCCTCGGCAATGCGCAACGCGTCTATGATTTGAGCGTCGGGCGCAGACTGTCTGATCTGATCCAGCACGTCTTCCGGATAGGTGGCGGTGCCGATGATCACGGTCATCGGGTTGATTTTCTGACTGTTCACCACGACCTTGCCGCCTGGCTTGAGAAAGTGCAACCAGCGTAGAGCCTCTAGCTGTTCGAACGCCACCAGGTAATCGGCCTGGCCCGGCTCGATCAACGGCGAGCTGACCTGGTCAGCCATCCGCACTTGGGTGACCACACTGCCACCCCTCTGAGCCATGCCATGGATTTCGGTCATCTTCACATCGTAACCCTGCAGCAGCGCCACCTCGGCCAGAATCTTACTGGCCAGTATGGTGCCCTGTCCGCCAACGCCAACCAGCAGGATGTTCAGGGCCTTGCTGATCATCGATCTCCCTCCTCCACGGGCACGATAGCCTCAAACTTGCAGACCTGGGCGCAGAGCCCACATCCTACACATAGAGCCGGGTCTATACTGCTCTTTTTGTCAGCAAAGCTGATCGCCGGACATCCCAGGCGCATACACATGCGACAACCGGTGCAGCGCTCAGCCAGCACCTTCAGCCTGGGCTCAGTCTGCCGGACAATCAAGGCACACGGCCGCTGGGCAATGATCACCGATAGCTCCCTGACCACGGTTTCCTCCTTGATCGCTCTAGTGATCGCCTCCAGGTTGCCAGGGTCCACTGTGCGCACTCTTTCTACCCCGACAGCGCGACAGAGAGCCTCGAGATCCACCTTTTTGGTCGGTTCGCCCCGCAAGTTGAACCCTGTGGCAGCGTGCTGTTGATGACCGGTCATGGCGGTGATGCTGTTATCCAAAATGATCACAGTGGTGGTGGCTTGGTTATAGATTGCGTCCACCAGACCAGTGATTCCGGAGTGGAGAAAAGTTGAGTCGCCGATCACCGAAACGATATCTTTAGCCATTTCTGGGTGGGCCTTTTCCAGCCCAGCTCCCGAAGGGATGCTGGCGCCCATACAGATGGTCGTGTCCATGGCAGACAAGGGTGGGGACGCGCCTAGCGTGTAACAGCCGATGTCTCCGGTGACCACTTTGCGCTGATTGCGCAAGGCATGGAAGACGCCTCGATGCGGGCAGCCGGGGCAGAGCGCCGGCGGGCGCACCGGCACCGGTGCCGGCTCTCGCGTTTCGATCACAGGTTGTCCGGTGACCGCCTGTTGAATCATGCTCGGGGTCAATTCGCCGATGTTAGTCAGCTGCGCCTTGCCCCCGTGCACCTTGATTCCAGCAGCGCGGATCCGCTCTTCTAGGAAAGGTTCTAGCTCTTCAACTACCCATAACTGATCTACCTGCTCGGCGAAAGCGGCGACCTTCTTCAGCGGCAGGGGATTAGTGTAGCCCAGTTTAAGCACCGACGCCTGCGGCAGCGCCTCTTTCACATATTGATAGCAGATTCCACTGGTGACGATGCCGACCTCGCGATCGCCCCATTCGATGCGGTTTAGCTCCGTCTCCTCGCTGAAAGCTGCCATGTCTACCAGCCGTTGCTCCACGAAAACGTGCCTCAGCCGGGCATTGGCCGGTGTCGCCACGTACTTGGCTATGTCTTTGACATATGGTTTGACTGCCCGCTCTTTAGGATCAGCCAGTTCAACCATGGATTTGGAGTGGGAGATGCGAGTGGTGGAGCGCAGCATTATCGGCACATCAAAGCGCTCGCTCAGCTCTAAAGCGTGTCCAACCATATCCTTCGCTTCTTGGCTATCTGCCGGCTCCAGCAGCCCGATCTTGGCAAAGCGGGCATAATAGCGATTATCCTGTTCGTTTTGCGAGCTATGCATGCCGGGATCGTCGGCACAGATCAGCACCAGCCCTCCATTCACTCCCGTATAAGAGAAAGTGAACAGTGGGTCGGCCGCCACGTTTACTCCCACGTGTTTCATCGCACAGAGGGCGCGGCTACCACCGATAGAAGCACCGATAGCGACTTCCAATGCCACCTTTTCGTTTGGCGACCATTGTGCTTTGATTTCCCGATACTTGGCAGCGTTCTCCAGAATCTCGGTGCTGGGGGTTCCTGGATAGGCGGTAGCCACCAGCACCCCGTGCTCGAAGGCACCGCGGGCAATAGCCTCATTGCCGGTCATCAGGGCTCTTCTCATTGCTCGACCTCCTTTTCTTCAACAACACCATATTATAACACGGCTAGCCATGGGGACAGTGATGTTCGCCAGTTGTACACGAGAATGATGGCTCTGGATTAGGGCGTCGTCCAGGAACAGGCCATATGGTGTCGATTCAGTCTATGAATATGTTTGATCGAATCCCTTAGTGCTGCCCCGCGTTGACGAATCAGTGCCCTGGGCGACCCGATTGACCGGGGCATACGAACAGCGTCAAAGCCTCTGCCTGGTGGGCAAAGGCATTAGCCCGCTAATCACCTAGGCACCAATGGCGGTAGGGCTGACCTAGAGATAGGCTTAGCGGTCATAAACAGGAAGGCTGCTAGTGTCTTGACGCTGGGTTAAGCGAGGAGTAAACTGATAGTGTCGCGTGGGGGTGTAGCTCAGTTGGGAGAGCGCTTGCTTCGCATGTAAGAGGCCAGGGGTTCGAATCCCCTCATCTCCACCAATATAGAAAATGACCATCTACTGATACAACGGGGATATCGGTAGATGGTTTTTTAGGAATGTCTGAACCTGCCTTTCCCCGATCAGGGTCAAAGGAATATACTTGGAGACAATAGCTAATCGGTGGTTTAGATAATCAACAAATAACCTGAGCAGTCTATTTTTGTCCAGCAAGTTAATGTCCTCCGCAATAGAGATACCACGCCCCGTAACACGGTTCTTTGCCTTATTATACCACACCGATCCGTTAGTCTTACACATGGCCTGGATTTGAATGTGTATTTGCTGCGATTTATGAGCGTCGCCCACCTCGGATGGGAACTTTCCGCGCCCGGTCAGCGTTTATAGATTAAGGAGGGGTTTGTCCCCAGTAGCTACATAAGGAGTGGATTGGATGCGTTTTTGTCGCCTCAGATGTTCAGCAATCAAGGCCGCGATCATGGTTCTGGCCCTTGCTTTGACCTTGTGGCCCCATGCTGCCGTATTTGCCGACGCGCCTTTGGTTGAGGACGGAGTCTTTGTCCCGGATGCTCCCCTCCTGTTGGGTTCGCAGCCGGTGGCTTCCGGGACGGTAAAGCATGAGTACTCCTGGGAAGCGGAGGAAGGGCTGTCGGCTCGGCTATACGTGCTAGAGGTCGATCTGACCAATCCCTACGTACAAGTGGCCGTTATCCCGGGCGGTGGCAAGATCACCGAGCGGCTGAACGTTTCCGCTATGGCTCAGAACACCGGGGCGGTGGCAGCGGTGAACGGTGACTTTTACAACACTCAGGGCGAAGGGGCTCCCATCGGGCCGATGTTGGTCGATGGCCACTTAGCATCGTCTCCGGCATTCCTACAGGACCTCTACGCCCTGGGCATCACTAGCGACCGCAAGGCCTCCATCTTTGCCTTTACTTTTGCCGGCAAAGCAGTCGGCCCCGATGGAAGTGAGTTCCCCCTATCTGGCCTGAACAAGACCACCTATTGGGTGGAACCGGAGGGGACCCACAGCCATGCCAACCGGCTGCATCTATATGACGATATGTGGGGCGGGCTGACGCGAGGCCACGATTCATACACCACCCCTACGGAAGTCTTGATCGATCAAGATAGGGTGATCGAGATCAGTCGGAGCAAGTACTTCGAGTTCGTTGTGCCGCAAGGTATGCAAATTCTGCGAGGGCACGGTCAAGCAGCCGTCTGGCTGGACAATCTGAAACCAGGTGACGAGATCGAAATCGACTATGACCTGACTCCGGCTGATCACTGGAGTATGATTATTGGCGGGCATTCGCTGCTGGTTGACCAGGGACAAGCCATCCCTTATGCTCGGTCTTCCGCTTCATTGGACGGAGTCCGGGCCAGAACAGCCGCTGGCGTCTCACAAGATGGCGACACCCTATACTTGGTCGGGGTTGAAGGAATGACGGCCAGCAGTGCCGGGATGTC
>CAYVCY010000067.1:0-11034 GCA_964450265.1 uncultured Clostridia bacterium
CTGGTAAGCACTTTCAGCCTCGACCGACCTCCACAGACACAGACAGGCAAATTGGGTGGGCAAGTGCAACCCCGCTCAATCTCCCTGAAGGCTTGCTTAACGATACGATCCTCTAAGGAATGAAAGGTGATCATCGCGATCCGTCCGCCTGGACAGAGTGCGTCCACAGCCCCGTCGATGGCTGGGCGTAGAACCTGCAGCTCGCCGTTTGTGGCAATGCGCAGGGCCTGAAAGGTGCGCTTGGCAGGATGGGGACCATCCTGGCGGGCGGCGGCAGGAATAGCCCGTTTGATCACAGCCACCAGTTCACCGGTAGTCTCTATGCTGCCCTGACGCTTTCGCTCTGCAACGATGAACTTGGCAATACGCTTTGACCAGCGTTCTTCGCCATATTCCCAGATGATTTGGGCCAGCTGTTCAGCCGATAGGCTGTTGACCAGGTCGTGAGCCGTCTCCTGTTGTCGCTGATCCATGCGCATATCCAAAGGTGCATCAACGCTGTAGCTGAAGCCTCGTTCCCCTCTGTCCAACTGCGGTGAGGACACACCCAGGTCGAACAATATCTTGTCCACCTGCGAAATACCGAGCGACAGCAATACAGTATGTAAATTACGGAAGTTATCATGGGCTAAAGTGATCTCTCTAGGCAATGTGCGCCTGGCATTAGCGATGGCTTGCTCATCCTGATCGATAGCGATCAGGCGCACATCTCCCTGCAGACGCTCCCAGATGGCCCGAGTGTGCCCTCCACCACCGAGAGTACAGTCGAGCACCGTATCACCTGGTTTCAGATCCAACCACGACAAAGTCTGTTCCAGCAATACGGGCTGATGGATAAATGACACGCGCCGCACACCTCTTTTCATTGGAAAGTCGTTGGCGCAGTAACTACCCTGTGAGGCAGGCGCATCTTGCCTAGATGCCAAGAGCACCCAGTTGCTCAGCCACCTGCTCGTACGACGAGGCCGCCCGGCTACTGTAGTTGGACCAGACCTGCTGATCCCAGATCTCCACCCGGCTGGCGACTCCCAGGATCACGGCATCGCGATCCAACTGTGCATGGGAGCGCAGATGGGGCGGCAACAGGATTCGGCCTTGTTTGTCCAATTCGCAAACCGTTGCCCCGGCAAACAGCAAGCGGACGAAAGCTCGCACATCAGAGCTGGTTAAGGGCAGTGCGCGCAATTTGGCTTCTAGACTATCCCATTCAGTTTCCGGATATACGAACAGGCAAGTGTCCAACCCCTTGGTGACCACGAAGCGTTCACCTAGCCCTTCCCGCAAGCGGGCAGGAATGATCAACCGGCCTTTGCCGTCCAAACTATGCTGATATTCTCCAATCAACAGGCTAGCCACCCGGAAACCTCCTCTCCCCCACAATGCGCCACTTGTCCCCACTTCACACCACTATATTCTACCCACCTACCACAACTCCTGCTTTCTAGTCCAATTAATTTTCTAAAGGATGAAGGAGGCGTGGTTACCCACGCCTCCAGCCGTTACTACCGCTCCTGCATCATCTGTTCAGCCTTGGCCAGCGCCAATTTGACCAGGTTTCCGGCATCCCGGGTGCTGATCGCACCCCACCCATGCTGCCTCACCGTATCAGCGAAGCCCAATTCCTCGGCCAACTGATACTTTAGCTCTTCAGACATGAAACCGCGTCTGGACATGAACATCATCCTTTCAGGTGTAGTTACGGTGTAACGACACCCCTAGCTTTCCCAGTGACACGTGGGGACAGTCCCCACGTGTCAAAAAAGCTCCTTAGTGTTCATGCTCCTCTTCATCTTGAGGATCTGGCTGCTCTACCGCTTCCTCCTCCACCTCAATTTTCTCTTCCTCTTGGGCATTTAGCGGGCGGGGGAACGGCTTCCAAACCAACACCTTCTTGGCCGGTCTCATCTCCGTCAGCTCCTGTTCGGTTTCTGGCACAGACGATTGCTCTTCCATTTCCACTGTCTCTTCCGATTCAACCTGCTCCAGCAGTTCCTTTCCTTTTTCTTCGCTCATCGTCTTCACCTCCTGGACTGATTGCGCCTCCAATTCTGGCGCGACGGTCGGTGTCAATTCTTCCAGCTCGTCAGGCATGGTTGCCCTTACTTGGGGCTGCCGAGCTCCATCGGCGGGAGCTGGCGACAACTGCAACTGACCCATCGCCTCTGCCTCTGGGGATAACAATTCCTCCAGGTCCGCAATCAACACCATCCGTTGCTCTAGGGCAGCTTGCAGGCGCCGGATGGCCAGAATGCTCATCCCTGGAAAGAGCAGTTCTTCTACAGTCAATCCCCGGGGATACCAGAGGTCGGCTAATATGAGCTTCTTTTCGGCATCATTTAGGGCGCGGACCTTGGTATAGGATAGAAGCATGTTGGCTGCTATCCGCAGATCACCTTCACAACACTCGATCAACGCGGTCAAGTCCACGGCAGGCAGGTTCCAATGACTGCGGTAGACAGGATTGAAATGAACCCTGTGCACATCAGCCAGATAGACGAAGTCATCAAAGCCATGTACACCCAGCGCCAGGCAGGATTGCAGCTGCTCCGGGTCGATCTCGTCCAATATGGCCAACCCCTGCCGTAGGCAGTTGCGCCACATATCAACTAAGCCTTCCCAGTAGCTCAGCGCCCGCTTGTTCAGGGCGGGATGCTGGATGCTGGACAACGAATCCAGCAGCTGCTGATATTGTTGTCGCCACTTGACCAAGAACCTATTGCCCGGACGGCTGGTCAGTTGGTGCCAGTGGGCCACGCCGGCCAAGATGGTAAACAACTCAAACCCGTTGTGCGTGTCACAGGACGGCCCTGTTTCCCATGTAGACAGGATCACAGCGGCGCCGTCGGCCTGGAAGCTGTAGGTCTTATCCACCGTGGGCAGCAGGCGGCTGAGCGATAGCTTGCCTAGTTTTCCGGTTGATTCCAATAGAAGGTCCCCCAGTCGCTCCAAGAACGCCGGATCTCCCCGCCAGATGGAGGGCTTTGCCAGCCCAATAGGAGTGGTGAAGCAGAACTCTCCGCCCACCAGTTCACCCTGATCCAACAGACCATAGGCCCTAACCAGCTCTCGATAACTGAGTACCTCCAGGGAGTCAGACACTCGTCCCACCTCTCCCTCTTCAGTCAACTATCGATTCAATCTTATGGGTGGATAATGACGATTATGTCTGTACCCAAAAAACAGCAGGAGTCTCCTCCTGCTGTTCTAGGCTATTTGTTAGGATCAAACCCATTGCGAAACTTCAGCGTCACCTTGCCACGGCGTAGAAAGGCATCGTATGCCACCATGCCGGCGGCAAAGGCGGTGCGCAGGCTGGGCAGGTTATCGCTGGCGATCTCTGCGTAGAATCTACCCATCACCTGCACAGAGAGCCGAATCATCTCTCGACTGATGCCCCGACCTCGATAGTTCCCGTGCACCACCACCATGGCGGTGCGATTGCCATAGCGCTCGAAGAGCATCACGCCCACCAGCTTGCGATCCGCCCAAGCAGTCCAGATCACGTTGCCTGCTTGATCCAGGCTGTGGCTGCTCAACTGTTTTACATGGGAGAAGGTCGTGCGGGTGATGTGCCCATCTCGATATTTCCTGATCAGGGCCAGCACTCTGGGGCGAATCCTTCTCCAATCGGATGCGGTGATCTGCCTATACTCAACCATGCGCCTCTGACCTCCTCGTTTGAGCGAGGAACCGCATGTAACTCACCAGCGTACTCAACCCTTTGTGCCGGATACGATCCTCGTCGAATTTCATCGGCTTGGCATTTGCCTCAAAGAAGAAGGGGTGTCCTTCAGACGTGAGTCCGATATCCATAGACATCTCTCCAAAGCTGGACCGATGCCCCTTTTCCACCAAGGGAGCGACCGTCATGGCCAACCCGCGCACCTTTTGTTCAACCTGCGCGGCTCGGCTCTCGAAAACAGTCGGCAGGACCTGCTCAGTGGAAGCGATAAAGCCTCCATTTGGGACATGGGTAGTCACTCCGCCTCTGCTGGCCACACGGATGCCCATGCCGGTTACCTGCCAAACACCGTCCTGGTTTTTTTGCGCCAGCAATCGCACATCAAAGATCCTTCCTTGGTAACGGGCTAATTGAATAGCCTGCTGGATCATATAGGGTTTGCGCCCGGTGATGGCGCGAATCGCCCCCTGCAACTCTGCTTTATTCCGGTATGCTTGCCGCCGGTTCACATTCTTTACCCGAGAGCGCAGTTGATAACCGCCCTGCCCAGCGCTGACACGAACGATCCCTTTCCCTGCAAAGGAGCTCTTCGGCTTCAGATAAATGCTGCCAAAGCGCTGCAGCGCCCGATCCACATCGGCCATGTTGCGCAAACTTCCTGTCCAGGGAAGGTAAGGTGCGGCTGACGGCTCGCGGACCAAGATACGATAGAGCTCGTGTTTGTTCAAGAATCGAGGATTAAAACAGGCTATCCCACGACTTCGCAGCTGTCTCTTCAGTGCAGTCACAGCCGGGCTATGTTCCAATTGGCGATTAGGGATGCGGTTATAGACGACATCGGGCAAGGGGTGACGCCCTAAAACGAAACGCCCGCCCCGCCACTGATAGCCTAACGCCATCCCTTTGGACCAATGCAGTTGCCCTGGCTGAAAAACGTAGGAATGGATTCCATCCTGACGACAGGCCTGCAGCACATACCGAAACATCTGCCTGTTTCCTGGAACTCCGCCCGAACTTCGGCCGGCAGTGAGAATACCCACCACTGGACGGGCCCGCCGCACCCTGTTTTCTTCACTAGGCCTTCCTCTGCTCATCTCCACCCTCCTCTGTCCCAAAACCCGCCAGGTGGGCGGCATAACCGCAAAGGTAATACAAGGACTTGCGACGCTCCTCGCGGGCAAAGCGCGGAGCAAATATGCTGCGACCTGGCTTGCTGTTAGCTTCAAACATCGCCACTCGCCCGTTGGCGGTGATCCCAATATCCAAACCCAGTTCCCCCAACTCTAGCTTAGTCACCCGCTCTACTGATTGGGCAATCTCCACAGAAGCCTGCTTGATCTTCTCTCGCACCTGATCAGCCTGGTCTCCGAAGGCGTGGGTCAGCGCCCTCATCAATGGCACTATATACCCTCCGTTGTGCACGTGGGTGGTGATGCTACCTCGACCGGCTATCTTGGCTGCCGGCCCGCTGGGGACCCAATTGCCGTTGTTATCCTTATAAAGGGTAACCCGAACATCGAAGGGGCGGCCCCGGTACCGGGCCAAGCGTAGACCCTCTTGAATCACATAGGAACGGGGACACATCCCTTTGCGCACCAAGTGTTGCGCCTCAGCCCAACTGCTGCCGGTCAACTGAAAATTGCGATGACCCTTGCGGAAGGAGATGGAATAGCGACCTCCCGGCAGACGATTTACCTTGACGATGCCTAGCCCCTTGCTGCCCCCGTTAGGCTTCAGGTAAACCATCGGGTAGCGATGAAGCAGGCGCGGCACCTGGCTGAGGCTGGTCAAGGGATGGCTTTCCGGTAAATGGGCGTTCCCGGCCTCGTCCCGCCGGAGCAGGCGATAGATACGCCATTTATGGAAAAAGGTGCGGTTGAAAACTGGGATACCTCGCCTGGCCAGCATGCGCTTACAGAGACGAGTGGACCCCAGCATTTCGCCGCCTCGGTTGGGGATACGGTTGTAGACCACATCTGGCCACGGCACATTCACCCGCCTCACGCCGCCAGCCAAGAGCGCCCAAGCATTCATCCGCCCTCGGGAGCTAGCCATATCTGCAGGGCGGAAGACGACAGCCATCATGCCGCTCCTGGCAGCCGCCAGCATCACTGAGCGGAAATAGGGGGTCATCGTCCAGGTAGTCATGATCCCAATTAAAGGGCCAAAACGGATAGCACGCTCGCCTGGATTGATCTGATAGTTAATCCGTCTAGCTGGCAAGGCCAGGCGGCGCAGCAAGACGGCTGAAACCAGACAACGACCTTTCGGGGCTACGCTCAGCTTGGCGTGCACCCTGGCCATGCCAAAACGCAGAGCTATCGTGTCGCCCGGGCGCCACCCGGCCTGCCTGAGCAAGTCTTCCGGCAGCGAACACTGGCGCGTCTGCGCCCGAACACTCTGAACCGAAATCGAACCATAGTTACTCACGAACCTTCCTCCCTCTGCCACGCTGCTCGATCAGATAGCGGGCGTAGGCCATCGGCGTTTCAACTGATAACCTCCTGGCCAACCGATCGCCGGTATGGCGAAACACCTTGCGCCCCGGTTTAGAGTTGACCTCCAGTATCCACACATTCCCCTGGCGATCCACGCCCATATCCAGCCCAAGATCACAGAGTGGACCTGCTTTCTGCTCCATCACTTGTGCGATGCGAATTGCGAGATGGTCAATCTGTTGTTCAATCTCCTCCGCTCTATCTGGGAAGTACGCCTGCAGGATGGTTGGTACAGTGCGAGCAAATCCCCCAGTGTGGAGATTGGAGGTGATGCTGTAGCGACGACCGATTCGAGCGGCTTTACCGGTCACCTGCCACTCTCCCTGACCGTTCTTCTGCACAATGCTGCGCACATCATAGGGACTTCCTTGAAGATAGGCTAAATCTAGCCCTTGCTGAACCACATATCGGCGTCGGGTGCCAGCCAAGAGCGCCGACAAACCGGTCGCGCTCACTGTGCGCCTCCCCCTCCGCCCGCTGAATTGAACCGAATAGGTAGCGCCTCGACGGACGACTCGAATGATTCCTTTACCGCCGCTACCAAAGACGGGCTTAAGGTACACGACACTATGTCTTTGCAGCATGCGCAGGACAACTCCGGTGCCAGTGATTACCCGAGTCTCGGGGATGTGCTTTCTCAGATCCTCAAATCGCCTGGCTATGCGGTGGAACTGCCATTTGCCGTGCAGACCTCTGCCCATCAGCCGCACCCGGAATCGTCGCCTCATGCGGGCAACACTGCTCCAATAGGACTGCCACATGCCGCGGCTAGGGAATATCCGATCGTATACTATTCGCGGCACAGGATAGCGCCTGATTTGCCAGCTGGACCCATTGTGTGTATAGCCGGGGACTGTGCCGCTGGCCCAGTTGATATCAAGCGGTGAAAACACGATTACTCTGATCCCGAGGCGGCGGCCAGCCCTGATTAACCCACGGAAATAGCCGCCTTCGGGAAACGGATACCCTGCTGCCCGGCGCGTGGACATCACGCCCACCAGCCCCAAGGGTTTTGCCACTCCTATCACACTCCTTTATGCCTCGCTATCCTCGGCTGACAACTTTCGTCAAATGCAACAATCCAGTTTCGTCCGCCTGATCATACGGCAGGAACTACCTCATCATATGGCGAAAGTCGGCAGGCGGTGAGCTAACGGCGCACCCGTCGCGATACAGGCAGGTGCCAAATTCTGCGCAAATCGCCGCCGGTGCGCCAACGTTGTCCGGCTAACACCTGCTCCAGCAACGGTTCTATCGCTTCCTGATACTCAGGGAAGCAGGCTGACTGGCGCAGCTGTGCGATAATCTGACTGAGACCCGGCCTAAAGTATTCTTGGTCGGCTTTGCGGAAGGCCTGCTGAGCTTCTGGTTCCAAAAAATAATCGTACTGCAGCCGTGGCCACTCGCAGGCGATCACTTTAGCCAGGCAGAGCGCTGCCTTGGTATACTGCGGACTGACCAACCAGCTGGGAGTGACCCGATACTCAAATCCGCCATGAGGCTTTGAACGATAATCCCCCAACCAACCATATTTCCGCCTTCTCGCCCGGGCAGCCGCCGGATTCTCAATCATCAAGAAGAGTACAGCCAAGTAGTTATCCAAAGCCCGAAGCAGGGCACTTTGGGGCTGCAAACTGAAATGGATGTGGCCGCCAACCGGCAATTGGCGAAAAGGCAGGGTGCCTGCCCGCCACTGCACATTGCGGTATGGGGCTAAGCGGGCCGCCCTCACCATACCCAAACGAATATTCTCTGCCAGCTCCAGCGGTGATCTCGCAGGCTTTGGTCGCACTTCGGCCAGCGGGTAGCCGGACCGCCCAGTGCGTACGCGCCGCGCGTCACATCCCACCAAGCCCTGCATGGGGAAGAAGTCGGAGGCGAAAGCCATCCTCCCGGTCCGGGAGTCACGCATCATGAATTCGGGGTCGGCACCCATCAGGAACCTGGGGCAGTTTTCTCCCCTCAGTTCAGCTATCCAGGAGGTGGTCAGCCATCCTTCTTGACTGGTCAGCCACTTCTTAATCTGTTGGGCGTAGATAGCAGCCAAGCGTTTCCCGAAGACAGGAGCAGCGTTAAGACTCAGACAATAGAGGTTGCCTTTGCTGCTCAGCCCGATTTCCACCGTTCCCACATCCAAACCGACAGCATAGAGAGCTTCGAGCGCCAGCTGCGCGACCTCTCGCGTCTCCTTACTAGCTGTCCAACGCACGCTGTATGCACGGCGGCGCCCGATCTCTGCTCGCTGCATATAGATCGGTTTAGTATCGAACAGATGCACCCGATAACGGCGATAGAAGCGCAGGCTTTTTCCCGCGCTTAGATGCCGGAGACGTGCAGCTGACCAATGATCCCTAACTCTAGCCAAATCCTGGCTGCTCTTGATGGCGTTGGCCCGGTTGAGCACCACACCGCTGGCGTCATCTGTCCCAATATCGGCCATGCGAATAACGGGCTGCCAAGAACCACTGGGCATTACGGTACTGACTGTCATGTCCGGCAGCATCTCCGACAACAACTCCACCATCCGCTCCGTGTGGACGAGCAGCAGACCGCGTGCCATGTTCTCACTTCCTCTCTATCTGAACCCGGCTCTGGAAATGGCATAGCGGACTACCCGCCGCACAGAAGGCGGGACCCCTGGAATGTTGTCGTTTTCCCTGCCGGGTTTGGCGTTGACTTCGATCAGCCAGAGCCTTCCTCTGGTATCAAATGCCATATCAACGCCGAACTCCCCAAACTCCATCCCGAGCTGCTCTTCCAACGCTCTGGCTATCAGCCTGGACCCTCTACCGACACGGCGAGCTCCCTTGCGACTATTCATCCGCAAGGAGTGTGCAATCGCCTTGCGAGCCGGAACCATGGCACCACCTGTTGCCACGTTAGAGACGGCGCTACCAGCAGAAGAGGCCACTCTGGCGGTCATGTTAGTGCAAACCCAGCGCCCTCGGGGGGTCTTTTGCACCATCACTCGGATATCATAGGGGCGACCTCCATAGCGGGCCAGATGCAGCCCCTGTTGCACGATCATCCGACGGCCGGAGAAGTGCAGGCGCCTTTCCAGCTTAGCCAGGCTATCGGCCAAACCGATATAGCGGCCACGCTTCCCGACCCGCTGATAGCGATAACCGTGGGGAGCGCGGCTGACCTTGGTCACCCCTAGCCCCAGGGAGCCCCGGGTAGGCTTGACGTAGACAGTATGATATGAGCGCAGCCAGCGACCCAACTGTTGAATGGAGTTCAGCTTGTCAGTTCGAGGCAGATATCTGCGGGCTCGAGGATCATTTTGCAGAGCTTGGTGAACATCCCATTTGTCTAAGAAACTAGGATTGAAGTAATGCAGACGAGGCAATGCCTGCAGTCGCTCCTTACATTGCTGATAGCGCTGCAGTCGTTCCAAGCGACGGCTCTGCAGACGGTCGTAGACTACATCCGGCAGAGGAAAAGTCGATCGCCGCCAAGAGCGCCCAACCGGCACATATCCAGTGACTGTCCCTGCTTCCCAATCCACATCTCTAGCCGAAAAGGCGTAGGCCACAACCCCTCGCCGCCGGCATGAGCGGACAAACATGCGCACAAAATCTGTCACCGGCCCGATAAAGCGGCGCGAACCGGGAGAGTTCGTGCGCCAGACAAATACAGCCACCACCGGGCCCAATCGCAGCCGTTTCTCTTCGCTATCCCAGGAAGCATAAAGCCTGGACCCGCTGTTCAGGCCAAGAGCAGACAGCACATCCTGCCCCAGTGCCAAAGGCACTGGGCGTCCGTCAACCGCACTGTTACTAAAGACTGCAGCAACCTGCCGTTGACCATAAGTAATTGTTCCTTGTGTCCTCATTTCTCGGCTGCTCCCCAGCAGCTTGGCGGGTAACGCAATTACCCCCGCTTGTTCGTTGGCGTTCAGCTTCACTCTAATCACTCTGGTGTGCCACCTCCAGTGCATGGAGCGTTCCTGTAACAGGATATGAAAGCTCAAGCGACACGGTGAAAGGGCGGGCTACGTCTGCTAGTAGTTAGCAGAGCCCCAGAGCGTAACGCTCTGGGGCCCGGTTTCGCTCGCCTACCAGTCACCGCTGCTTACGGCTCGAAGTCGATGTCCTCATCGTCATCGAAGTCCTCGAAGTCTTCGTCGTCAAGCGCGTCTTCATCGAAGAAGTCGTCCTCTCCATCCAGGTCCAGCTGGTCCTTACTCTTCTTGTCATCAGCGAAGGGAGGCTCGTAGACCTTCACCCACAATTTTGTTTCGCCGATGATCTCCGCGTAGAACTCCAGCTCAACTTCCGCCTGTACGGCTCCTCGACGGGTATGAACACTGGTGATTTCAGGCTCTCGGGTAACCATTGAACTGACAGCTTCCTCCACCCCTAAGCGCTCGCCCTCGAGATCAACCACGGGAAGATACTCTATGTAACTTACGGTCTTCTTCTCCACAGCTGTCTGGGTGCCTTCGGCGTATGCGTACCAGATATGTAAGTCGTATCGCCCTTTAATTTCTACAGAGTTTGCTTTCGGGTTGGCCGTGTACGCGTGGCCGCTGACTCGATATCCGAGTACGCTTTCCACAGATTGACTGCAGGCTACGCTGTGCACCTGGCGAAACCGCTTCTGGCCTTTAGCGCAAGTAGCCCGGGTGATAATCTCCCGCAAGCTACCTGCTAGCCTTGCATTGTTCCACATGTTTCCTTTTCCCTCCTTTTGCCCTGCGCCGACCGAGCCGGGCAGTTCAGTCAAACCATCATATGAGGTGCCGCCAAATGGTGTTACAGGCTGAAAGAAGCTACGTAATACTCAAATATCCGCAGCGAGCTCAACCAATAACCTGGCAGACAGTGGCTGGGCACGTAGGCCTGGCCGACT
>CAYVCY010000068.1:0-10881 GCA_964450265.1 uncultured Clostridia bacterium
ACAGCAGCCTCGAGGGCTGCCTGGTCCTGCCCAAATACTTTGGCCACTATCTCTCCCGGCTGCACATAGTCGCCGCGTTTTTTCTGCAACAGGATTCCAGCCCCATAATCGATGGAATCCTCCTGTCGGGCCCGGCCGGCGCCGGCCAGCATGGCTGCCCGCCCGACGACCAGCGCATCCACCGACTGCACATATCCTCGGTCCATAGCGATCACAGCGCTTTCCAGCCTCGCCGTTGACAAACGCCCGGGCTGATCCACGTAGGACAGATCGCCACCCTGCGCCGCCACGAATTGCCTAAATTTCTCCCAGGCGGCCCCTGAAGCTAGCAGTTCAGTTAAGAGCTGCTCCGCCTGAAGTTCAGAATAGCCTTTGGCCGACTGCAACAACTCGCTGCCCAGCGCGATGGTCAGTTGCCGCACATCAGGCGGGCCACTGCCTTGCAGCACTGCGATAGCTTCCTGTATCTCCAGACTATTGCCCACGGCCAAGCCGAGCGGCTGATCCATGGCACTGATCACCGCCCGCACCTGTCGGCCACAGGACTTCCCGATATCGATCATCAAGCCGGCCAACTGCGCAGCTTCCGCCGCATCGGCCAAAAAGGCACCGCGGCCGCATTTTACGTCCAGCAGAATGTGTTCCGCCCCGCCAGCCAACTTCTTGCTCATAATGGAACTGGCGATCAACGGCAGGCAATCGACGGTGGCGGTAACATCCCGCAGGGCGTAAATGCGCTTGTCTGCCGGTGCCAGCGTCTGACCGGCACTGATCATACAGACACCGACCTGCTGCAACACACTAAAATACTGGTCTTCGGTCAGCTCGGTGGTGAAACCAGGTATGCTCTCCAGTTTATCGACAGTGCCGCCGGTGTGCCCTAGGCCACGTCCGGTCAGCTTACCGACCACCAAGCCGGCAGCAGCCAGCAAGGGCGCCAGCACCAGACTGATCTTGTCGCCGACTCCCCCGGTGCTGTGTTTATCCACAGTCGGTTGGGAGAATCCCTGTAGGCTGACCTGATGGCCCGACCGGAGCATGATCCTGGTCAGGGCAACCGTTTCCGCCACGGTCATCCCCTGCAGATAGACTGCCATCAGCCAGGCTGACATCTGGTAATCGGGGACGCTGCCTTTCAAGAAACCATCCAACAAGAATTGCAGCTCTGCCTCGCTCAGCTGATGCCCATCCCTCTTCCTGGCGATCACATCAACAGCTCTCATTTATCCCCCTCCAACAAGCTGGCACCGCACTGAGGCGACTGCACAGCCAGCCAATCTGCCACAGTAGCTCCCACGGCACAGAGGCTCGGTTGCGGCGGTAGCACTCTGCCCCTGACCAGACTTGAGTGATAGACCAAACAAGGTACATACTCCCGGGAGTGATCTGTACCCGGCATGGTCGGATCACAGCCGTGATCGGCGGTGATCACCAGAAGGTCATCCTCGGCCAGCGCGGCAACTAGGAGCGCTAGAGCACGATCAAATTCCTCCAAAGCACGCCCATAGCCGATCGCATCGTTGCGGTGGCCAAACAACATATCAAAATCGACTAAGTTGGTGAAGATCAGGTCTCCGGTGCGGGATGTTACCAACTCCAGCGTGGTAGCGATGCCCTCGGCGTTGTTCTTGGTACGCCAAGACTTGGTGATGCCTTGCCCGGCAAAGATATCCGTGATCTTCCCTACGGCCAGTACCTGCTTGCCCTGCTCGGAGAGTCGGTCCAGCAGGGTGCGCCCTGGCTGAACAGAGTAGTCATGCCGGTTGGCGGTACGGCGATACTGCCCACTCTTCCCCTCAAAGGGGCGCGCGATCACCCGGGCTACCTTATGGGGTGAAGCCAGCATATACGCGTGCACGGCGGCGCAGATGTCGTAAAGCTCACTGAGCGGTACGGCTGATTCGTGGGCTGCAATCTGCAACACGCTATCGGCCGATGTGTAGACGATCAGAGCACCCTGCCGACAGGCCTCGTCTCCCAGGCGTTGAATGAGCTCGGTTCCGGACGCGGCTAAGTTGCCGAGGACAGGCCGTTGGCTGATCTCTTCTATGTATGCGATCACAGACGGCGGGAAACCTTGGGGATACGTAGGGAACTGCGTCGTCTGCGGGTAGCCCATCATCTCCCAGTGACCGGTGAGCGTATCCTTTCCCGGCGACATGGTGGCCAACTTGCAGACGATGGCCCTTGGCGAAGAAGCGGCCGGCAGTGCCGGGTGAGAAAGCAAATTGCCCAAACCAAACGATTGCAGGTTGGGCAAAACAAAAGAGGCGCTATCCAATACATGCGACAAGGTGTTGCTGCCCTGATCGCCGAAGGCCGTTGCATCCGGCAGTGCACCCACCCCGACACTATCCAAAACGATCACGATCGCCCGTTTCATGGGCATTCACCCTCCTCTTACAGACTCACTCAGGCCCGCGGATGTGCCTTCTGGTAGACCTCCTTCAGACGATTGCGGGTGACATGGGTATAGATCTGAGTGGTGGAGATATCGGCATGGCCCAACATCTCCTGCACCGATCTCAGATCGGCTCCGTTTTCCAACAAGTGGGTGGCAAAGGAATGCCGCAGTGTATGCGGAGTGATGCTTTCATCGATCTTCGCTTCCTTAGCATATCGCTTGGTGATCTTCCAGAAGCCCTGGCGAGTGAGACGCCGACCGTGTTGGTTGACAAACAAAGCCGTCTCCGCGGCTGACTTGACCAGCTTTGTCCTCCCCTGCTCCAGGTACTGGGACAGAGCCCGTACCGCCACTGACCCCAACGGGACGATGCGTTCCTTATTTCCCTTGCCTAGACAGCGCAAGAAACCCACTTCCAAATTGACGTCATTCACGTTCAAGGACACCAGCTCACTCACCCTGATTCCGGTGGCATAGAGGACTTCCAGCATGGCCTTGTCCCGTTGGCTGGCCGGTTCCTCTGCTGCAGGCTGACTGAGTAGAGCCTCAACCTCTGTCAGGCTCATCACATGGGGCAGCCGTTTCTCCACCTTGGGAGATTGCAGGTGTTCTGTCGGATCGACACTCAGACAATCTTCCCTGACCATGAATTGATAGAAGGACTTGATAGCCGCCAGATTGCGCGAAATGGTGGATGCCGCCCTGCCCCGATTGTGCAGTTGTTCCAGGTAAGTCCGCACCGTCTCTTTTGTCGTCTCAGACAGCGCAGTCAGCGATTGACCCTGCAAGAAACGGACGTAAGCGCGCAAGTCCCGCCCATAGGCAGATAGCGTGTTGTTCGCTAAGCCTCGTTCTACGCTCAAGTAGGCCAGGTAGTCTTCTACTAGTTGTTGCATGTAGTCTCCCCCAATGTCTGTAATGGGCTTAGTCAGTCCGAATCATTGCCTAGTGGCCATGCAGCAATCAAGGCGAATCTTTCGACAGAAAGAATGGCCATCGCCCCTAACGTCCGAAGATGCTGCCAGTAGGCCGGTGCTCATATTATTCCACACGCCGTGTCGGGAATCCTCTTTTGACGACGCTTTATGTCAAACGGAATCGAATGCTCAACCAGCACTATCCGGGCAAAAAAAAGGCCCACCTGTGGGCCAAGCTGATCAGAACCCGTATCTAAACCAATGTTCCATCCCGTTCAGGAAGCGCTGCCATAGGGTGGAGCCAAGGCTACGACCGAAGGCAGCCACGTCTTCTCCCAGGCCGACCGTCGATTCCGGCTCCACGACGGTGGGGCTACCAAACAATTTCCATGCAACCAGGGCCACCAAGAGCAACACCAAAGTTACCGCTAAGACCTTGAGCACCCTACCCCACTGCTTGCCCAGAGGGCCAATGGTGACAACAAACATCCTTGTCTTCCCCTCCCCTCGGTTCTCTCTTCAGCATCTCCTGTCCAAATTATATGTATTGTCCGCTGCAAAGAGACCTGATTGCAGGAAAGGGGATGTTGAGTCAAGGGGGCCTGGGGGAGTTCTAAGAGGAACCACAAAAGGGGCACGTCAATCTGACGCGCCCCTATCAGGTCCATGCAGATTACAGTGCTAACTCCTGCAGCAGCTGCCGTAGTGAATCTTTGGCATCACCTAGCAGCAGGCGCACGTGTGACATCTCGTAAAGAGGATTATCCACGCCGGCATAGCCAGGGCTCTGATCCAAGTTGCAGATAATGATATGCCTAGCTGATTCCACATCCAGGATGGGCATGCCGTAGATGGGCGTGCCTTCGGCGCTGTTGGCAGCCGGATTGACCACGTCGTTGGCGCCGACAATCACCACCACATCAGTGGCTGGGAATTCGGGGTTGATGTCATCCATCTCCCG
Source organism: uncultured Clostridia bacterium (assembly GCA_964450265.1). GTDB lineage: Bacteria > Bacillota > UBA994 > UBA5500 > UBA5500 > JAEZJZ01. The sequence continues at coordinate 4,283 of CAYVCY010000068.1, forward strand.
CAGATGATCATAGGGCACATCCACTTCCGCCAGTAGCACGTTCATGTGCCCCGGCATGCGCCCGGCCACCGGGTGAATGGCAAATTCCACCGCCGTCCCCCGCGCCTCCAAGGCATCGGCCAACTGTTTCACCAAGTTCTGCGCTTGGGCAATGGCCATGCCATAGCCCGGGACGATAATCACTTTCTTCGCCCGTGACAGCTCATCGCCGGCAAAACCAACGCTCGGTTCACTGGTCTCCAGCTGTCCTGTCGATGGGTCTGCTGGTTTGCTGGTCGCGGCCGAGATCAACTTTTCCAGCGAACCCTTAGCGTCACCTAGGAGCAGCTCCACATGGGACATTTCGTAGAGTGGGTTGTCCACCCCAGCGTAGCCGGGCTTGGTGTCCAAGTTGCAGACGATGATCTGCTTAGCCTCTTCCACGTTGAGGATGGGCATGCCGTAGATGGGAGTGCCTTCGGCGCTGTTGGCTGCCGGGTTGACGACATCGTTAGCGCCTACAATCACAACCACATCGGTGGTTGGGAATTCGGGGTTGATGTCATCCATTTCATGGAGTTGGTCGTAAGGCACATCCACTTCCGCCAGTAGCACGTTCATGTGTCCCGGCATACGCCCGGCCACCGGGTGGATGGCAAACTTGACTTCCGCCCCCGCTTCCTCCAAGGCATCTGCCAACTGCTTGACCGGCTTCTGAGCCTGGGCAATGGCCATGCCGTAGCCAGGCACGATGATCACCTTCTTGGCCGCACGTAGTCGACTGCCAAAGGAGACTGTCTCGGCCTGGGCTTCCTCTTGGACCGCCGGCTCATCCTCCATTGTCAGGGCTTGCAGCAGACCATTAAGTGAGTCTTTGGCGTCGCCCAGCAGCAATTGTACGTGTTCCATCTCATATAGCGGGTTATCCACTCCGGAGTAACCCGGTTTAGTGTCTAGATTACAGACCAAAACCTGTTTCGCGGCTTCCACCGCTAAAACAGGCATGCCGTAAATGGGTGTGTCGGTCGCGGTATTGGCTGCCGGGTTGACCACGTCGCAAGCTCCCACGATGATGGCCACGTCCGTGTCGGGGAAGTCAGGATTGATCTCATCCATTTCCACCATCAGCTCATAGGGCACATCAACTTCTGCTAACAGCACGTTCATGTGTCCCGGCATGCGCCCGGCCACCGGATGGATGGCAAAGCGCACTTCCGTACCCTGAGCCACAAGAGCGTCCATCAGGGCCTTGATTTGGGTTTGGGCTTGGGCAATCGCCATGCCGTAACCCGGCACGATGATCACTCTCTTAGCCTCCCGCAGGAGTTCTCCCGGAGTGGCCTTAGTCTCTCCGCCGCCTTCATCTGCGGACTGGTTGGGTACCGACTGCTGCTGCGACGGTCTGCCTGTCCCTGAAGTCACTTTGCCGATAGAGCCACTGAGTACGTTCATCAGGGTGCGGTTCATGGCGCGGCACATGATTTGGGTCAGAATGAGACCGGAAGCACCGACAATAGCGCCTACGGCGACCAACAAAGGCTCGCCGATAGTAAGGCCGACAATCGCACCGGCCAAGCCGGAGAAAGAATTCAGCAAAGAAATGGTGATCGGCATGTCGGCACCGCCTACCCGTACGGCGAACAGGTAACCGTAGGCCAAAGACAGAACCAGTACAAGGAAAGAAAAGGGCAAGACAACGCCTTCTGGCCTGAGAGTGCCCGCCGCAAGACAGAGGGCAAGGACGATGATCCCGTTGGTGATCAGGCCGTGCCCCTTGAGGACGAGGGGACGCTGGCTCATGCGCCGATCCAGCTTGGCTGCCGCCACCAGGCTGCCGCTTAAGGTGATGCCACCTACGATCAAGGCCAGCTGGCTGCTCACTTTACTAAACATGGTCATGGCGCCGTAGCTGTCCATAATCTCCACCGCCGCTACCAGGGCAGAGGCGCCGCCACCGAGCCCGTTAAGCAGGGCAACCATCTGCGGCATTTGAATCATGGTGGCTCGCAATCCGATCACGTAGCCAATGATTAAGCCGACGGCTATCGCCGCCCAGAGTAGCGGTACAGTGAGAATGTCATTTTGCCAAAGGACGAGCAAAACGGACGCCAACATGCTGAACGCACTCAACAGATTGCCGGCCACAGCCGTCTTCGGAGAACTCATCAGCTTAATGCCGAGAAGAACCAAAGCTGCCAGTGCAATTGAAATGACTACATAGATGGGGCTCATCTCAACACCTCATTCTAGCAACATCCGCAGATGTTCCTGGCAATGGCCATTCTTTCTGTCGAAAGATTCGCCTTGATTGTTGCGGAGCAACTGTCCGCTTGTACATTACTTCGCCTTGAACATTCTTAACATGCGATCGGTGACCACGAAACCACCGGCCAGGTTAATGCAGGCTAAGACAATGGCTACAAATCCCAAGACCTGACTGCCGGTAGCCTTCGCCAGGGCAGTAGAAACCAGGGAGCCCAAGATGGTGACGCCGGAGATGGCGTTGCTCCCTGACATCAAAGGCGTGTGCAGCAGCGAAGGCACTTCGCTGATCACTAGGTAGCCGAGCCCGGTAGAGATAGCGAAGACCACGATTAGCCAAAGAGAATTCATTATCTATACCACCTTATCTAGCTGAGGCCCATCGCCTCGCGGGCACCCACATGCACCAGTTCGCCGCCTTGGCAAACCAGAGTCTGGGCCGTAATTTCATCGCTGGTGTCGATTACGATCTTGCCGTCCTTCACAATGTTCCCCACGTAATTGGCGATATTCTTAGCGAACATGCTGGTGGAGCTATAAGGCACCATACCAGGGATGTTCTTCGTGCCATCGATGCTGACGCCGTATTTTTCGATGATCTTGCCACCGACGGTCAGGGCGCAGTTGCCACCTTGGTCGATGGAGACGTCGACAATGGCGGAGCCTGGGGTCATTGCCTTGACCATTTCATCGGTAATCAGTATCGGAGCCATGCGTCCGGGAACTAGGGCTGTAGCCACCACGATGTCGGACTTGACGATGGTATCGTAAAGAGCCGATTGTTCCTTTACAACCCACTCCTGGGGGAGAGACTTGGCATAGCCGCCTGCGCCGACGGCGATTTCGGCGGGAACGCCGGTGTCAACAATTTTCGCTCCCAAGCTCTTGGCGTGTTCGGCTGCATCCGGCCGGATATCGGCGGCGTGAACGACAGCACCCAGGCGTTTGGCAGTGGCGATAGCCTGCAGGCCAGCAACTCCGGCACCCAAGACGGTGACGTTTGCCGGGGGCAGCATGCCGATGGCCGTGCCGATCATCGGCACGAACTTTGGCAAACGGTTGGCTGCCATCAAGACCGCCTTGTAACCGGCGACGGTGCTCATAGAAGTGAGAGCATCCATGGTCTGGGCCCGGGAAATGCGAGGAATGCCATCCAGGGTAAGCGCGGTGACGCCCTGCTTGGCGAGGTTCTTGATCATTTCATGGTTGGCAGGGGCAGCCGGATGCAGGAACGTGACCAAAACCTGCCCTGCTCTCATCAGTTCCACTTCATGCTTATTGACCGCGTCATTGAACTGTGGTTCCTTCACCTTCAGAATGATGTGGGCTGCCTGAAAGAGTTTTTCCACGTCGTCGATGATGGTCGCGCCAGCTGCAGCGTAATCAGAATCGGCAAAGAAAGATCCCAAACCGGCTGCTTTCTCCACCAACACCCTTGCTCCGCCTGAGATCAGCTTTTTCACTGCTTCCGGAGTAGCAGCGACCCGCCGTTCTCCCTGCATGATCTCTCTCGGAACGCCAAAAACCAAGCCTTGAAACTGCATTTACAAGACCTCCTTGATAATAACGATATTTGCCATCGTTGCTCGGGACATCGGGGCTACAGTGTTAATTGCCCAGTACCAGTTTAGTCTTCTCCGCGAGATGGAATAATCCTGCCCACCCCACGTTATGTCTTGAACATATTTGTCCGTCCGCTCTCGATTATCCCTCTTCTCCGCCTGCAAGTCTAGAGCAAAATCCTAGTAAAAGAGAGTTCAGTGGACAGAGCCTTCCTCTGGTTATGCCTACTCAAAGGCCGGCAGGCTGCACCTGCCGGCTCTTCTGATCGTTTTTCTGCTATAGGTGGTCAAATCGGGAGCGGTCCCAATCCTGAATGCCACCCCTCCGCCAGCGATCGCGCGCCGACTAACTGAAGCTCCGCTTCTCTGCGAAACGTTCCAGCGCCAGATTGACTAGCTCATCAATCAGCCGCGGATACGGCAATCCGCTAGCCTCCCAAAGTTTGGGATACATAGAGATGCGAGTGAAGCCGGGCATAGTATTGATCTCGTTGACCAACACCACCCCGTCACCTTTGCGGACAAAGAAGTCTACTCTGGCCAGTCCACTGCCGTCTATGACTTTGAATACCTGTACCGCCAAACGCTGCACCTCGGCCTGCTGTTTAGGGGTGAGGCTGGCCGGGATCAGTAGCTGGGAATCGCCCCGGACATATTTAGCCTGGTAATCGTAAAATTCGGCAGCTGGGATGATCTCTCCAGGCACAGAAGCCTGGGGCTGATCGTTGCCCAATACACTACACTCTATTTCCCGACCATCGACAAAGGACTCGACCACTATCTTGCGGTCAAAAAGACCGGCCTGCGTTAAGGCCTGCGGCAATTGATCCGGAATATGCACCTTGCTGATACCAACACTGCTGCCCATATTGGCTGGCTTGACAAAGCAGGGGAAGCCTAATTGCTCTTCCACCACCCGCAGCACCTCCGCCGGGCGGCCTTGACATTGTTGGCGCAAGAAGACCCTGAATGGTGCCTGCGGAAATCCGTGCCGCTCAAACAATTGCTTAGCCATGGCCTTGTCTGTAGCCAAGGCCGAAGCCAACACGCCGGCTCCCACGTAGGGTTTATCCAGCATCTCCAACATGCCCTGAATGGTGCCGTCTTCGCCGTAAGGACCATGCAACAGTGGCCAGACCACATCCATCTGACTGAACGCAGCTTGGGGCGAGTCACTCAGTTCTGGTTCTGGCACCACCATCCCCAGGTCCATAACTTCCAGCGGCGAAAGACCACTGACAAACCGCCCACTCTTGCTGATGGCTACCGGAAACAGCCGATAACGCATCCGGTCTGCCGCCTGCCAGACCGACGCGGCCGATTGGACCGAGACTTCATGCTCGCCAGAACGGCCACCAAAGACTATCCCTAACGTCCGCGAAGCCACTGCAATTACCCCCTTCCAGTCCTCGCTTGCCCTGCCCCTACTGGAGTCGAGGGCTTGACCCGGTGTCGCAACCCAAAACCAAGATATCCCGCCACCAGCACCAGTGGCACCTGCCAATACGTATACCAGGCTCGAGCCACGGCAGTGGCAACTCGGAGCGGGATTGTGGCTATCTCCTTGCCCTCCAAGGAATAGGTGACAGAACCGACAACCGCGCCTGCCGCCAACGGTGCCTGCAATCGCTCATCCAATCGCACTTCCCGGTCAATATAATCCAAGCTAGTACCTGACTCCAAGGTCAGCAGCGCCGTCTGACCAGCAACCAAGAGCACCGGCTGCCCAAAACGCACCGAGGTAGCCGTCACCGACTGCCCTTCAGTGACCACCGGGACCGTCTGCCACTGGCTGAAACCATAGTCCAATAGCTCGACAGCATCGGTAAAGACGGACTTACCGTGTGCTTTAAAAACAGCTACGCCGAGCTCCATGTTACCCCGCTTGAAAGCTGTCAACAGGGTTTGTCCTGCCTGCTGCGTATAACCTGTCTTGCCTCCCACATAGCTTTGGGGATATTGCACCAAGAGATCATTTCCGCTGACCAAGAGGCGCTCCTCACCCGACCCGATGGTCACTCGATGTACTCGGGTAGCAGTGATCGTGCGGATGGTCTGGTTTTTCATTGCCTCAGCAAAAATCAAAGCCATGTCTTTAGCGGTCGTATAGTTGTCATCATCATGCAGTCCGTTGGGGTTGACAAAATTGCTGTCGCGGGCACCTAACTGGGCTGCCCGCTGGTTCATCAACTGAGCGAAATTCTCTACCGTTCCAGCAACGTGTTCAGCCAACGCTACCGCCGCATCATTGCATGATTGTACCAGCATAGCGTAAAGCAGCTCGTGCAGTGGGTAAACTTCGCCTTCTCTGGTATAGAGAGACGTGCCTTGTTGATCCTGAGCTCGGCGGCTGATGGAGACCTGATCATCCATGTTGCTGGTCTCCATCACCAGCAAAGCGGTCAACACCTTCACAGTGCTGGCTGGATAAACCTGCTGGTCAGAATTGATCCTTGCTAGTATAGTGCCGGTTTTCAGATCGATCAATGCGGCCGACTGCGCCGAAATGCTGGGCAGAGACATCGCCCTGACACCATTGGCCGGCCAGGCAAGCAGCAGAACGAGCATCAGCAGTGCTATTAAGCGACGCATTATTGCTCCCTCCTCGTTGTCGTTTCTCATTATAACAGAAACTTGGAGGTTAGAGCACTGCCTGACTCTGCCAGCGAGGATAGCAAGAGCAGCCCAAACTCTAGAACAGGCGGGCTGCCAACTGCGCGAATATCGGGGTGATGAAAACTTCTACTACACTGGCCAAGAAGATGAGGCCCGAAAGAGGGAGCATGATCCAGGTGA
>CAYVCY010000069.1:0-6338 GCA_964450265.1 uncultured Clostridia bacterium
CCGGTGGCTGCCGTGGCCGGCAGCCATTCCGTGTTGACTCCCCTGCTGGCCCTGATCTTGTTCCATGAGCAGCTGACAGTTTGGCAGTGGGTGGCGGTGGGGATGGCCACTGTCGGCATGGTCCTGATTCAGGTGAAGCAGCCTAGCCAGAGCAAGACGGCCGTTTGGGTTTGGTTCGGCCTGGCGATGCTGGGTGCTCTCGGTTCCAGCGGTGAGACATTGGTGCTCGACCGCGCCGTTAGCCTGCAGAGCGACGGTGCCGCCGGCCTGGTTTGGTCTTATCTATTCAGCTTTGTGATCACTTCCGTCTGGTTCTTGCGCCGTCGGCAGCGACGCTACACCCGGCCTTTCCTGCTTGGTGCCGCCGATGGCGCAGTCTCGGCAGCCGGGATGATCTTCTTTGCCAAGGCGCTCGCCGCCGGCCCGGTCGGCCTGGTGGCCGCCCTTTCCACCTCAGCGGTGATGTTTCGTGCCTTGGGCGGCCGCCTGTTCTTCGGCGATCACCTGCCGGGTCTCAGCTGGGTAGGCATGTTGTTAGCCATGGCCGCCTTCGGCCTAGTCAGCTTCTTCTCTTAGGGAGACGGCGCCCCTTTGTCTTCCTCATTTTTCGGCCGCAGCAGGAAGTAGCCGGGCCTGATGTCGAATGAGATAAGGTAGAACACGATAGAGGAGGAATGGTCATTGAGTAGCTTACTTGAGCGGGCGAAGGCTTTGGCACCTGAGTTTATTGCGTTCCGGAGAGACTTTCACCGCCACCCGGAGACCGGTCTGGAAGAGGTGCGGACGTCCGGCATAGTGGCCGAGTACCTGACCAGCCTAGGTATTGAAGTGGTTCACCCGGTGTTGGAGAAGAGCGGGGTGCTAGGCATCCTGCGGGGGGCCAAGCCGGGCAAGACTATCGCCATCAGGGCAGACATCGATGCCCTTTCGGTTCCTGAACAGAGTGGAGTGGAATACGCATCCACCGTACCCGGCCTGATGCATGCCTGTGGTCACGATGGCCACACCGCCATTTTGATGGGTGTGGCCAAGCTGCTGTCCGAAGTGAAGGACGAGTTGGCCGGGACGGTCAAGTTTTTCTTCCAGCCGGCAGAGGAAGGCCCCGGGGGGGCTCTGCCGATGATTGAAGCCGGCGTGATGGAAAATCCCCGCGTGGATGCGGCTCTGGGCCTGCATCTAGGCACCGACCAGCCGACGGGACATATCGGCCTGCGCGCCGGTGCCAACAGCGCTGGAACCGATTCCATCGAGATTAGGATTACCGGCAAGGGCGGTCATGGCGCTCATCCTCACAAATCCATTGATGCGATCACCGCAGCTGGGCATGTGATCGTCGCTTTGCAGACTATCGCTAGCCGCGAAATTGACCCGCTCGGCTCGGTGGTAGTTACCTTGGGCACCATCAACGGTGGATATCGTGGCAATGTGATTGCCGATACAGTGGTAATCACCGGCACCGTGCGCACCTTGGATCCAGAAGTGCGGGCTAGCATGCCGGAGCGCATCGAACGCATAGTGGGTGGGGTATGCGCCGCCATGCGTACCGAGTTTGAGCTCAACTACAGCAACGGCTATCCGTCGGTGTTCAACGATGTCGAAATGACTGACATGCTGGAGAGCGTCGGTCAGCGGGTACTGGGTGCCGACAAGGTGCATCGCATCGCCAATCCGTCCATGGGCGGCGAGGACTTCGCCTATTTCGCCGAAAAGGTTCCGGCCATCTTCTTCCGCTTGGGGGCTGCCAACGAGGCGAAGGATTGCATCTACCCTGGACACCATCCGAAGTATAACTTCGACGAAGATGCCATTCCGGTAGGTATGGCAGTGATGGCCGAAGCCGCGTTGGAATATCTGAACAAGTAGGTTAACGTCAGCTTCAGCGGCTGGGGATTCTCGCTATGCATTTCTGCTCCGTCATGGCCCCCGCGGGAGGGGGTTGTCACGAAGTGACTGGAGGAATAAGGGGCTGTCAGTGTGACAGCCCCCTAAACATTTGAACCGCGTGTAATCGGTGCAAGCGGATGGTTGCTTGCGCCACAATCAATAAGGCGATCTTTCAGCAGAAAGAATGGCTATTGCCCGCAACATCTTGGATACTGTTAGGTACTAATGCCACAACTATCTAAACGACATCAGGCACGATTCCTTCAGCCGGCTGGTATCGAACCTAAAGTGACCGCTGATTTGGTCGCCTCCTCTGGTCAGCGCATCCTCTTCCCGCATCGGCTGGCCGGAGTTATGAATGAGATACGTGATTCCATCACGGTTACGTCGGTCGGAAATGATCCCGATATGCTTCGTTCCGAAGGTGACGATGTCCCCCGGCTGCCATTGGTCAATTTCGGTTGGGTCTAAAGTCAGGGACTGGGCATATCGCTCAAAGAATATCTTCAGATTGGTCACCCGGCGAAAGTCTATGTTCGGATCGGGAACCTGGTCCAGCCCCGGATACAGCTCTGGGCAGGCCGCAATATCCCGATCGACCATGTCTTTTAGGCTATAGCCGGCGTTACGAAAAGCTCTCCAAATCACATCCGTGCAGACGCCGATTTTGTCGGGCGGATAACCCCCCGCGTGATAAGACCCATCGTAGCGAGGCCGCTTTCTCGCATCCTCCCGCGCCCCCAGCAAGATATCTGTGTAGTCGTCGACCCCGTTGCCGTTGAAATCGACGGGACTCCTTACCGTCTCGATGCCGAAATGGGAAGCGGTGTAATAACGCTTCGGGATCAGGTTCCAATAATCAGCCATATAGATGATCGCTCCGATCAAGCCTACCAGAATCACCAGGCAACCAGCCCTGAACGCTCTCTTGCCCCTGGTAGGCGCTCTCTTGCTCCGTCGCTTCATCTATCTTGCTCCTCGCTTGCGTCATCCGCTCCTGTCCATAGATAGCGGTCCATCTGCACCCGACCATCGGCGGTGAAGCTGACGCCCTCAGCCGCCAGCCGCCATCGCTGCTCTGGGAAGACATGCTCTGGTGCCAGCTGGCCGTCCTGTTTCACCACCCGGTGACAGGGCAGCCCAGGCGGTGCCTGGTGCATGGCCCAACCCACCATGCGCGCCCCCCGCGGACGGCCCAGCATCATCGCCAGCTGCCCATAGCTAACCACCTGGCCAGCCGGAATCTCAGCCACCAGCTGATATATCTCCTGGAAGAAACCCATCTTTGCCATTGCTCCTTCTCATGTACATGCCGATAGTCGCTAAAGCAACAATCGCTTCATTGCCCGCAGCCCCAAAAGGTGTTGCTAGTTGTCTCTCCATATAGATTCGCTGCTGCCCGTTGTCATCCTGCTTGCAGAAATCCCGAGCGGCCTGCCTACTGACCTACTCCGGTGTATCCAACTCGCGCCGGCTGCTGTGCTATAATTCTCTCAGTGACTATCGTTCGCCATAGCGGAGCCACTTGTTTGATCAAGCAATTCCGAGCAATAGAGGTGTAGTATGCGCAAGGTGTTTGGCATGATTTTGCTGCTGACAGTGCTGATCTGCTCCAATTATTCTATCCCTCAGGCGTTAGCGACCGAAGGGGCTGAGGTGGAGCTGATTATAGATTACATTTATCGCCATCAGGTGACTGTGATCATCCCCGAGGGAGTCTCCCCCGAGCCTTTGGCCGACTTTCTGAGCGAGATCACCGCTTCGCCGCTCTATTTGGAGGGCGACTGGTCGGAAGGAGACGGGACGCACGTCTGGCTATACAGTGCTCCCCAATTAACCCCAGGGATAGGGCCCCGAAAAGCGGTGCTTTGGGATACTACCGAGTTGGCTGATACCGCGGCCCGCTTGGGCCTGACCGCCGGGACCAGTCTGTTCCTCGTAGTCAACCAGCCCCAGGGCATGCTCAGCTATGATGTATACGTCAACGACGAAGGATATGAGCTGTTTCCGGTGGCAGCTGATGAACACGAAGTCTGGTGGGGATTTGGTCTGCAGCCGGGGGGTGTTGCGCCCAAGCTTAGCGTCCTGATCTGGCTGAAACCCCTGCTGAATTGGCTCACGCTATCTCCGTTCTGGATTCCACTGCTGGGTGCATCAGCCTTGTGGATGCTAGCCCCCAGGATGTGTTATCTTCGGTTTCGCCGAGCACACCTGATCGTCTCTTGGCTTGTTCTAGGGGTAATGCTGCTGACGGTCAATCTGATGCAGTGGCAAGCGGTGCTCAGTCTATTGCTGGGCAGTCCGAGCGGCTTCCGGGGGCAGCTCAGTTTTCTCCTGGTTACCGCGATCAGCTTTGTATGGGTCTCCTTCTGGATCAGGATGCCGATGCATCATCGGCAGGCAAGACAGCGCGGCCAACGCTGGACTATCGGGCGCTACTGGCAGGACAATTGGCGCTTGCTGGTTGGCTTTCTACTGCTGCTTGCTGCCACGACCCTCTGGTTTGGTTTAGTGGATCTGCTCTATCGCCACGGCCTCGCCATTGCTTTGTTCGGCGGGTTGCTGGCCCTGTCGTTGATGTTCTGGTTGGCGGCGGAGTTTGCACCATATATTCGGTACGGACGACAGCCATGGCGGGAACCACAGCTAGATGGGTTGTTGGGCCTGTTGTCCGAGCGCTTGCAGCTGCCATCCCCACCGCTGTATTCAGTGCCATCCTCCCTTGTTTGGCAGGCTAACGCCTTCGCCAGTGGCATGCTATTTCCCCGCGTCCATGTGACGCAGATGTTGTGGCACACCCTGGCTCCTAGGGAGAGGCAGTTTATCTTGGCCCACGAGCTGGCCCATATCCGCCGGCGGGACCCTTGGCGCTTGTTCGCTCTCTATGCGCTGCCTGCCTGGCTAGCGGCCAGCGGTCTGATACTGCTGGAGGCGGTGGCGGCCGACTGGGCGCTAATGGTGGCAGTGGTTTTACTTCTGGTTGCGGCTCTATTCGTCTTGCTGGTTGCCCTGCCCGAACGACGCAAGTCTGAACTAGCTGCCGATTCGCTGGCAGTGCAGGCAACCGGCGACCCGGCGGCGGCCGCCAGCGCCCTGCATCGGGTGCAGCGGGTCAGCCAGGGCGGATTGATTCGGCGACTGCTGCGGACCCACCCCACGCTGGAAACCAGGCTAGAAGCGCTCGTTAGCGCGCAGTTGCATCAGGAAGATGATTGAGACCCCGTACCCTATAAGACAAGTCCAGGAGGTGACAGAATGATGCGCATCTTGGTCGCACCTGATTCCTTTAAAGGCAGCCTGACAGCGCCCCAGGTGGCCGAGGCCATCGCTCGGGGTGTGGATCAGGTCTGCCCCGAGTGCCAGATCAGGCGGCTGCCGATTGCAGATGGGGGAGAAGGCACGCTGTCGGCTTTGCTGGCCGGTACCGGAGGTCGCTCGTTGCCGCTAACCGTGCGTGGTCCCTTAGGTGACAACGTCACCGCTGACCTGGGCACCCTACCGACAGGCATAGCTGTGGTGGAGATGGCTCAAGCCTCCGGAATCACCTTGATTCCGCCCGAGCGGCGCAATCCCCTGCTCGCTTCCAGCTACGGCACCGGGCAGCTGATCAAGGAGGCGCTGGAACAGGGCTGCCGGGAGATCATCGTCACTATCGGTGGCAGCGCCACCGTCGATGGCGGCCTAGGAATGCTGGCCGCGCTAGGTGCCCGTTTCACGGATGCAACCGGCAAAGAGCTGCCACCTATCGGTCGAAGCCTACCTGCTGTTGCGCGCATAGACCTGACCCACTGGGATGCCAGGCTTGACGATGTTATCCTGCGCATCGCTAGCGACGTTACCAATCCTCTTTGTGGACACAGCGGCGCTGCCGCTGTGTTCGGCCCTCAAAAGGGTGCCGACCCAGCGATGGTCGAGTTCCTCGACGCCGGCCTGCGCCACTTTGCGGCCATCACCTTGCAGGCCACCGGGATGGACGTGCTCAATTTGCCAGGTGCAGGGGCTGCCGGAGGGGTGGGGGCTGCCTTGATGGCTTATCTGCGCGGCCAGATGCAGTCCGGAGTGCAGGTGGTGTTGGACACCCTTCAGGTGGATCGCTTACTTCCTGATTGCGATCTGATCATCACCGGAGAGGGCAGAATGGACGGCCAGACGACGCAGGGGAAAGCCCCGGTCGGAATAGCACAGCGCGGGCTAGTCCATGGCTGCCGTACCATTGCCCTGGTGGGGAGCATCGCCCCAGGCTACGAGGCAGTCTATGAACGCGGCATTGAAGCGGTCTTCCCGATCGTCAATCGGCCGATGACTCTTGCAGAAGCGATGGAACAGGCGGAGGAGTTGCTGCAGGATACAGCCGCCAGGGTGACGCACGCGCTGATGCGGTTTTGGTCGCCCTAATCCTGCCATTCCGAACGCACCCCCTCTCTCTCATTCAGACGGTACCCCCTCTGTCATTC
>CAYVCY010000069.1:6438-10818 GCA_964450265.1 uncultured Clostridia bacterium
TGTCATTCCCGGCGACGCCCCCCTGTCATTCCGAGTGCCAGCGAGGAATCTAGACCCTTCGCGGGGCTCGGGATGACTCCAGTTTTGCAGGATTTACGTGCTGGTAGCAGAATTTATGAAGGGACACGAACTGAAGGAGGTTACAGATACATGGCAAAGAAAACCGTGCTGGATTGGATAGACCAGCATAGCCAGCAACTAACCCGGCTCAGCGACAAGATATGGGAGTTGGCTGAAGTCGGCCTTAAGGAGCAGCAGTCAGCCGCCGCCTTGATCGCCACTGCCAAGGAACACGGCTTCACGGTGGAAGAGGGAGTGGCTGGAATGCCCAGCGCTTTCGTGGCCAGCTTCGGCAGTGGCCATCCGGTAATCGCCATTCTGGGCGAATATGACGCCCTTCCAGGAATCTCACAGCAGGCCCACTATCAGAAACAGCCGCTGCATGAGGGTGCGGCCGGTCACGGATGCGGCCATAACCTGCTGGGAGTAGCTGCATTGGGCGGCGCGATCGCCGCCAAGGAGGCCATGGTCAAGCATAACTTGCAGGGGACCGTTCGCTATTACGGATGCCCGGCAGAAGAAACCCTGGTGGGCAAGGTGTTCATGGTGCGCGACGGATTGTTCGATGATGTGGATATTTCTATGACCTGGCATCCGGGCACCGACAATGTCCTCTGGTCGGCCAGCTCCTTGGCGATGAACTCGGCCAAGTTCACTTTCCATGGGCGCTCTTCGCATGCGGCTGGTGACCCCGAAAACGGGCGCAGTGCTCTGGACGCCGTGGAGTTGATGAACGTCGGTGCCAACTACCTGCGCGAGCACGTCTCTACCGACGCACGCATCCACTACGTGATCACCAACGGGGGTGGTGAGCCGAACGTGGTTCCTCCTATCGCCCAGGTTTGGTATTACGTGAGGGCACCTAAGCGCAATCTGGTCGAAGAGATCTTCGTCCGCCTGAACAAGATCGCCGAAGGTGCCGCCTTGATGACCGAGACCAGTTTCGATGTGCAGCTGCTCAGCGGCTGCCACAACACCCTGCATAATGACGTAGTCGGCGAGGTATTATTGGAGTCGATGCAAGCGGTGGGTGCGCCCCAGTTCAGCCAAGAAGACCAAGAGTTCGCCGAGAAGCTGGCCGAGAGCTATCCCTCCGGGCATTACCAGAAGGCCATCGCCCAGCTCAAGGAGCGTCACGGGGTCGATTTGGCAGGCAAATACCTGATGGATTTCGTGTCCGATAAGCTGGAAAAGGGCCAAGTTAGTGCCGGGTCCACCGACGTCGGCGACGTCAGTTGGGTCACCCCTACTGCCCAATTCACGGTGGCCACCAATGCCATCGGCACTCCCGGCCATTCCTGGCAGTACGCCGCTTGCAGCGGCATGAGCATCGGCCACAAAGGCATGTTGGTGGCAGCCAAGGTACTCGGCCTGTCCGCTCTCAGGTTCCTGCAGCAGCCGGAGCTGATCGAACCGGCTAAGCAGGGCCTCAAGCAGGACACCAAAGGCCAGTCTTACGTCTCTCCTCTCCCTGAGGGGCAAGAGCCGCCGCTGCATCAGCTCGGCCACTAAGTGGGTTCTTGGGGACGGTTCCAAGAAACCACTCTCCTCTTGGATCAATCACCCCGCCGGTTTCCTCCGGCGGGTTTGTGCACATCCTAGGCGATAGCAGGATGACTCCTCGCTCAAAGGTTTGATTGCAGGCAACCTTAATGGCCAAGTTATTTTCGCTGAATAGCCCAATTCGCGCAGGGATAAGGCCCGAGATAGCAAAATATCATTCAGAGAAGGGAGGGGGTGGCGATGAGCAGAATAGGAACGGATTTTCGCCTTTCTATTGACCACCGCGGTCTAGCCACTGTTGCTATGGTCAGTTTTTCTGGCTGGATGTTGGCATTCCCTTTCCAAGGCCAAGTACTGCTGGCGCTAGCAGCTGATTATGGGATGGAACTTCGTGCGTTGTTGTTTGGTTGTGTAGCCGCTCATCTCGTCGGCCTCTCTGCCGCCGGCTATCTGATCAAGACCATGCGTGGGGCCAAGAACCTGATGCTTTACGCCTGCGTGATTGGCGTCGCTTGCAGCTGCCTATTCTTTTTCGGCCCATCACTGGCCTGGTATGCTTTGCTGCTTGCCGGTGTGTTGGCCGGGATGTTTGTGGCAGCCTGGGGGTTTTATTATCGGGACTTCACGCCTCCGCCCGAACGGTTACAGACGGCTGCCGTAATTTTGATTTACTCCAACCTGCTGATGATCGGCGTGAACATGATGGCCTTGCATCTCTCGCCGGAAGCCGGCCTGGCTGCAGCCATTGCCTTATTGGTCTTTGCCTTCTTCTTCATCCTGGGATTGCCAGAACAGACACCCCCCACCCACGACTTCTCGGCAGCCCCATCTCCTGCGGCCGGCAAATCGACGAGCAGCTTGTGGTATCCACTGGGGTTGCTCTGCCTGTTTATCTTCGTGCTCACGATCAACTCTGGGCTGATGTATCAGGTGATCAATCCGGCTTTTGCCCACCACCAGTGGCTGGTCAGCTGGTATTGGGCGGTTCCCTATGTCGCCGCACTGCAAATTCTGCGTCAGTTCCTGCAGGCCACAAATCGCGCGCTGTCGCTATACATCGCCATCGCCATGATCGGGTTGGCCTTTCTCTTCTTCATGACCTTGGACCGGTCAGCGCCTGCCTATCTGGTGGTAAACACATTGATGATGGGTGCGTGTGGCATCTTCGATCTCTTCTGGTGGAGTATTCTGGGCGGAATGCTGGACTTGACCGAAAACCCGGCTCGGATTATGGGCTGGGGGCTATCCGCAAATGTGCTAGGCGTTTTGCTGGGGGGGATAATCGGCAGCGCCATCACTGGGCTGGAAAATCCACCGCTAGATCCTTCAGTTCTGGCCTTAGGCATCGCGATGATCGCCTTGATTATCCTGCCGCTGCTACACCAACGCTTGTCATCGCTGCTCAAGGATCATGCGTTCTTGACCTCCTTCTCCTCCCAGATCCCGCTGGAGCAGACAGCTGCCCCCAGCAGCGTGTTGTTGGCGGCAGAGTTGAGCGAACGGGAGCAGCAGGTGGTCGGTCTGTTGTCCCGGGGGTGCACCTATAAGCTGATCGCTGCCGAGCTCTATCTCAGTGAGAATACTGTCAAGACCCACGTCAAGAATGCTTACTCCAAGTTGGGAGTGAAGAACAGAACTGAGCTGGTGAAGCTATTGATGGAGCAGACTTAGGTGAGCCGCAGATGCTAGGGGCAATGGCCATTCTTTCTGCTGAAAGATTCGCTTTAGCGATTGTAACAGCTGGTGCCGATAGAATAGGAGTTTATGAACACCTCACCCATTTCGGGTGAGGTGTTTTGATCCTTTATGGCCGCTTTTGTGTGAAGACTTCAGCGGCCAGTCGTCATACCATTAAGCTCAGGCGATCTGTGCCCAGAAGTGGGGAAGGGGGAAAGCGTATGTATTGTCCTAGCTGTAGCCTCGTTTCGCCAGGAGCTGATGATGCCAACTCATCCTGTAGTCGATCCCCGATTGTTGTGTTTGAGGAGGCAGAAGCTCCCATCCAGCTGGGAGGGGGAAGTGTGGGGTTTTCCAGTCGGATCAACGAACCAGTCTTTGTAGGATATCGCGGCCACTCCAGTCGCTGGCCTGCGGCCTTTTCCCTCGTTCTGGCAGCCGCCGCCACGGTCGGCTTTGCCCTAGCCGGTTCACTTCCTGGTTCGCGCCTGCAGAATCCACAGGCTCTCTATCTGGGCCTATTCGTGGCAGGCATGCTGGTGATCGTCGGACTGGTACAAATTCGTAGTGGCAACCGCCGCCAGACATGGGATGGCACGATAGTGGATAAGCGGGTCGAGTTTCGCCGACAGGTTGACCATCAAACACAGCGGGAAACGAGCCTCTGCATCTACACAGTGGGCGTGATCAGCGACAGTGGCCAGCTGCACACCATGCGATTTGAGAACGATGCCGCCCGCTATGGCTATTTTGCCCTGGGTGATCGCGTGCGCTATCATGGCGGCCTTGGCTCATACGAGAAATACGACAAATCCCAGGACAGGATCATCTTCTGCAACGTTTGTGGTGCGAGGGAGTTGATTTCCCAGGACTTCTGTTCCCGTTGTCGGTATCCGCTGCTCAAGTAGCCTGTGAAGCATTAGAGCAGTCAAGTGCTATTTCCCAATAGGAGGTCGATGTATAGATCTACAGCAAGCGAGAAGAACGATGTGCTGGCAAGGATAGTAATCTGCGGAGGTGATGGCATGAGAAGAAAAATGGGTGAGCGTTTAGTAGCTCTTTTGCTGGTCTTGACAATGCTGTTCCCTGGTGCGATTAGCGCAGCTGGGATCAATCGACTGCCTAGAACGCATGGGGAAG
>CAYVCY010000070.1:0-10789 GCA_964450265.1 uncultured Clostridia bacterium
GAACGGCAACTTGGTATGACTGTAGTGTGTTCTTGGCAACAACAGTGTACAGTATAAGGGTAAGAAGAAAGCTGGCGAGGTGTAACATGCCCAAGCAACTTTTCGGCCGCATCGCGCCCATCTACAGTCTGTTTTATAATTACCAAAAGAAGAGTTACGGGCGTGTTCTTGATTCCGCGATGGGCCAATCCGTCCTTGCCGAGCATCAAACGATAATTGACGTGGGCTGTGGGACAGGGGCACTTTGCGCTGCCCTAGCGGAGCGGGGTTTTTTGGTTACGGGTATCGATCCTGAGCAAAAGATGATTGACGTTGCCGTGAGGAAGGCTGGTGATGTCAATATTGCTTTTTTGGAGGCGGATGTGCTCAAGGGGTTGCCCTTTGCACCCTACAGCTTTGATATTGCCATTGCTTCTTATGTAGCACACGGATTGCAGAGGCGGGAGCGGCAGGTGATGTATAAGGAAATGGCCAGGGTAGCGAAGCATCTGGTCATTCTCCAGGACTTCAGCGAACGGCGTTCTCGGCTGATCGATCTCGTCGAAACCCTTGAAGGCAGCGACTATTTCGGCTTTATCGAGGCGATACGGGAGGAAATGGTGGAAAGCTTTGCCGACGTGCAATTCATCGAGGCCGGGCCGTGGTCTATGTGGTATGTAGGACGAATTTGTGATTACTGACGAATCCAATCCAATCAGGATGCTACAAAACTCTATGAAAAAACGGGCGGCTATAAAGAGAATGTCGACGTCGTTATGTTCGTATACAATCTATTTCGAGGGGATGATCATAATGTCTGCATTCGATTTTAAGAAAGAATTTAAAGAACTTTATCGGCCGACGCAGAAACCAAGTATGATCGATGTGCCACAGATGCGCTTCATGATGGTGGACGGCCAAGGCGACCCCAATACTTCTCCGCTCTATCAGGCGGCCGTGGAAGTGCTATATGGCTTATCCTATTCCATCAAGATGAGCAAGAAGCAGGGCGATCAGCCAATCGGTTACTTCGATTACGTGGTGCCACCGCTGGAGGGATTGTGGCTGCTAGAGGGGCCTTTCGATGGCAGTGTTAGCGGGCGAAAGGACGAATTCAGTTGGGTGATGATGATCCGTCAGCCAGAGTTCGTTACTCCACAAGTTTTCGAAGCCGCGAAGCTGAAGTTGTCCAAGACGAAGCCGCATCTGGATACATCAATGGCTCGGTTGGAGGATTTTAAGGAGGGCTTGTGCGCACAGATTCTGCATATCGGCTCCTACGATCACGAGCCACCTACTGTCGCGGTGCTGGAGGAGTTCATTCACGCGAATGGACACCGCACGGAGATGTCTGGTTTGCGACAGCACCACGAGATCTACCTCTCTGACCCCCGCAAGACTGCACCTGAGAAACTGAAAACCATAATTCGGCATCCAATTGTCTGAAGCAGCTACCGGGATCAGCCACGGGGACCGTACCTTTGGCTGGTTCTCATTTTCTCAATGAGAGTTGTTGTCGCCAGAAGACGGAGTGGCAGAGGGCTAGATGATTATCTTGAAAAAGCGGAGGCGTGTGGTGATGCATGATTATATCTTGTTATTTGGCGTCGTCTATCTTCTCGGTGTTAGTATTTGGGCAGCCGGGCTGGTCTTGTACGACAAGCGCGCCGCCAAGCGAGGTTCCTGGCGCATAAAAGAGCGGACGTTGCTCTTGACCTCCGCTCTAGGCGGATCTTTTGCCATGCTGATTGCCATGCGCCTGGTACGTCACAAGACTCAGCATGCCAAGTTCATGGTTGGCATTCCTGCAATCATCGTTCTGCAGATTGCGGCAGGCTTGTTTGTGTGGTCTCGGTTGGGGCCCAGATGAAACGCCGGTCTTTGGTTGCTGAAGAATGAATGAATCATCCCTGTTGCCTTAAGGAGGGATCAATCATCTATGGAGGATTTTTCAATCATGGAATTACAGGAGGCGCACCGCGCCTTGTTATCGACACTCCACAAGTGCGAGAAAGTTAGAGAAAACGCGAGGTTGGGCAAGTCGCAGCAGACGCTGCTCGAGCGCCGCATAGCTGCTCTAAGAGTGGCATTGGTACTTATAGAAAAGGAGCAGGCATGCATGGGACAGACGATGCATGGAGGTCGAGAGGAATGCTATGCGTGAGATCATAACTCACGCATAGCGTTTTTTTGTGCGAGTTTACAGTAACCAGAATCGATTCATCTGGTTGCGGGACAGGCCACGAACAAGATACTGAGCAGATAGTCACGATATCCTCGACAGAAATTGTTGGCAAATTGATATCAAAATGATATCATAAGGATAACACGAGGAGGTGTCAATTCCATGGAAGAAAAATCGTTAAGAGGCAAGTCTGGCATGGCGGCGCTAATAGTTTTGTTGGTTCTCTATTTGCTCGCTATCGGCTTTGTCGTCGTCGGGGCAATCGGGCTAGGCAAAGCAACTTGGGCGACGGTGATCTTCATCGTCGGCATCGTTTGGCTGCTGGTCGGAGCCATCCCATTTGCTGGTCTCAAGGTCATTCGCCCGCAGGAGGCGCTAGTTCTCACTCTTTTTGGCAAGTATAGTGGCACTCTGAAGGAAGAGGGCTTCTTCTTTGTACACCCTTTCTCTAGTGCTGTGAATCCGGCTGCGCAGACCAAACTGGGTCAAAGTCATGATGTGGATGGCGGCAACAAGCGGAAGTCGTCAGAGCCAAATAGCTCTGCCTCGCCGCAGAGCTTGTTGAGCAAGAAAATATCCCTCAAAGTGATGACGCTGAACAATTCGCGGCAGAAAGTGAACGATGCCCTGGGTAATCCCGTGGAAGTCGGGGTTGCCGTGATGTGGAGGGTGGCGGACACGGCTAAGGCAGCCTTCAATGTGGACAATTACAAAGAATATCTCTCTCTGCAATGTGACGCGGCGGTGAGGAATATTGTCCGGATCTACCCCTACGACGTAGCCCCGAACATCGACACCACCGGCGATGGGGAGGCGGACGAAGGCAGTCTCCGCGGATCGAGCGGTGTGGTCGCCGAGAGAATTCGCCAGGAAATCCAGGACAAGGTTGGAATCGCCGGCCTAGAGATTCTGGAGGCCAGAATTACTTTTCTGGCCTACGCTACGGAGATCGCCTCTGTGATGTTACAGCGTCAACAGGCCAGTGCGATCATCGATGCCCGTGCGATGATCGTGGATGGCGCGGTCAGTATGGTGGAAATGGCCCTCGACAAATTGAGCGAGAACGACATCGTCGAGCTGGATGAAGAGCGTAAAGCTGCGATGGTGTCCAACCTGTTAGTCATCCTCTGCGGGAATCGGGACGCCCAACCGGTCGTGAACAGCGGCAGCCTCTATTAAGATCGTGGCAAATCGCAAGAAACAGGTGCCATTAAGACTTTCTCAGCAGTTATATGAGAAACTTGCCGCCTGGGCGGAGGATGACTTTCGCTCTCTTAACGGGCAAATCGAGTACTTGCTGACCGCTTGTGTGCGCCAGCGGGAAAAGAATGGCCGCCATGTGCCAGTGCGTTTTGAGGTAGACAGCGATGAAAGGTCTGAAGAGCCTCTTTAGCAGTGGGAGAAGTGGGCATGATATGCACAGAAGACCGCAAACCATCTTCGATGGTTTGCGGTCTTCTTGCGTCAATTCACCGGTGGCTGCGAGCGGATAGGCGAGAGAATCTGATGAGGACGCTTGCTTGCGCTTATCCCCCAAGTATATGATAGTGCATGGCTACCACGAGAAAGGCAGGATAGGCTCATGCAAATTGCGTTCGCTCCTAGGCTCTGGTCTCGTTTCAGAGATAGGTTTATTGGGGACAAGAGGTTCTATCAGGCAGTCCTGGCTCTCATCGTGCCGATCATCATCCAGAATACCGTATCTAATATCGTCAACTTGCTGGACAACGTCATGGTCGGGGCTCTAGGCACAGCCCAGATGTCGGGGGTGGCGATCGCCAGCCAGCTAATGTTTGTCTTCAATCTGGCCATTTTTGGGGCAATCTCCGGAGCGGGCATCTATGGAGCCCAATTCGCGGGGGCGCGAAACTGGGAAGGCTTCAGGCAAACCTTTCGGACCAAACTGCTGGTTTCATTGGTTGTCACTGGTCTGGGTGTGTTTCTTCTCACGCGCTGGCCCGATACCTTCATTTCTCTTTATCTTCAAGGCGAAGGAGATGCCGCTCATGCGGCAACTATGCTGCTGCATGGGAGGAAATACCTGGCTATCATGCTCTGGGGGCTTTTGCCGTTCGCCCTCACCCAATGCTATAGTAGTGCTTTGAGGGAATCCGGTGAGACGCTCCTGCCGATGGTCTCTAGTCTTTCGGCAGTATCTGTGAACCTCATTTTCAACTACGTGCTCATCTATGGGAAATTTGGGTTCCCCGCTTTAGGTGTGTCAGGTGCAGCCATTGCCACTGTACTCAGTCGTTTCGTGGAGCTTGCGGTCGTAGTCTTTTTCTCATATAGGGATCGCATCAGGTATCACTTTATGTCTGGTGTCTATCGTCGTTTCCGTATTGAAAAGGACCTGGCCAAGAGCATCGCCAAGAGAGGGATCCCACTGTTAGCCAACGAGTTGCTCTGGTCACTGAGCATGGTCACCATCACGCAGATATTTTCTACCCGGGGGTTGATCGTTGTGGCAGGGCTCAATATCGCCACCACCATAGGCAATCTGTTCAATGTTTTCTTCTTGTCCATGGGCATGGCAGTAGCTGTGATGACAGGGCAAGCCCTGGGCGCAAATGACGTGGGGTTGGCTAGGAAACAGATTTGGCGGTTTCTCTTTTTCAGCGTCGGCGTCTGCCTGGTGCTGGGTACCGCTTTGGCTGTCAGTGCGGGTCCCATCGCCATGATTTACAATACTGAGCCAGATGTGCGTCGCCTAGCCATCGTGTTCATGCGCACAAACGCCATGTATATGGCTTTTCACGCTATCGCTCACTGTAGCTACTTCGCCATACGTTCTGGGGGCAACACCTTGATCACTATGCTTTTTGATAGTGTCTATTCATGGGTTGTGATAGTGCCTTTTACTTACTTCATGGTGAACTTCACCACAATAGATATCCAGCTGCTCTATCCGCTTTGTCACCTAACCGACTTCGTGAAGGCTATTCTGGGTGTAATAGTGGTCAGTATGGGCTTTTGGGCTCGCAACCTGGTTCAAAGGGAACAGATTCAAACCTGAACCAAATCTAATGAGGTGAACTAGATGCCGATCGATAATTTCGATGCAACAGACGCACGGTCGCAAAACGGGAAACGTGAAGATCTCGCAGCAACAGGCAGTGCCCAGGATGGCTACTCCTTGAAGATCATCGGCCGGATCCGCACTGATTTGCCAACCAAGTTTGGCGTTCCGCGTCAGAGTGGCTTGGTCGCAGCTTTACAGGGGAGTATCGTATTTGAACCTGATTATCGCAATGCCGATGCCTTGCGGGGATTGCAGGATTTCTCCCACATCTGGCTGATCTGGGGGTTTTCTCAGTCGATGCGGGAGACCGCATCTCCTACCGTGCGGCCACCTAGGTGCGGCGGCAATCGGCGGCTGGGCGTGTTTGCGACTCGCTCTCCGTTTCGCCCCAACGCGATCGGTCTCTCATGTGTCGAATTGGAGAGCATAGAGCTGGCTACTGACCAAGGACCAATCATCCACGTTTCCGGGGTAGATATGGTTGACGGCACGCCTGTCTTCGATATCAAGCCTTACTTGCCATACACGGATTGTCGTCCTGAGGCTACAGGGGGCTATACCGACCACCTTGATGATCGGACGCTTCAGGTTATTTTTCCAGGCGAATTGTTGCGTGTCATCCCCCGGGAGCATCATGCGGCCCTAATCGGCGTTCTTTCCCACGATCCGAGGCCGTCTTATCAAAAGGATACGGAGCGCATCTATGGTCTCGAGTTTGGTAGGTTTGACATTCGGTTCACCCTTCGAGAAAACGTGCTGACAGTATGCGAAGTTGTACCGTTATAGCCTTTGGTATCTTCGCAGTAAAGACGATTTATTGCATGGTATCTGGGCATAGTTCATTTACTGGTGTCAAACTGACCCCACATATGATACCTTTATAGTCAAAGGTTAATAACTTGCTGCAGCATCAGCATGCAAAGGGGTAGATCAGGGAGTGCGCTTTGAAGGGTTGATCAAGCTGAGTTCAGAACTGCGTCGCAAGGCCCTTCATCTGGGCTGCGTCTTTGCCATATCGATCCTGCTCCATGCCCTAACCTCCTGGCATGCATTGGTAGTGGGGGTGTCGTTGTTCGCGCTAGGTGTGTATCCAATCCTCGGCTTACTCGAGCGTTTTCCGCAGTATGGCAGATTCTTCGCCCAGCGCAGAAGCGGTGAGGTTAAGATGAGCCTAATTCTCCTCTGCCTGATGATCGCCATTCTGACCATTGTCTTCTGGGGTTGGCTGGGAACGGCTTGGAAGTACATCATCTTTGTTGGCGTGATGGCGTGGGGTTACGGAGACGCAGCGGCTGCTTTGGTGGGGAAAGCATTCGGTCGCCGGTACATAGTGCATCGCTTGGTCGATGGCAAGAAGACGGTGGAGGGCACTCTGGCCATGTTGGTTGTGTCCTTCGTGGCGGTGTTCGTCACCACCACGATTTACTCCGCCGCTCCTTGGTATCTCTGTTTGCTGGTTGCCTTGCTGGTATCGCCGGTCTGCGCCGCTGTTGAACTCTGCTCGCGTCGCGGCACCGACACCATCACCGTTCCGCTCTCTGCGGCATTCTCGACATTTGTGCTCATTTTCCTGTTCACGGGCGCAGGGGTGTAGCATGACCCATCCTAGAGAGCATAAGGCAACGAAAAGTGAGAGAACGCTCCTATCGGCGTTGCTCTTGAGCTCACCGGGGCCACTTGTCACCGGAATATCGGCGATGATCAGTCTATCCACAACCCAAATTGCCGACTTCTTGCGGCGAAGCACAGAGTTGGTGGCCATATTTATGTCATGGTGGATCTACCGCAAGCTGCACCATACACAGCTTGATAGTGCCGAGCAATTTCGGCTAGAGCGTATGGCGGACATGATTGTCGGTTCGGCAATGGGCTGCTCTGGCATCCTGATGTTGATTTTGACGGCGTTTCGTTTATCTTCAGATAGGCTTACTGGAAACGTCACCTTGGGGTTGACCATCGCAGTGCTCGGGCTCCTGGTGAACACCTGGTTTTGGTTTCGCTATCGCTTTCTGGCGCAGGGTCAGTCTAGTGCAGTAATTCAGGCGCAGCAAGCACTATATCGGGCAAAGGCCTGCGTGGATATGTGTGTCGTTGTTGCTTTAGCAGCAGTCGCACTTGCGCCTTTGCATCCAGCAACACGATGGGTAGACATCGTCGGATCCGCAATCGTCGCCTGTTTCCTCTTGTGGACGGGGGTTAAGATGATCAGGCAAAAGAGAGCTTCGGGCATCAGCGCCGATCTCTAGGCACTCGATTTGTCCATTCTCGATCGTCTTCTCGATGCTACCGAGACACGCGTTTGCTTGACCTTTGTCTGTCTGGTCTGACTACATAATAAAAGCGGTATTTGGGACGTTCCCAAATACCGCTTTTGTGTGGGCGTCAAGCCGAACCAAGAGGTTCGCTCGGTTGGATGGAGGATACTGAACAGCCTGTCTCTAGACCTTCGCATTCTGCCAGTGTTTGGAGTTATACCGATAATAGACAACCAATGAGCGTGTGAACTGATCCACCGCTAAAGCGTACCACGCGCCTTGCACCCCCAGGTGCAGCACATTGACGAATAGCACCGCTAGCAGAGCACGGATGACGGCTACGCCAATGAAGGTGGAAATCAGCGGCCAGCGGGTATCGCCTGCGCCCCGGAGCGCGCCGGCCAAGATAAACTGGCTGGATTGGAAGGGCTGTATGAAGGCGCTTACCCTGAGCACCATCGCTGTGGTGGCAATTACAGTCGGGTCAGCCGTGTATAGCGACGCGATGTAGCCTCCACCGAAGAAGAAGACTAGCCCCATAGTAATCGCTACGTATTGACCGACCTTCCTGGTCTCCCAACCATATTTCTCTGCCTTATCCGGACGCCTCTCACCCAGACTTCGGCCAATGAGGGAGGTGGCTGCCATGCCAAACCCGTGTCCAGGGGTGAACGAGAGGCTCTGAATGTTCATGCCGATCTGATGTGCCGCATAGGTGGCCATACCTAGGCCGGAGATGGTCTTGGTGAAGACAATATTGCCAAAACGCATCAGCAATTGCTCCAGCATTGAAGGCAAGCCGACCCTAAAGACGCGGGCTATTAAGTCCCAGCGCGGAACGAATCTATCGCGCAGCGAGATATGCAATAAAGACCTGCCGCTGAAGAGCACATATAGAGATAGGCCGCAGCCGATAAAACGGCTGAGCGAAGTGGCAAAGGCAGCACCAAAAACGCCCCAAGCCGGAAACCCGAAATGACCGGAGATCAAGAGATAGTTGCCGATGACGTTAAACACATTCGCGATAATGTTGAATCGCATTGGAGTCTTGGTGTCTCCTGCCCCTCGCAAGACGGCGGTAACGCACATGCCAATAGTCTGCGGCAGCAATCCCAGGCTGATCACCCGCAGGTAGGTGACCGCGTACCCGAGGGCTTCATCGGTAGCACCCATGAAGACGACCATCGGTTTCGCAAAGATATAAACCAAGGCGGAAGCCAAGCCACCCAAAGCTACGACAGCTAACAGCGATTGCCGGATGGTAGCGTTGGCTTCAGAGATATTTTCAGCCCCGACGAAGCGCGCTACTAACGCCGTAGTGCCCACGTTGAGCGCTTGGAAAGCGGCCAGCGCCAGGAAAAGCGGTTGATTGGTCAGCCCGATTGCAGCGATGGCCAATGGACCGACAGCGCCAACCATCATCATGTCAACCATTCCGAAGAGGGTAACCAGGAGTTGTTCCACAACGGCCGGCCAAGCCAAAGCAATTACCTGCCGTCTAGCCTCTTGCTGCGTGAGCTCTGGTGGCGAAAACGCCTGCTCCTCTTCTGCTTTGGCAATTGTAGCCAAGTTAATCACCCTTCTTCTCTAGTTCGCTTCACTAATAATCGCATGTTCCAAATTTATGTCATGGGGGCCCATAAGTCAAGAACGTCTGATTGGGTAGAGCGCTTATATCAATTCCTTTTTCTTTGCATCATGGTATAATGTTTCTATAGTGTAGAAGGTGCAAGCTGATGGTCGCTAAAGCAACAATCACTTTATTGCCCGCAACATCTGCGGATGTTGCTAGTAAGAATCACTACTGTTAAACGAGGAGGATACAGCGATGAGTATGTTTTGCTATCAATGTCAGGAGACGGCTAGAGGAAAAGGATGTACCGTACGCGGTGTCTGTGGCAAGAATGACGAAGTTGCTAGGCTTCAAGATCTCTTGATTTACACCCTCAAGGGTGTCTCAGACATCGTAGTGAAAGGTAAAATCGATGTCCATAAGCTTGACGAGGCGAATCATCAAGTGCTGAATAGCTTGTTTATGACCATTACCAACGCCAACTTTGATGACGCGTCTATAGAACAGCAGATCATGCGGATGATTGCGATCCGGGACGATCTGAGGCAGTCGGTCGCTGCAGAAGGACTGCATGATGCGGCTACCTTCAGTGTCAGTTCCAGGGAGTCCATGCTGACCAAGGGAGCGGCTGTCGGGGTGCTTGCCACTGCGGATGAGGATGTGCGTTCGCTGCGCGAGCTAATCACTTACGGCCTCAAGGGCATGGCAGCCTACGCTGAGCATGCGAAAAATATCGGACCAGAGAATCTCGAAATAAACGCCTTTATCTATCAGGCACTGGCAGCAACTCTGGATGACTCCCTGACTGCTGAAGATCTGGTGGCGCTGACGTTGAAAACTGGGGAATATGGGGTCAAGGCCATGGCGCTGCTGGATGATGCCAATACCTCTAGGTATGGTCATCCGGAAATCACCGAAGTCAGTATTGGTGTCAGGAAGAATCCGGCCATTCTGATCTCCGGTCACGACTTGACTGATTTGGAACAGCTGCTGGAGCAGACACAGGGTACAGAGGTGGACGTGTACACCCACAGCGAAATGCTGCCTGCTCACTATTACCCGGCGTTTAAGAAGTACGACAACTTCGCCGGCAACTACGGAAATGCATGGTGGAAGCAGGTTGGCGAGTTCGAGTCCTTCCATGGCCCGATTCTGTTCACCACCAACTGCATCGTCCCGCCCAGAAGTAAAGAGGTCGAGGGCAGGATCTTTACCACTGGCTCCACCGGTTTCCCCGGCTGCAAGCATATTGTGGCGGGCGACGACGGCAAGAAGGACTTCTCCGAGATCATCGCTCTTGCCAAGACCCTTCCGGCTCCCGAGGAAATCGAAACCGGGAGTATTGTCGGGGGATTCGCTCACCAGCAGGTGTTTGCTTTGGCAGACAAGGTAGTGGAAGCAGTTAAGTCCGGCGCTATCAAGAAGTTCTTTGTGATGGCCGGTTGTGACGGACGGATGAAGTCGAGGGAGTACTATACTGAGTTCGCTGAACAGCTCCCGAAGGACACCGTCATTCTTACCGCTGGCTGTGCCAAATACCGTTACAATAAACTGCAGTTAGGCGACATCGGTGGTATTCCCCGGGTCTTGGATGCTGGGCAGTGCAATGACTCCTATTCGTTAGCCCTAATTGCGCTCAAACTGAAAGAAGTATTTGAGCTGGATGATCTTAATCAGCTCCCGATCGCGTTCAACATCGCCTGGTACGAGCAGAAGGCGGTGATCGTGCTGCTGGCGCTATTGTACTTGGGCGTAAAGAACATTCATCTCGGGCC
>CAYVCY010000071.1:0-10629 GCA_964450265.1 uncultured Clostridia bacterium
CGCGAGCTTTACGCCGCCTCTCTTGTCTACTCATGGCTACCACACTCCTAAAGTTCTAATTACTTCACCAATATCGCACACCTGGGGACTCGTTGCTAGTATTCGATTCCAGACTGGGCTACGATTCCCTGTCGCCAATGGTGCTTTACCTCCCGCACCTCGCTGACCAGGTTGGCGGCCTGCATAATCGCCTCAGTAGCACCCCGTCCGGTAAGCACTAAAGTCACAGATTTGGGCTTCTCGGCCAACAGTTGCAGCACCGCTTCTTCCCGCACCAGGTTGTAATCGACCGCCACATTCAGTTCATCCAGGACCACCAGATCATAGTTCCCGGCAGTCACTGTCTGCAGAACTCGCTGCATGGTCTCGCTGGCCAAGCGCACATCCTGATCATCCGGCTGCTCAGGATTGACAAACTCCTCCCGGCCGCTGCGCCAAATATCCACCTGGGGCAAATAACGCTTCAAAGCGGCTACTTCGCCAGTCGGTTGACCCTTCATGAACTGCACCAGCAACACCCGCTGATCATGACCGGCTGCCCGGAGAATCAGTCCCATGGCAGCAGTAGTCTTGCCTTTGCCATCACCGGTATAAACCATCACCAGGCCCTGTCGGCCACTCAATACGCTGCACCACCTTCCTCATTCGGTCAGAATGATAGTCACATCGCAGCAACAACTCACTGCGGCAACCTCTATTGCTGTTAGACTAAATCAATTCGCCATTAGTTGCAGTTTTCCCTGCAGGACGACGATGAAACCAAGAATTCCCCAATACATGTGAGACGGGGGGGAGTGAAAACAGGCGTGTCGCGTTCGTTTCCCAAGAAACGATCCGACACGCCCACTGATGCTCATAGATCAATCCCGCCGGCAGAATCTCAAGCATGAGATCCTCAGCAATACCGAAGCTCCACCTGTTTGCCCATCTGGCGCAGCTCGTTTGCGATGGCTTCCACCACCTGCTTCCTCGGCACCACCCGGTCGGCCAAGTCCTGGTGGGCGGCATTCTCGGCACCGCCCAAGAGGATGCGCACGCTGGTGCATTCAAACAGCAACATGCGGGCTAAACGCGAGGCGCCGTCCCTGCCATCCAGATGGGCGGCGTTGCGTCCAAAGTTGTCTTGGTCTTTGGCCATTCTGATCAGTTGCAGCGCCCGGCTGAGGGTGAGGACCCCTTCGGTGACCAAGTCCAAACCGGGCATCTCAGCGGTAGGCGGAACGCCTTCCACCGGCTCATCCACCGTAGTCAACAACGGGCGACCGCTGATCCGGCTGACAATCTGAGCCGTCGTTCCGCCGCAGACCA
This sequence comes from uncultured Clostridia bacterium, assembly GCA_964450265.1. Classification (GTDB taxonomy): domain Bacteria; phylum Bacillota; class UBA994; order UBA5500; family UBA5500; genus JAEZJZ01. Next base: position 1,309 of record CAYVCY010000071.1, read on the forward strand.
CCTTCTTCCCGGGCTGGGCCAACAGGCCCTCCACGACGCGCGCGTCATCGTTAGCGTCGCTAGGCGGGCCGGCCAACAGAGTCACCTGTTCCCGACGACGGATCCGCAGTCCTGCGACGGTGACATCGTCGCCCGGACGGCGCATATATAGGTTATCACAGACGGCCAACAGTGTCTGAACCAGCTCAGGAAGCTCCGCCGAATGGCCAGCCTGCTTCTCCAAATAGTGGCCCACATGCTTCCATTGCCAACCTAGATTGAGTATTTCCCCTTCCCCGGCGTGAATCACGCCGTCGGAGACTAAGACGAAGAGGTCGTTTTCCTCAATCGGAAACCGGGATTCCAGTATTTTCTTACCACTGATGTTGCGGGTCGATTTCTGCACCTGTAACAGCTGCCCCTTCCTGATCACGAAAGTATCCGGACAGTCAAATTCCACCAGATACGCCTCTTTACCCTCAAGATCGACTGAAACGATCAAGAAAGTGGAGTAAGCCAATCCCCTCACTTTACAATAGGGCAGAGTACCGGCCAAGGTGTCCACCACTTCATCCACCGAGGCGCCTTGGCGCAGCATGGAGGCGGCGATTTTGCTGGTTAAGGTGGACAGGATGCTGGCCTTCACGCCGCTGCCGAGGCCGTCCGCCAAGACCATGATCAGCGAATCCCCAGTGCGCACCACTTCCACCGAATCCCCGCACAGTTCTTCCCCTTTTTTCTTCAGCGATCCGAAGAAGGTCTCAGCGAAGAAGGTCACGCTACTCACCCTCCCCTTGCACCAGTTCGATCAGGCGCATCAACAAGATCTTGGAGTCGGCAGTCACCTCTCCCAACAGACCGGCGATCTCCTGGGCCATCCGCATCTGGTTGTCGATCACCGATTGTGCTTGTCTCAGCGTCTCTTCCTTGACTATCGCCAGCTCTTTGGTCTGCTTCTCCATCTCGGTGACATCGGTGATCATGCCCAGAATCAGCTGCGACTTGCCTTCCAAGGTAAGGATTGACTGCACGGTGATCAGCCCTAGCTCCGGGTAAGCCACCCGCTTGCCGACGATCGGCTCTCCGCTCTGCTGAACAGCCAGAAAGTCTTCATCCGGCATCACCACCGACAAAGGATGGCCGATCACCATTCCCGACTGTCTTTGCCACATGCGCTCTGCGGCCCGGTTAAACTCGCGGATGACCAAATTCTCGTCCACCACAATCAAACCGTTAGGGATGGTGCGCATGATCTCGTTGGCCAGCGATTCCGCCTGGGTGCGCATGAAAGGCATGCACATGTCCGGCTCGGCCATACCGGCTAGCACCGCCTTGGCCTTGTCACGGCAGCTAGGATATCCACAGGCTTCGCAGTTCAACTCATCTTCTTTACTGAACTTCCCAATTCGACCCAATACCTGGCGAATCTGCTCCTCCGGAAAATCGGGCAGCGCCGCTGGGTGAGGCCGATAATCGGTGTCAAAGAGACTGTGCAGTTCCCGACTGCTCAGAGCAAACCGATCTGAGGACGCGGGTGCGGCCGGGCCCTGATCGGCGGAATCTTCCCTGCCCAAAACCTGAGCAGAGGCATCCGACTTTTTCACCCCGTCCTGCCCACAGCATTGCTGATTATACTGCTGCAGTCTTTCCTGACGCTTGATCAATCCCTGCTCCTTGGGCATATCCGGCCCATCCAGGCAGCCTCCCTGGCAAGCGTTGCACTCGATCAAAGCTGCATCCAGATCATCGACGCACAGATGCTCCAACAGCTCCTGTAACGAATCCAACCCGGCTGCATCAGCCACTGGCCGATCGTGCCCGGATAGATAATGCAACAACCCCCCCGGCTGTGGATAAAGAACGGCAGCCTCCTGGTCGCATGTAGACCATTCGCTCTCCGGCAGTTCGCCCACCACGATGCCAGCATCCTCGAGCCACTGCCCCAGCTCGCTGGCCATCAAGACCGCGTCCACCAGGCCGACGAATTCCGGCCTTTGCACCTCTCCCATCTTGGCTATGCAAGGGCCGACAAAGACCACCTTCGCCCCCGGGTAATGGCGCTTGAGCAGGCGAGCATGCACGATCAAGGGAGATGGCACCGGTGCCAGATGACTGACCAACGCTGGATAATGGCGCTCCACCATGTTCACCACCGCCGGGCAGGCCGTGCTCAGCCAAGGCCCCCCGTTCGGTCTCCCTTCTGCCAATAGATCCTGATAAGCCTGATTGACCAGGGTAGCACCGACCGAAGTCTGACTGACAGCATCAAAACCTAAACGCAGCAAAGCCGTGACCAACTGACCGGGCGTTGCGTCGGGCCAGGCGGCCACCAAGGAAGGTGCCAGACTGACCAATACCGGGGCAGTGCCTTGCAGCATGTTCTTCGCCGCCTGCAACTCGCTGATCACTTGCTTGGCATGCTGGGGACATGCCTGCCAGCAACGGCCACAAAGAATGCAGCGCGCATCATCCACCTCTGCCTGCCCATCTTTGATCCGTATCGCCTTCACCGGGCAGACCCGTACGCATTTGTAGCAGTTCTTGCAGTCAGCCCGCTTGACACTCAACACCTGCAAGGCATTCCCCTCCTTTGTACAGCTGAGCCACGGTCGCCGCAAAACAGCAACCGTGGCTTTTGCCGAATGGACTAGCGATGCTTGGCCAGAATCGCTGGAATACGGTCTGCAGTCAGACGGCCATAGACGTGATCGTCGATGGTCATCACCGGTGCCAGACCACAAGCACCGATACAGCGAGACACCTCCAGAGTGAACATCCCGTCGGGGGAGGTCTCGTTGACCTTGATCCCTAGCTCCTTCTCGATGGCAGACACGATTTCGCCAGCCCCGCGCACATAACAAGCCGTGCCCAAGCAGACGGCGATGCGATGTTTGCCTCGAGGCTGCAGCGAGAAGTAGGAGTAGAAGGTAGCCACCCCATAAACCTCGCTTACCGGCACCTGCAGCTCGCGGGCCACGTAACGCTGCACGTCTTCCGGCAAATAGCCAAAGATCTGTTGTGCGCGATGCAGCACCATGATCAAGGCACCTTCCATCTCGCGGTATTCGGCTATCGCCTGCGCCAGCTCCTGCCAGCGTGCGTCCTGTTCTTTGTTCGGGCTACAGTCGCAGCCTGAGCATTTATTCTCTCGGTCCACCACGATTACCTCCTCACCTGATACTGGTCACGGGCCTGGTAATGGGTATGCAACAATTGATGCGACTTCTCGCCGTTCGGCTGACCCAAGAACGAACGATATAGCTCTTGTACCGCCGGATTATGGTGGGATTGGCGCACCTTCTTCAGCATATCCTGCCGGTACAAGGCAGAAGCCCGTTTCATCCTGATCTCGGGGTCGCTGGATAACGGCTGTCCTCCGCCGGTGATACACCCACCAGGGCAGCCCATGATCTCGATAAAGTGATAATCTAGGTCTTCCGGACGTTTTCCTTGCAGCAGTTTCTGGGCCTGACCCATGCCGTTGACGATGGCCACCTTAACCGGGCGACCGCCCACTTCAACCGTTGCCTCGCGGATGCCGGCAAAGCCGCGCACCTGGGCAAACTCCACCTCCTGCAATTCCTTCTTGTCTACCAACTCTTTCACCGTGCGCAACGCTGCCTCCATCACACCACCGGTGACACCGAAGATGGTGCCGGCGCCGGTGGACATGCCCATCTGCAGATCGAACTCGCTGTCCACTAAGCTCCTAAAGTCGATGCCGGCCGCCCTAATCATGTTGGCTAGCTCCCGGGTGGTGATCACAGCATCCACATCGCGATAGCCGCTGCTGTTCATCTCGTCGCGAGCAGCCTCGGTCTTCTTGGCTGTGCAAGGCATCACCGATACGGAATAGATGTACTTGGGGTCAATACCGGACCGCTCGGCGTAATAGGTCTTGACCAGGGCACCGAACATCTGTTGCGGCGACTTGCAGCTAGAGATGTGGGGCAGATATTCTGGCCAGAAAGTCTCGCAATAGCTGACCCAACCGGGGCTACAGGAAGTGATCAGCGGCAGGCGCTCGTTTTTCTCCAACCGTTCTAAAAACTCGTGCCCTTCCTCCATGATGGTCACGTCGGCCGCAAATTGAGTGTCGAACACCCTGTCAAAGCCGAGCTTACGCAAGGCAGACACCAGTTTGCCGGTGACCAGTGACCCGGGGCGCATGCCGAACTCTTCACCTAGGGCGGCGCGCACCGCCGGTGCCACCTGCACCACTGTATGCACATCTTTGTGATGCAAGGCCGACCACACCCGCTCGGTGTCGTCCTTTTCTGTCAGTGCGCCTACCGGACAAACATTGATACACTGCCCGCAGCCAATGCACGGCCCCTCAGCCAAGCCACGGTTGAAGGGGGTGGTGACGATGCTGCCGGAGCCACGCCCGGCCACACCGATTGCCGACACCGCCTGCACCTCCTGACAGATACGCACACAGCGGCCGCAGAGCACACACTTATTGGGATCCCGAACCACCGAATAGCTGCTTTCATCCAACGGGAAGTCCCGCTTCTCGCCTTCAAAGCGCACCTTGCGGATGCCCAACTGGCGGGACAGATCCTGCAATTCGCACTCACCGTGCCGCCCGCAGGTCAAACAGTCCTGCGGATGGTTGGCGATCAGTAACTCCACCACGTTTTTGCGGGTGCGGCGCACCTTGTCGGAGTTGGTCTGAACAACCATCCCCTCGCTCACCGGGTAGACACAAGAGGCAGGCAGGTTCTTCATACCTTCCACTTCTACCACGCAGATGCGGCAGGCTCCTTCTAGCCGGAGCTCCGGATGATAGCAGAGGGTTGGAATATGAATGCCGATCTTCTGGGCTGCCTCCAAAATGGTGGTGCCCGCCTCAACTTCCACTCTAGTGCCGTCGATTGTCAAGCTGATTAGCTTCATTTGCATACCCCCCTAGCGGCTGATGGCTTGGAACGGACATTTGGCCATGCACGCGCCACACTTGATGCATTTCTCCCGGTCAATCTGATGCGCCTGTCGCAACTGGCCACTGATCGCATCCACCGGACAGACCTTCTTGCAGAGCCCGCAGCCTTTGCACTTGTCAGCATCGATGCTATAAGCCAGCAGTGCCTGGCAGACACCGGCCGGGCAGCGTTTCTCCTTGATGTGAGCTTCGTACTCGTCTCGGAAGAAGCGCAAAGTAGCCAACACCGGATTGGATGCCGTCTGTCCCAGGCCGCAAAGGGATGCCTGAGAGATGGTCTCGGACAGTTCCTCCAGCAGTTCGATATCGCCCTCTTTGCCCTTACCCTCGGTGATGCGCTGCAGGATTTCCAGCATGCGTTTGGTACCTTCCCGACAGGGCACACACTTACCGCAGGATTCTTCCTGAGTGAACTCCAGGAAGAACCTGGCCACGTCGACCATACAGGTATCCTCGTCCATCACAATCAATCCGCCCGAGCCCATCATCGAGCCGGCAGCGATCAACGAGTCATAATCCACCGGAGTGTCCAACAAAGCCGAGGGCAGACAGCCGCCGGAAGGGCCGCCGGTCTGGCAGGCCTTGAACTTCTTGCCACCGGGGATGCCGCCCCCGATGTCGAAGACGATCTCCCGCAAAGTGGTGCCCATCGGCACCTCCACCAAGCCGGTGTTATTGATATTGCCCGCCAAGGCGAAGACCTTGGTCCCCTTACTCTTCTCAGTGCCGATGGCGCCAAACTCCTCCGCGCCATGCAAGATGATGTAAGGGATGTTGGCGAGCGTTTCTACGTTGTTGATTAAAGTTGGCTTACCCCACAAACCCTTCACCGCAGGGTAAGGAGGCCGGGGGCGAGGAGTCCCCCGATGTCCCTCCACCGAGGCCAACAGAGCAGTCTCTTCTCCACAGACAAACGCCCCTGCCCCCAGGCGAATGCCTAAGTCGAAGGCGAAGTCGCTACCGAAGATGCCTTCGCCCAGCACGCCCAACTCCCTCGCCTGCTTGATGGCGATGGATAGGCGCTCGATGGCGATCGGATACTCTGCCCGCACGTAGACGAACCCCTGCTTGGCACCGATAGCATAACCGGCTAAGGCCATCGCCTCGATGATGCTATGAGGGTCGCCTTCCAGCACGCTGCGGTCCATGAAGGCACCGGGGTCGCCTTCATCTGCGTTGCAGACCACGTATTTGATATCGCTCTCGCTGGCCGCCGCGAACTGCCATTTAAGGCCGGCGGGAAAACCGCCGCCACCGCGACCGCGCAGCCCAGATTGCTTCAGAACGTCGATCACTTCCGCCGGCTTCATCTCGGTCACGGCCTTAGCCAACGCTTGGTAGCCGTCGCGGGCAATGTACTCCTCGATGCGCTCCGGATCGATGTTGCCGCAGTTGCGCAAAGCGACGCGATGCTGTTTTTTGTAGAAGCCGATATCGTTAAACAGAGCCACCGCCCGGTCTGTGGTCGGCTCCTTGAACAACAACCGTTCTACCACCCGGCCCTTAACCAGGTGTTCGGCCACTATCTCCTCGGCGTCCTCGGCATGCACCTCGCAATAGAAGGTCGCTTCCGGATAGACGATCACGATCGGGCCCATCTTGCAGAAACCGAAACAACCGGTCTCCACCACCTGCACTTCATCAGCCAGGCCGTGTTCGGCCAACGCTCGCAGCATCGCCTCTTGAGTCTGTTTACAGCCTGAAGAAGTGCAGCCTGTGCCACCACAAACCAGCACATGCGAACGGATATTTCTCATTCTGTCACCCTCCCTGCTAATAAGGCTTCAAGTCCCACATCTATTGGTCTAATCGTGCCTACTTAGACTTGACGCCCTATGGTAGTTATCGCGCTGCGCTAATTGTTGGCGGCCGCACCAGCCAGGTTACGGACAATCTGCCTCACTTGATCGGCTGTAACATGGGCATAGCGCTTCTCTTCCTGCGCTGGCAACAATACTCTCACCAGAGGTAGTTCGTTCGGCTGGACCTCGCTATCCTCTCCTTCTACTACCAAAGGCAACTCCCAAGCGCTGATTTCATCCAAGGCAGCAGTCATTACTTCCCGGGCACCGGCTGCCAGACCGACAGTGCCCACACTGACCACCAATCGACCGGCTGGATGCCTCACTTTCAGCTCCTTACTCACTCTCTCTCGGATTTGATTCAATTGCTCGATGGATAACATGAACAGCCCTCCCCTGTCTTTCTATTGACTAGTGAACTGTGAGTTATGTGAAAATTATCACTTATTTTGTGAAAAAAATATCATCCCTCCTCAAAAAAAGAGGCCTTGATTCTCTGACCAAGACCATTCTAACACGCATGTGAAAATTGTGTCAATCACTTTGTATACAATATGCGAAAAGAATCTGGAGCTGACTGTGATCGGAATCCACCCTAATCATCCCGCTGGGCTAAATAGAAGGATAAAGCCAATAGCCCCACCGTCAGGTTCTCCTGCCTTACTTCTACATCCGGCGGAACCTCGATTCTGGCGGGAGCGAAGTTCCAGATAGCTTTCACCCCTGCCCGCACATACTGGTCTGCCACCTGCTGCGCGGCCCGGGCCGGCACGCAGATAACTCCGATGCTCACGTTTCGCGTGCGACAAACTTCGGCGATCTGTTCGGCGGGCAGCACCTCTGTGCCAGAGATCTTTTGCCCGTGCTTCTCTGGATTGGCGTCGAACATCGCCACCAAAACAAATCCATGGGAGAAGAATCCTTCATAGCGAGCTAGCGCTTGACCGAGATGACCAGCTCCCACGATGGCCATATTGGTTGGGCTGCTAACCCCTAGGATATCCATGATCTGCGTGGTTAGCTCGCCAACGTCATATCCAACGCCCCGTCGACCAAACTCTCCAAAGTAGGCCAGGTCCTTGCGGATCTGAACGGAAGTTATCCCTAGAATGCGACCTAGCTCTTCGGAAGACACTACGTCGACACCACTGTTGCCCAGCCTGTTCAGGCAGCGCAGATAAAGTGGCAGTCTCTCAATTGTGGGTCGCGGAATTACAATCATCTTGGCCATAGCCTGCTTTCCCCCCCAGGTAGCAGATTTTCACTTATTCGGCTTGAGGGTCTACCTCACCAAACCTCCCCTGTGCTGACAACACTTGTGGCAACCGTGCCAGCACCTGCCCGATCTGATCGCCGGTGTCGCGGCTACCTGCATCCCCTAGCTTACCCAAGGTTGCATCAATCACTGCTTGGATCATCGGCATGAACAGACCGGTGCCGGCGTACTTCTTGTCACCCTTGCGGATGCCATCCACGTTCTTTTCCACCCAATCGGCCAAGGCGTTTGCCCCTGCCACCAGGTAATGAGTGTTAATGTTGTTCTTCCCTACCAGGCCCTTGACTATCGATGCCGCACCGGTTCCACCGTGTTGGGCGAAAGGCACATACTTGCCCACTGCCAGGAATAATTCCCGCTGCACCACTTTCAGGCGCTCTTCGTCCGGCTCATGCTTCTCGTCCGACTTGGCGGCATGCTCCATGCCGATGGGATAGGCGATGCCATCGGCACCGGTATACATCACAAAGCTGGCTACCTGACGGGCAAACTGCTGCAACCTCTCCCCGGTCACCCGCTCATAGGTCACTGCCTGACCGCTCTGTCCGGTGGCACCAAATTCGGCCTCGATCATCATCTCGTTTTCTCCGAGCAACGTTCTCACTGAGTCGACTATCTCGCGGGTAACCACAAAGTCCAAAATCGGTGGCAGCTTTTCGGTATCGATCATCCCCCAGGCCGGTCGCACTGCCCAAACGGTGTTCAAGAAGTTGCGGCGAAAGGCGACATAAGCTGGGCTGACCAGATAGTTAACATAAAGATCCACCAGCTTTTCAGTCAGCTTGGCCTCGGAGCCAAACACAGGATACATGTATTCGGCTGCATGCAGCACCCTGGCCTCAGCCAGATGTCTGGGTAAATTCTTGCGGGCCTTGGCCATCGCAGACAGCTCTGCCTCGTCATACTTTGGCACCTGGAAGTGATCCAGCGCCAGAGCCAGATAGCGGGCACCATAGCTGGACGCATGATAGGACAGGGTCTCGGCTAGCTGCCTGGCACCGGTCACCACCGCTGCTTCTGTTCCCCCAAGGGTCACTCCCTCTGGGGTCGGGATGCGTGCTGGGTCATTGCCGATGGTTTCGGCCGAGTTGTAGCTGACCTGCACCATCATCGGCGATTGCTTGCCGCTGGCGGCAGCCAGGGCAAAGGCCCTCGCCTGGATATCCAAGGGTAGATTGGCGTTGCTGGCCAAAAGTGTCACCCGTTGTTCGGCAGGAATAAGGTTTCCGTCTGCATCAAACGGACAGAAGTGGTCGAAAATTGCGCGGAGTTCTCTACCCCTCAACAACATCTCTTCCTAACCTCCCAAAATCGATTGT
>CAYVCY010000072.1:0-8757 GCA_964450265.1 uncultured Clostridia bacterium
AGACACCCAATCGGCCAACTTGAAACAGATTGCTTTGGATTTGCACCAGAATCCAGAGCTCGGTGGGGAGGAGCGTTTTGCGGCAGCTAGGCTGACTGAGTATGCAGAGGAAATGGGTCTTCTGGTCACCCCCGCCTTGGCAGGAGTGGAGACCGCTTTTCAGGCGATGGCTGGTCAGGCTGGTCGCGCCAAGGTGGCTTTCTTGGCTGAATACGATGCTCTACCTGAGATCGGCCATGCCTGTGGCCACAACTTGATCGCCATGGCTAGCACCGCAGCGGCTATCGGTCTGGCCTCAGTCTTGGATCAAGTAGAAGGCCAGGTGTCGCTGTTCGGCACGCCGGCAGAGGAGACCAACGGTGCAAAAGTCGTTCTGTCCCAAGCGGGTGTATTTGACGGTTACGACGCGGCAATGATCGTTCACCCAGGCAACCGCACTACCGTCTACGCTTCTTCATTAGCCTTGGATCCGTTGGAGTTTACCTTCTACGGCCGGCCCGCCCATGCCGCTTCTACTCCGCATGAAGGGATCAACGCCTTAGATGCGGTTATCCAGCTGTTCAATAGCTTGAATGCCCTGCGCCAACACCTCAAGTCTGACGTGCGCATCCATGGAATCATCAGCGAAGGCGGCGCGGCACCAAACATAGTGCCTGAGAAGGCGGTGGCCAGATTCTACTTCCGGGCCAGCCAGCGCAGCTATCTGAACGAAGTAGTGCAGAAAGCCAAGGCGGCCGCAGAAGGGGCTGCCCTGGCTACTGGCTGCAGGCTGAAGATCGAGCCCTTTGAGCTCTCCAACGACGACTTGGTCACCAACCGGTCGCTGGCAGATGGTTATGCCAAGCAGCTGCAGTCGCTGGGCGTCAGCGACATCGCCGCCCCTGGCGATAACAAAGGATCCACTGATATGGGCAACGTCAGCCATGTGGCGCCAGCCATCCATCCCAGCATGACCATCGGGCCGAACACATTGGTCGGCCACACCCACGAGTTCTGCTTGGCCGCTGCCTCACCGGAAGCACTGGATGCGATGCTGCTGGCGGGCAAGGCGATGGCTCTCACTGGCTTGGAGATTCTGCTGGACAGCCAGTTCCGCCAACAGGTAGCCGAAGAGTTTCGTCAGAGTCGATGATCCAGGAGGGTTTTGGCGGCAGGTAAGACCATTGGGTGGGACTGGGGGATTGGCCCCGTTGTCTTGTTCCGCTTGGTGGAATGGAACAGAGGGCCTGTCCCCACTGTCCCGCCTCCCTACAAAGCGTCGTTCCGAGCGCAAGCGAGGAATCCAGATCTGTTAGTGAGGTGGTTGAATGGGTGAACAGATGATTACCAGTGTCAACAACGGCACCATCAAGCGGATTCGGTCCCTGCGGCAGCGGCGCGAACGGGCCAATCAGGGCAGATTTTTCGTGGAAGGAATTCGCATCGTAGCCGAGGCCGTACAGACATCGGCCGACATAGACCGCCTGGTGGTGGCCCCGGATCTATTGACCAGCGAGTTTGCGCAGCAGCTGGTTCGGGGAGCAGGCGTTCCGTGCGTGCAGGTCTCCAGTCAGGTCTTCGGCAGCCTGTCCGGCAAAGACGGGCCCCAGGGGCTGGCGGCAGTGATCAGACAGCGCTGGGAACCGCTGCACGAGCTGGAGCCACGAGCTGGTGAGCTCTGGGTGGCCCTGGATGCGCCCCAAGATCCTGGCAACTTGGGCACGATCATGCGCACGGCAGACGCCGTCGGGGCCACTGGCCTAATTCTCATCGGCAATTCTGCGGACCCTTTCGATCCTGGCTCGGTGCGTGCCAGTATGGGTTCGCTGTTCTCGCTGCGCCTGGTGCAAACGGACATCCCTTCCTTTTTGCACTGGAGCGCAGAACGCCGAGTGCCGATAGTCGGCACAGCCGGAGGGGCCGCTGCCCATTACCGGCAGGTAGCTTACCGGCTGCCTCTGGTGCTGCTCAGTGGCAGCGAACGTCAGGGGCTGGCCGAAGACCTGATGTTGGCTTGTCAGAGTTTGGTCAGCATCCCTATGGTGGGACGCAGTGATTCCCTTAATTTAGCCGTTGCTACTAGTATCGTTCTCTATGAGATCTACGAGCAAGTATACGGATAAGCCACTCCCGTGGCAAAGCTTAAGCCCTGCCTATCTCGAAGGCAGGGCTCTTTTCGGCATTATTGGTTACTGATGCGTTCTAAGCAGGAATCAAGCAAGCGCTTGAACAGTTGTTGCGACGACCAACCCATCTCCATGGCCATCTTCCCGATGTAGCTTTGGTGCAGGTGTGCCTCTTCCCCGGTGAGGATCTGCAGTCCAGCGAACGTATTCAGCTCCAGCGCGTAGGGCTGTTGGCGGTTGTGGTCATAGATGAAGTCGATACGCCCGAAATCTCGGGCTTCCAAGCTGATGAACGCAGATTTGGCCGCCTGCTGTAGCTGGCGGATAGCCGATTGAGGCAAGCGGGCCGGGCAATGTAGGACCTCCCTGTCTTGCTTGTGAGCGAAAGAGTTTGTTTTGACTCCCTCGCTATACTCTACCTCCAGTGGAGGCAGCACTGTCGCCTGCTCGCCATTGCCGATCACGGCAACGGTCACTTCCGTCCCTTGGATGTACTCCTCCACCAATGCGCCTTGATCCATCGTTTCCAGGATTCTCTTGCAGGCACGACGCAGTTCCTCGTGGTTATGGACGATGGATTCGTCGGTGATTCCCGCGCTGCCTCTGCCCCTGACCGGCTTCACGAACAGTGGGAATGCGGGAAGTCTTGCCGACTCTAGCTCGCTGAGCTGAGAGATGTGGGCGAACCCAGGGGTGACTACTCCAGAGTGCTCCCAAAGACGCTTGCGGGCAGCTTTATCCAGGGCTACTAGGTTCAGGCCGGAGCCCATAAACGGGATATTCAAAAGCTCCAACAAGGCGACCTCCTCCAAAGATGAAGCGTTAGCCACCATATCGTAGTATCCAGCCTGCAGTCGCTTTACGTTCTCGCAGATGTCTCTGCTCCAGGTCAGGATCTCCGTCTCGTGCCCGTTTGCCGTGATAGCAGCGGCGTGGTGGCGGGACTCCTCGATGGCGTCATCTGGGAAGGATTGTCCACTAAATTTCGTCTGCCATTCGGTGTTGCGATAAGGACGATGTAGCACACAGATCTTCAATAATTAAGCACCACCTTCAAATGATTTTGGAAAGAATACACTTCCCTTAATACCATAGCAGAAATAGTCAGTCGATTCAAATCAGGTACATCGGCAGGAAGTGATACTTAGCTGCTCGGTTTAGCCATAGAGATGAACTAAGGCCTGATTGTTGGAGGTGAGCGGATGCTGATCCTGGAGACGGTTTGCGGGTACCTGGACAAAGAACGATGGTCATACCATGCGGACAAGGAAAAATCGCTGGTGTTCTTCGACGTGGGCAGCGAGACGGGCACCTTGTCTTGCGTCATAGTGGTGGACGAGAATCTGCACTGTCTCACGTTGCTGATCCAATTGGGTGTGATTGTCCCTACTATCAAGCGGCTGCGCATGTCCGATTTTATCACCCGGGTGAATTATGTGCTCCTGCTGGGGTGCTTCGAGCTAAGTGTGGACAGCGGTGACCTGCGGTTCCGAATTTCGTTGCCGTTAGCAGATGCAGAGCTGTCCCGTCAGCAGCTGCGGGACATCATCGCTACTGGCATCTATACGGTTGATCGTCATTACCCAGGCGTGATCAAGCTCATCTATAAAAATGCTACCGCAGCTGAAGCGCTTCTTGAAGGACAGCCGCAATAATCACTGAGATCATATGGAAAACCCGACCACAGTCGGGTTTTTTTACATGCGACGATGCTTGTTTTTACCATACAAGTATGATACAATCTCAATATTGAGACTCGATATTGCGTTCTGACAACGAGGTGTGATTCAAGATGGAAGAGCCATTATTGCGGCGTCTCACCCTGGGCTTTCTTGCGTTGCATGTTTTGCACCAGGCAGAGGCGTCGTGGGTGTTTGGAGTGCAGCTGATGCAACAGTTGTCTTCCCGTGGTCAGGAGGTGGGCGCGGGCACCCTTTATCCGCTCTTACACCAACTGGAGGCCGGTGGCCTTTTGGTGATGGAGCCTCGAATCATGGAGGGAAAAGTGCGCAAGTACTATCGGACCACAGAAAAGGGGCAGCAGCTGAAGGCAACAGCCCGAGAGCTGGCTGCTAACTTGCTGGCTAGCCTAGAGACTTAATCGACTAAGTCAATCAGAGGCCTGACTGAGCCTTCCCTCCTGTCTATCCCGCTCACTAGGGACGGGTACCAAAGCCCCACATTCCGGCAAGCGTTGACTAGTAGCATCTGACAAGAGAATTCTAGAAAGGGAGGCATCAGATATGACTTTGTTAAGCATGGATCGTAGTAAGAAGTGGAGCAGCAAGGAAAGACCTCGGTTTGCCATTTTAGGTGCAGGTAACGGGGGCTTAGCCATGGCCGGCCATCTGGCCTTGTTAGGTTTCCAGGTCTCGTTGTACAACCGCACCGAGGAGAAGCTGGTCCCAATTGAGGCCAGCGGAGGGATTACCATAGATGGGGTGATCGACGGTTTTGGCCCTTTGCACCTAGTAACTTCGGACGTCGGTGCCGCTTTAGAAGATGCCGATGTGGTGATGGTGGTGGTTCCGGCCACAGGCCATCTAGATTTGGCTGAAGCTAGTGCAGAACACTTGCAGCCGGGACAAATGGTGGTGTTAAATCCTGGTCGCACCGGCGGCGCGCTGGAGTTCCTCAGTATGTTGCAGAAAAAGGGCGCCAGCCCCAAGGTTACAGTGGCCGAGGCGCAGACCCTCCTGTATGCGGCTCGCAGCAACAATCCGGCGCAGGTGACCATCTACGGCATCAAGAATAGCGTGCCAGTAGCCGCCATTCCCAGTCACCGCACACCAGTGGTGATCAAGGCACTGCGACCGGCTTTACCACAGTTTGTTCCTGGCGATAATGTGCTCAAGACCAGTTTGGATAATATTGGGGCGATTTTCCATCCTAGCCTGACCATATTGAACGCAGGTAGGATCGAGGCCACCCATGGGGACTTTGATTTCTATATGGAGGGGGCGACACCCTCGGTGGCTAAGGTACTGGAAGATCTGGATGCAGAGCGCATTGCTGTCGCCGCAGCTCTCGGCATCAGGGCGATCTCCGCCCGCAACTGGTTGTATATGGCTTATGATGCGGTTGGCCGCAATCTGCACGAGGCTATCCATAACAATTTGGGATACAAGGGGATCAAGGCCCCGCCGTCCCTGTATAGTCGCTACATCAGCGAAGACGTGCCGATGAGCTTGGTGCCGATCGCCTCTTTGGGAGATCTGTTGGGTGTACCCACGCCGACCGTCAAGTCGATGATCCATCTCGGCTCCGCGCTGCATGAATGCGACTATTGGTCGATCGGTCGCACCGTGGAACGCATGGGGTTGGCCGGCATGGGGGTGGCCGACATCAGACGTTTTGTAGATGAAGGAGGACCACAGTGGCAGAGCGAAAGCGCAAAATCCTAGCGGCACCGTTAGGAAATGATGTTCACGTAGCCGGCATCTTGTCCTTTCTTAACCTAGCCGAACAACAAGGGTATGACACAGCTTTCCTGGGGCCGGCTACCGGTGTGGCCGGCATCGTCGATGCAGCCCAGGAATACAGACCGGATATCCTGGCGCTCAGTTATCGGTTGACGCCGGAGGTAGTCACCGACCTAGTGGAGGGAGTGCGGCAGGCGTTGATCGAGTCTGGTCTGGGAGACGTGCCCTTAATCTTCGGCGGCACTGCTCCGGTAGCCAAGGCAGCGGCCGCTACCGGCCATTTTGTCCGGGCTTTCTCTGGTCTAGAGCGGGTGGAAGAGGTGATCGCTTTCCTGCAGGGCCGGGATGTCGGCGATGCAGCCACCCGTTACCCAGACACCTTGCTGCAGCGCATTGCCGGCAAGAAACCATATCCTTTGCTGCGCCATCACTTCGGCCTGCCTAGCCTCCCGGAGACGATTGCCGGAGTGCATGAGATCGCCGAGGCTAAGGTGCTGGACGTGATCTCCCTTGGGCCGGATCAGAACGCCCAGTCTAGCTTCTTCCGCCCAGATGAGATGGATCCTGCTCAAACTGGGGCAGGTGGCGTGCCGTTGCGCCGAGCGGATGATCTGCAAGCCATCTATGCAGCTAGCCAGACTGGCAACTATCCATTGCTGCGGGTTTATGCGGGAACTAGGGACCTGTTGTCCTGGGCTAAAATGTCGCGGGAGACAATTCATAACGCCTGGGGTGCCATTCCGCTCTGTTGGTATAGCGAATTGGATGGACGTTCCAACCGCCCTCTGTTGACGGCAATGCGGGAGAATCTGCAGACCATCCGCTGGTATGCTGAGCAGGGGTTGCCTGTGGAAGTGAACGAGAGTCATCATTGGAGCCTGCGGGAGTCAAGCGACACCATCGCCGTAGTGATGGCTTACTTAGCGGCCCACAACGCGAAAGCGCTAGGGGTCAAGCATTACGTAGCTCAATACATGTTTAACACTCCAAATGGTAGTTGGTACGATCAGGACTTGGCCAAGATGCTGGCCAAGAAGCAGCTGATTTCCTCCTTACACGATCAACATTTCCAAAGCTACACCGAGGTGCGCACCGGATTAGCCAGCCTTTCGGCCAACTTAGATCAGGCTAAGGGACAGTTAGCATCCTCTATTCATCTCGCCCTTTCGTTGCATCCGGACATCGTGCATGTGGTCGGTTACTCTGAGGCCGACCATGTAGCCCGAGCTCACGAGGTGATTGAGAGCTGCGAGATCATCAACGGTGTGCTGCAAAATACCCGCAATGGACTTCCCGCAGCGGAGCAAGATCCGGCGGTGAAGCTGCGGCAGCAGCAGCTGCTGGACGAGGCCGCCGTTCTGCTGGCCGCCATCAGGAACTTGGGACAGGGTGCGGCCGAAGACCCATTGGTTTCGCCGGAAGTCCTGGTGCAAGCCATCCGTCTGGGTCTGTTGGACGCCCCCCACCTGAAGGGTAATCCGATAGCTAAAGGCCAGCTGGTGACCAGAATGCTAAATGGTGCCTGTGTGGCAGTGCACCCCGAAACGCTGCAGCCGATCACAGAGACTGAACGGCTGGAGTTGTGGCCTAAGATCAATGATTAATCAGGACCTGGCTCTGCTATGCGATATCGGCAGCACCTTTACAAAACTGAACGCCGTAGATTTGGTCAGTAAAAGGCTGATGGCTAAGAGCTCCGTTCCTACTACCAGCGAGGATGTGTCCTCTGGTTTTCTGCAGGCGCTGGAGGGGCTGCAGCAGCAGCTCTCTGGGCCTGCTGCTTTTTCCTTGCGCCTGGCTGCTAGCAGCGCCGCCGGCGGATTGAGGATGGTGGCTATTGGGCTGGTGCGAGACTTGACCGGAGAGGCGGCCCGCCTGGCGGCCCTCGGCGCAGGCGCAAGGGTAGAGGCAGTGTTCTGCCAGCGCCTGCAGCCTGAGGACCTGGCAGCCATCGCCAGGCTGGCACCGGACATCATTCTGTTGGTAGGCGGCACCGATGGAGGGGACGACCAAATCCTGCCCTACAACGCCCGCCAGTTGGCAGAATGCGGACTGGATGTGGCGGTGGTGGTGGCCGGGAATCGGGAGGTTTCCCCGGCTGCCGTGGCGCTGTTGCAGAGTGCAGGCATGGAGGCAGTCTTGGCGGAGAACGTGATGAAGCGGTTAGGGGAGACATCTGTGGACGATGCTAGGCAGGCAATCCGCCGCCTGTTTCTGCGGCGTATCGTCCGGGCCAAGGGTCTGGACAGACTGCAGCAGGAATTTGGGCTATCCATTACCATGCCCACCCCGGTGGCTGTTCTGCAGGGGCTCCGTCTGTTAGCCGAAGCAGAAGGTGAATTGTTGGCGGTGGACGTGGGCGGCGCGACTACCGATGTCTATTCGTTGGCGTCAGGTCAACCCAGCGATGATCTCCTGATTCCTACCGGGTTGCGGTTGCCTTACGCGCACCGCAGTGTGGAGGCAGATTTGGGGATGCGGTCCAGCGCTGCTGCCGTCGCCCAGCGCTACGATCGGCAGCTGACTCGGATGGCCGATCGGGAGGGCCTGTCGTCAATTGACTGGTCGGCCTGGTGCCGGCTGCTGGCCACTCAGCCGGGCTGGCTGGCTGACAGCCTGATGGATGCTCAGCGCGAGCTAGTGTTGGCCCGGGTTGCAGTGCAGGAAGCGGTGGATCGCCATGTAGGCCGCTTACAGCCCTTCGTTACCCCCTATGGCCGCAGTTGGTTATTATGGGGTAAAGACTTGCGCCCGATTCGCCGGGTGATCGGCATCGGAGGAGTTCTGCGACATGCGCAAAACCCCGAAAAGATCTTGGAGGGAGCGCGGTGGGATCAGGCTCAGCCAGATCGCCTGAAACCGACCGATCCAGAGTATCTCTTAGATAGCGATTATGTCATCTCAGCAGCTGGCCTGTTAGCCGAGATTGCCCCGGAATGTGCCCTTAGCTTGATGCGTCAAAGTCTGAGTCTTGCTTAAGAGAGCTGCCCCTGTGGCGGCCTTTTCTTTGGGTGCCTATTGGTGACGGCAGCCGCCTCTCTAAATTGGGCAGGAATGAGCGGCGCAGCTACCGAAAGAATATATAGTCTGCACATGAAGTTGTTTACTTCTTAGCAACAGCTTGCTGTTGCGGGCAATAAAGCGATTGTTACGCAAGTAACTATCGGCTTGTACATCTTAGCAACAGCTTGCTGTTGCGGGCAATAAAGCGATTGTTACGCAAGTAACTA
>CAYVCY010000072.1:8857-10582 GCA_964450265.1 uncultured Clostridia bacterium
TCGGCTTGTACATCTTAGCCAAAAAGCAATGCCAGATACGATAGGGGTGGGTGTAGGTGCTGACAGAACGTCAACAGACTGTGCTTGGACTACTCCAGGGCAAGCGAGTGGCTGTGATCGGGATCGGATTGCGTAGCGGCGTTCCGCTGATCCGCTTCTTGCTACAGGCAGGCTGTCAGGTAGTAGCCTGCGATCGCAAGCAGGAGCATGAGTTGGGGGATGTCTTCGCTGCCCTAGCGGGGCTGCCGGTAGATTATCAATTGGGAGCAGGCTATTTGGCAGGCCTGGAACGCTGCCAACTGCTTTTTCGCACGCCTGCGATGCGGCCAGATACGCCGGAGTTGCTGACGGCAGCGGCAGCCGGGGCCCGGTTGACCAGCGAGATAGAGCTAGTCTTTTCGCTGGCTAGCGCTCCGATCACCGGCATCACCGGCAGTGAGGGGAAGACCACTACCACCTCCTTAATCGCTGCCATGCTGCGTGCTGACGGGCATGTAGTTCACCTCGGGGGCAACATTGGCCATTCGCTGGTGGAGGAGGTGCTGGACATCGGTGAAACTGCCGAAATCGTGCTGGAGCTGAGCAGCTTTCAGTTGATGAGCATGCGCAAGAGCCCACATACTGCCCTGGTGACCAACTTGAGTCCCAACCATCTGGACTACCATCGCTCTATGGAAGAATATATCAGCGCCAAAGCGAACATCCTCAAGCATCAAACAGGCGAGGATCTGCTTGTCCTCAATTGGGACAACTATCCTACCCGTCAACTGGCCCAGTCTGCTCCGGGGCACGTACTTTGGTTCAGCCGCCAGGGCACAGTCAGCGAGGGCGCCTGCCTGCAGGATGATCAAATCGTTCTGGTGGATGGTGACCGGACGATACCGGTTTGCGCGATCGGGGACTTAGTCCTGCCTGGATTGCATAACGTGGAAAATGTCTTGGCTGCAGTGGCCATTGCCTACGCAAAAGGGGTGAGTCTATCAGCCATCAAGAGCGCCGCGACCACCTTTGTCGGTGTGGAGCATCGACTGGAGTTTGTGCGGGAGCTGGCAGGGGTGAAATACTACAACGATTCCAAGGCAACTTCCCCTTCCAGCACTATCGCCGGGTTGAAAGCTCTTTCGAGCCCGGTTGTCTTAATTGCTGGCGGCTATGACAAAAAGATTCCCTTCCAAACGCTTGCGGAAGCTCTGCTGGGAAAAGTGCGCGCCTTAGCGCTGATCGGGGAAACGGCGGACAGAATTGCCGATGCGGTGGCAGGCCTTGGAGACCAATCGCTTGCAAACTTGGCTTTGCGTAAGTTCGATTCAATGGAAGAGGCCGTGGCTTGGTGCCGTCAGCAAGCGCAGCCAGGCGATGCGGTTGTGCTGTCGCCTGCCTGCGCCAGTTTCGACATGTTTAAAGACTTCGAACAGCGAGGCCAAGCATTCAAGCAGCTGGTAGCCCAGCTGCACTGACACGTGGGGACCGTCCCCACGTGTCAGTCGCGGCCGCTTGCCAGTTCGCCCACCATTGTGTATAATAGCTAAGTGTCATCGGCACGCGCCCGTAGCTCAGTGGATAGAGCACCAGACTCCGGATCTGGGTGCGGAGGTTCGATTCCTCTCGGGCGTACCATTTTGTCAAATACTGAGCTATCGAGCTGTTTCGATGGCTCTTATGTTTCGACGACCTGTTTTCAAAATGTTGTTCATTTACAATCGAGAACAGGACAGATCGGAAGAG
>CAYVCY010000073.1:0-10533 GCA_964450265.1 uncultured Clostridia bacterium
TCCCCCCTCGGTTCACATGCTAAGTCTCAACCAATTATAGCACGGCCTCCCTGCAATGGCATCAAGAAAGAGGTAGCCTGCGGCTACCTCCGTTTCTAATCAACCTAGGGGTTAACCCTCCATCTGTTTACCAAGAAAGCTTGCCGCCGTATCGGCCAACTTGGTTTCCATGTCGCCGATGGTTACGCCTTCTTCCTTAGTACAGATGATCACACAGCCGATGGGATGTCCGTCCGCGGTGATCGGGGAGACAACCTGAGCCGTGATACCATGATCGCCGTTCGCTAGAGAGTTGCCCATGGATTTATCCTCAGGATTGATCAGATAAGTCCTTCTTTCTTCCATAGCCATCTCACTCAATGGGCCGATCGGCTGATTGAGCAGCTCTTTCTTGGAGCCGCCAGCCACAGCAATCACGATGTCGCGGTCAGCTATTATGGAGATATGACCTGTAGCCTCATAAAGGGAATCTGCGTACTCCTTGGCAAATTCGCCTAGTTCACCGATGGGAGAATATTTCTTGAGAATGACTTCGCCATCTCGGTCAACAAAGATTTCTAGAGGATCGCCTTCACGAATGCGCAATGTGCGACGGATTTCCTTCGGTATGACGACGCGCCCCAGATCGTCGATGCGTCGAACGATGCCCGTTGCTTTCATCTTTCTGCCTCCTTAGTCTGCTGCTTACAGTTACAGGCAACTCTGCGGTTAGTATATATCCAGTGCAGACCATTTATGCGGAGGTGGACGGGTCAGCGAACCAGCAACAGAATCAATTGCTTGCCCCTGAGTGCGTGCCGATACTGCTCCCAGGCTTGATCTTTTTTTGCTTCCAAAGCCAATGAATGGGCTAAGTTCTTTATTTCCTCATAGTCCCGGGGCTCTGCCGACTGCCGACTCTCCATCTTGATGATGTGCCAACCTTCGCTGGTTTCGACTATTTCACTCACTTCACCCGGCTGCAAATCGAAGGCCGCCTGTTCAAAGGCCGGGTGCATTTCCCCCCGCTCGAACCAGCGCAGGCTGCCGCCGATGGCGGCTGTTTCCTCGTCCGTGGAATGCTCCAGCGCCAAGGAGGCAAAGTCTTTTCCGCTATTCAGCGCCACTTGCAGCTGCTCCGCTTCCATCTGGCTGGCCACCACGATGTGACTCACTTTGACCATCTCTGGCCGATCGAAGCGAGCTCGGTTCTGCTGATAGTATTCCTCTGCTTCCTGCTCTTCGATGGTCACATGCTGTACCTCTCGTTCGCGCAAACGGGTGAGCAATAAGTTCTCCCGGAAATAGCTGAGCACATCGTCCTGCGTGAGCTTAAGCTCGCTCAGGATCTGCTCCAGCTGCTGATCGTCATCTCGAAAATACCCCATTTTTATCCATTCTAAGTAATTGACCGCATAATCGTCCATCTCCTCGGCAGTAGCCAAATCTTCAGTCGCCGCGAGCAGGATTCTCTCCTCCGCCAACTGCTCCAGAATATCTCGTTGGAACTGCCGGGCGAAATTGGTGTCATAAGAAGGATCGGAGGCAAACTGCCGATCGTAGACAAACTGGACAATAGCCATTCTGGTGTTTAGTTCAGCGCGGGTAATCGGTTTTCCCCCCGCCCACCCGGCCAAGCGCCAACTGACCAGACCATAGACTATCCCTAGCAGAGCCACTAACAACAGGGGTAACAGCAGTAGGCGCAGCTTGCGGGGCAAATCATAACTTAACTTACTCAAACTCAGTATCCCTCCTTGTAAGGGAGTATTGGCCACTCAGGAAAACGACTTCCCCCCAGGCAGTCGCCTGGCAACGTCGCAGCGTCGCCGAGATCAGATTCTTCGGCTGAGGCCTCAATGATAGCAGAGATAACGGGTTCTTCGCTGACGCTGTGGGACAGTGGGGACAGGCCCGCCTCACCGGTAAACGTTCAGAATGGCAACCCTTCAATCGGTCTCGTCGTTAGCTGCCACCTGCTGTAACTCCACCAACAGCGGCAGCAGCGCCTTGGCCGCAGCCAATGGCTCCTCTCCGCCCAAGGGCTGCACCAGCACCCCTGGCTTATGCGGTAGCGCCCGCAAACGGCCGTTGGTGCGCTGATAGAGCAGAGCTACTTGCTCTACTCCCAAAGGCGTCTCGGGGGCCAAGCGCAAGGTCAAGTCCTGATCGTTGATGCTGAGCTGAGAGATGGCGAGCTGCACGCACAACACCCGCAGTCTGGATACCAAGAGCAGGTTCTGTACCGCCTCGGGCAGCCGCCCATAGCGATCCATCAGCTCATCTTCTAGGTCATCCACATCCGCCAGTAAAGCGGCAGCACGGATCTTTTTATACATCTCGATCTTCAGTCGGCTGTCCCGGATGTAGCGCTCCGGTATATAGGCGTCAAAGGGCAGGTGCAGTTCCACTTCAAATTCTTGACGGGGCGGCTGCCCCTTCAATTCGCGCACCGCTTCCTCCAGCAGCTGGCAATATAGATCGAAGCCGACAGAGACCATGAATCCATGCTGCTCCGGCCCCAGGATGTTGCCCGCACCGCGAATCTCCAAGTCCCGCATAGCGATTTTAAAGCCGGAACCCAGTTCGGTGAACTCCTTGATCGCCTGCAACCGCTTGTCCGCCACTTCGGACAAGGCTTTGTCCGGGCGATAGGTGAGGTAAGCATAAGCCACCCGGCTGGAGCGGCCCACACGGCCCCGCAACTGATAAAGCTGGGCCAAACCGAACTTGTCCGCATCCTCTAGGATCAGTGTATTAACGTTGGGGATATCTAGACCAGATTCGATGATTGTGGTGCTGACCAAAACGTCATATTCGCCTTCGATGAAGTCGAGCATCAGCCGCTCCAGCCGCTCCTCGCCCATGCGGCCATGGCCATAGCAGATGCGCGCCTCCGGCACCAATGCGGCCAGCCGGTCTGCCACGCTGCGAATGCTACGCACCCGATTATGCACATAGTAGACTTGACCACCCCGCGCCAACTCGCGCCGGATGACGCTCTGCACCAGCTCAGGATTGTATTCCATCACATAGGTCTGCACCGGGAAGCGGTCCTCCGGCGGCGTCTCAATTGCACTCATATCCCGCATCCCCACCATTGCCATGTGCAGAGTGCGAGGGATAGGAGTGGCGGTGAGGGTGAGGGTATCCACCGATTGCTTCAACTCTTTCAGCCGTTCCTTATGGGCAACTCCAAATCGTTGCTCCTCGTCCACGATCAACAAACCTAAGTCTTTGAACTGAATATCCTTCTGGAGCAGACGATGGGTGCCGATCACCACATCCGTCAACCCTTGCTGCAACCGTTTGGCGGTAGCAGCGTTTTCGCTGTTGCTGCGGAAGCGCGACAACAGAGCCAGCTCCAGCGGAAAACCAGCAAACCGTTCCCTGAAGGTATTGTAGTGCTGCTGGGCTAGGATAGTGGTGGGCACCAGGACGGCCACCTGCTTTCCGGCCGTAGCCACCTTGAAAGCGGCACGCACTGCCACCTCGGTTTTGCCATAACCGACGTCCCCGCAGAGCAGGCGATCCATCGGCTTGGCAGCCTCCAAGTCCTGTTTGATCTCCTTGATCGCTTCGACTTGATCGGGCGTCTCCTGATAGGGGAAATTGTGCTCCATCTGCTCTTGCCACTCCCCGTCGGGAGAAAATGCAAACCCAGGGGAAGACTCGCGGGCGGCGTAGAGTTGAAGCAACTGCCCGGCCATCTCCTGCACTGATTGTTTAACCCGCGCCTTGACCTTCTGCCAATCCCCACCGCCCAGGCTATAAATCTTAGGCACCTTGCCTTCCGAGCCGACATATTTCTGCAGCAGATGAATCTGGTCCGTAGGAACATAAAGGCTATCCTCTGCAGCATACTTGACGTGCAGATAGTCCCGGTGCAGGCCATCGATTTCTAGTGTCTTGATGCCCAAATAGCGCCCGATGCCGTGTTGCACATGGACGACATAGTCGCCGACAGCCAGATCCCGGTAGTCGGCCAGTCGGGCGCCTTCTGCCCGGCTGAGGCGACTGGGCTTCTGGGGACGCTTGCGCTTTAGAATATCGCCTTCGGTGAGCAGGAACAACCGGCTTTCCGGAATCTCCAGCCCGGAAGAAAGATCCCCGATAATCAGGCTGATCACCCCTTGCTGAGGCGATTGGCCTTTGGCCAGGATAGCGATCTCCCGGATGCCTTCATCCTGCAAATATCGCTTGATCTCAGCCTGTCGCTTTGGATCAGCAGCCATAATCAGAACCCGATAGCGATTTTGCAGCAACCGTTCCACTTCTTGCCTGAAATAGGACATCTGCCCCTGGAAGTTGGGGATGCTGCGGGATAGAAAGGCGGTGTGTTGCTCCACCCGCCAAGGGGCCGGGCGGCGGGGAAACAAGGCCAAGAACAAGGTTCTGCCTAGCGGCAGCCGGGCCACCAGCTGGTGAGGAGACCAAGCCACGTCCGCCTGCAGCGGCAAGATGCGCCCCTCGGACAAGAGGCTGGCCACGCCTTCATTGAATAGAACCTGATCGCCCTCAGCTTGTTCCCAAATGCGAGTAGGCTCGTCCACCACCACCAGCGCCTGCTCCTGCAAATAGTCCAGTAGGCTGAATTTGTGCTCCAGGAAAAACGGCAAGTATCGCTCGCGACCGGGAAAGATCAGGCTGGACTGCAAACGGGCCAAGTCTGCTCCCAAGTGTCGCTGCAGCTCGGAGGAGAGGCTAGGATTCCGTTGCTGCGCCTGCTGCAAAGCCGCGCTTAGTCGACGCAACCCGTCTGCCTGACTACGCTCGGGCCAGATACTCTCTTGGGCAGGGAGGATATATACATGTTCCATATTCTGCAGCGAACGCTGCGTAGTCAGATCGAAGTGACGGATCAGATCGATCTCGTCGCCGAACCATTCGATGCGCACTGGCCAGTCGTCAGTAAGGCCATAGACGTCCAGCAGTCCCCCCCGCTGACTGAACTGCCCCGGATTCTCCACCATCTCGACCCGCTCGTATCCGGCTTGCACCAATCGGCGGATCACCTGCTCCATGGGAATATCCTGGCCGTAAGCTAGCTTGATGCTGTGCTCCTTCAGAACAGCCGGGTTAGGCAGCCGATAGGTGAGCGCATCCCAACTGGTGACCAGCACTAGCGGCTCACCCTGCTGCAATCGCTGCAGGACCTGTAGCCGCTCGGCAGACGTCTCTGGGCTCTGCGCAGTAACGCCATAGAGCGGGTTCTGGCGGGCTGGAAAAGTGAGCACCGGAGACTGGGGCAGGAAGGCCTGCAAGTCTCGGGCTACTTGGTCCATCTGGCTACCAGTAGCGGTAATATACAACAAGGGCCGACCCTGATCGGCAATCGCAGCCGTGAGCAGGCTCTTAACTGAGCCCCCTACGCCAGACACCAACAGGTTGCCTGATTGCTCTGCCAGGGCCTTCCTAACCGATTGCCAGCTCTCACTCTCAGCCAACAGGCTGGTCCATAAACTCATCGGTACACCTCCGCAGCTCACACTCCATCCATTGTAGCATGACATCGTTGTAGAACCGCAACACGTCCTGTCGATGCCCACTGCCAACATGCAAATCGCCACCTCTTGGGAGGCGGCGATTTGCAGCACAAATAGGCTGATATTATATTCTGCAATTTTGGGGCTACCCTTGTGGCAGCTAGCCCATGAAGCAAGGCCATGTGGCAATCAATGCAAGCGGATGGGAAGCGAAGGCGTTTCCGCCGCATCCAGGACGGAAGCACACTCGTCGCAAAGGACCGACAGTACCACAGCCTCCGCCGTCTGCTGCACAAACTGCGACCAGTCCTCTGCATCCAGCTCAGTCAACCCCAGGCGATCGGCAGTAAGGCTAGCATGGTCGAATTCTGCTATCAGCGACCGACAACTGTCACAGATATAACGCACCTTCATGATCGTCCCTCCCACCTGCGTTCAGCTAGACAAGTGACCCAAACGTTCCAGAGAAGATGCACTCCGCACCCCAAGAGTAAACCGTAAACCGCTCGCCCGGTGGCTGACCAGCCCCAGATGGTCACGGCTGCAAAGGCGCCATGGCCGATGAAACTGCAGCCGGCGGCCAGGTACCCCACCACAGGCAGCGGCCTAGGCCGCTGGACGATATCAAGCAGCGCCTCCAGAGCGCCGAAACCTAGGTGAACCCACCACAGCGACACAGAAAACAAGAGGCTGCTCCCCGTCTTGAGCAGCTCCTCTATTACTGGGATGACCGTAATCAAGCTGGGATTGCCGAAGCGATTGACCAGACGCCGATTGAGCAAATAAGCGGCAGCAGTAGCGAGCAAGATCGCCAAGAGAGTGCGCAAGCAGGCAGCACCTCCTAGTCTAGTAGTAGTCTGCCTTCTACTGCTGGTTTCATGCTGGAAAACGTTATCAGAGGGGGGGTGATAGAGGGACGGCGGTGAGACCTGGGGGACTGGCTCTTTTGTCCCGCTCTTCGGAACGGGGCAGAGTGCCTGTCCCACTGTCTCACCGCCGTCCCCCCGTCTCCTTAGCCGTTATGTTGGGAGGCGGCCCGTTCGACGCCGTCCTCCACCCAAACTTCGATGGCGTCACAGGCGCGGGCGATGGCTTCTTTCGCCAACTGTCGCTCGTCGCCGAGGAAGGGGCGCAAGACATAGTCGGTGACGTCCATATCCTCTGGACGTCCGATGCCGATGCGCAGGCGGGCGAATTCCTGGGTGCTTAAGGCAGCAATGATGGAGCGCAACCCTTTTTGGCCGCCGGAGCTGCCCTGAGCGCGCAGGCGAATGCTCCCCACCGGCAGATCCAGATCGTCGGAGACAACCAACAGCTCGGATAACGGCAAGTTCAGTTGACGCAGGGCAGCAGCCACTACCACCCCGCTGCGGTTCATGTAAGTGGTGGGCTGCAACAGCACCACTGGCTGTTCGTTGACAAAGCCCCGGCCAGCGATGCCCTGCCCCAGCGTGCCGTAGACCCGAATACGGTGGCGGCGAGCCAATTCCTCAATGACCATAAAGCCGGCATTATGTCTGGTATTGCTGTATTGGCGACCGGGATTGCCCAGCCCAACGATCAATTTCAAAGCGTTCTCCCCCAGACTCTATTTTCCAGCTTATCATACCGCAGGAGGGGGCCTGAAGAAAAGGCCTTTGCCTCTCTCCCTCCGTCATGGCTTGCGCCATGCCAAGCTTTGACAAGTGAGACGGTGGGGACAGGCCCTCTGCACCGCGTTCCGAAGAGCGCGGTACAGTAGGGACAATCCCCCCGTCTCACTCCAGTCCCACTAGCAATTAGGCAGGAGGATTCTCTTCCTCGCTTGGGGCTTCTGCCACCTGTTCCTTGACATCCGCCGCCGCCTCCTCCTCTTCTTCGACGACGCTAGGAGCGGCGATGGTGGCCACGAGCTGATCCAATTCACTGACCAACTCCAGCCCAGCGGACAATTGCACGTCGGCCACTGTGATGCTGTCGCCAAAGTTCAATTGGCTGATATCCACAACGATGGCGGTAGGCAGGTCTTTAGGCAGAGCCCGCACTTCAATTTCCCGCAGACCGATCTGCAGAATCCCGCCCTCTTTCACTCCAGGGGCATCGCCTTCCAGCTGCAGTGGGATAGCCACCTGCACCTCTACCTTCATGTCGATCGCCTGTAGGTCGATATGCAACGGCTGCCGGTTCAAGGGATTATATTGCACCTCTTTGATCATCACATTGGTTTCGGGAAGGTTAGGCATGGACAGGCTGAGCACAGCGCTGGAAGAAGCCTGGCGCAGGGTATTCTCTAAAGCGCGCTGTTCAATCCAGATCAACTGGTTCCCTAGCTCGTGCCCGTAGAGCACTCCCGGCACTAGGCCTTGATGGCGTTTGACACCTAGTTCGTGTGCGGTCTTTCGTTGGCGAGGGGTGGCTTGAATGTAGAAATCTGTCATATAAATAACCTCCTTGTTCCTGTCTAGCATTCCGTCAGTAACAGGCAGTAGATTTAAGTCCAACCTAATCGCTTAAATCATGCCCTGGTGACAACCGTCCCAAACCTGCCGGAGGCAGGGTTACCTGAACAGCTGGCTGACAGATGCGTTGTCGTGAATGTTCTGGATGGCGGTAGCCAACAATTTGGCTACGGATAGCTGCCGCACCTTCGGTGTCAGCTGCTTGGGCGCTAGGGGCACGGTATTTGTTACCACCAGCTCCTTTAAGGCGGACTGTTCGATGCGCGCAGGCGCCGGATCTGAGAGGATAGCGTGTGTGCAACAAGCGTAGACCTCGGTGGCCCCTTTCTCCCTCAGGGCTTTTGCCCCTTGGGTGATGGTTCCAGCGGTATCCACGATGTCGTCAATCATGATCGCCCGCTTGCCCTGCACCTTGCCGATAATATGCATCACTTCCGCGACATTAGGCTCGGGACGATGTTTATCGATGATGGCGATTGGTACGCCCAAGCGGTCAGCCAGCCCCCGGGCACGGGTAACCCCACCCAAATCGGGAGAAACGACTACCGCATTTTCTCCTAGCCCGTTTTGTCGAAAATACTGGGCAAGAATGGGACCACCGGGCAGATGATCGACCGGGATGTCGAAAAACCCTTGAATTTGGGCCGCATGCAGATCCATGGTCACCACTCGATGCACGCCAGCCACCGTCAACAGGTTGGCTACCAACTTGGCGGTGATCGGATCCCGCGCCTTAGTTTTGCGATCCTGCCGCGCGTAGCCATAATAAGGGATGACCGCAGTGATGCGATCGGCGGAGGCGCGACTGAGCGCGTCGATGGTTACCAACAGCTCCATCAGGTACTCGTTCACCGGCGGGGAAGTGGGTTGCATAACGAAGACATCGGCACCGCGCACGCTTTCTTCGATACGCACAAAGACCTCCCCGTCCCGAAAACGACCGACCACTGTGTCTGCCAACTTTAGGTTTAGAGTGGCTGCAATCTCCTCAGCCAACGGGCGGTTGGCGTTGCAGGAGATAATCTTCAAGGGACGCGCAGCGGACATGATAACCCTCCTAAGTAAGTCTCTGGACCTGCGAGCTGAAAAAGCGATGGCTGCGAGCAACTACCAACTTGTTCCTATTCGGACTTGCGGATGCGGCGACGCTGAGCCCACTCCTCCTTATTTATCTGCCGTGAACGAGCGATAGCCAAAGCCCCTGCTGGCACGTCATCGGTGATGGTGGAGCCGGCGGCCACATAGGCTCCCACCCCGACGCGCACTGGAGAAACTAGATTACTGTTGCAGCCGATAAACGCATCGTCGTCAATCTGCGAGTGGTGCTTATCCTTGCCGTCATAGTTGACCAAAATGGTGCCGGCGCCCAGATTAGTGCGCTGACCGATAGTCACATCGCCTACATAGCTGAGATGGGAGATCTTGCTGCCACTGCCAACAGCAGCATTCTTCAGCTCTACGAAATCTCCTACTTTCACCTGGTCGTCCAAAGCCGTGCCCGGGCGCAGATATGCATAAGGGCCGATGAGGCAATCGTTACCGGTGACAGCTTGGCGGGCCACCGAGAACTCGATGCTGGTGCCATCGCCAATGCGACAATCGGTGAGCCGCGTATGGGGGCCAATCACGCAACCAGACCCGATCACCGTCTGTCCCTCTAGCAAACATCCTGGATAGATGATGCTATCCTGGCCGATGCTAACCGTATCATCCACTAGGGTAGTCTCTGGCTGAAGAAAGGTCACTCCCGAGAGCATCAATCGCTCTCGGATACGCCGCCTCAGGTATGCGTCGGCCTCGGCCAATCGCACCCGGTCGTTAATCCCTAATGCCTCATTGAAATCATCCAATGGACAGCTTACCACTTTTCCACCGGCCTTCGCCACTAAAGCGATCACATCGGTGAGGTAATACTCACCTTGCGCATTATGATTATTGATCTGATGCAAAGCGGTAAACAGAGCGCTGCCTTTAAAACAATACAGCCCGGTATTGATCTCGCGAATGGCTAACTGCTCTGGCGTGGCTTCTTTGGCTTCTACGATGCCCAGAATGCGACCATCTGCCGCCCGCAGAATACGGCCATAGTCTGCGCCGTCAGGCAGCGTGGCCGTAAGCACGGTGATGTCGGCCTGGTGCGAGCGATGCATCGACTGCATGGCTTGCAGAGTCTCTGGACTGACCAACGGGGTGTCACCGTAAAGAACAAACACCAAGTCCTCCCCCTGGAAGGTGGGCTCCACCTGCATGACAGCGTGCCCGGTTCCTAGCTGCTCCTGCTGCAGCACATAAATGTGCTCCTCGCCCAAAGCGGCTTTCACCTGTTCGGCATCTCGCCCGATGACCACATAGAAACGCTGGATGGCGGCTGACTTTCCTGCTTTGATCAAGTGGGACACCAGCGGCCGACCGCAGAGAGGGTGCAGGACTTTATTCAAATGCGACTTCATTCTCGTTCCCGAACCAGCCGCCAGGATGATCGCGCTTGTTTG
Organism: uncultured Clostridia bacterium; assembly: GCA_964450265.1. Classification (GTDB taxonomy): domain Bacteria; phylum Bacillota; class UBA994; order UBA5500; family UBA5500; genus JAEZJZ01. Next base: position 10,396 of record CAYVCY010000073.1, read on the forward strand.
CACGGAAATGGCTTCCTCCTCTCATCGCAACGCCCTAAGGCGTTGCGGGCAATGGCCATTCTTTCTGTCGAAAGATTCGCCTTGTTGCGTAAGCAACTATCAGCTTGTACCTACTAGCAACAGCTTGTCTGTTGCGGG
>CAYVCY010000074.1:0-10373 GCA_964450265.1 uncultured Clostridia bacterium
TATTGCCCGCAACATCTGCGGATGTTGCTAGTTGGTACAAGCTGATGGTTGCTTGCGCAACAATCACTTTATTGCCCGCAACATCTGCGGATGTTGCTAGTTGGTACAAGCTGATGGTTGCTTGGAGGAGGTTAGCAAAGATGACGAAGCGTAAAGTTGTCGTACATGGTTACCTGGGCTCTGTTCGCGAGATGTTGCAGGAGAAAGGTTACGAAATTCTGCCTCTGGAACAGATGACAGAAGCCGACGCAGTTGTCGTCAGCGGAGGCGACGATAACATGATGGGTATCGAAACCACATTGACTGAGGCTCCGGTGATTCAGGCGTTAGGAATGACCCCCGACGAAGTGATTGCCGCCGTGGAGAGTAGATCGCGTCCATGAATTAGAGCAGGGGCTGTCGCGCGACAGCCCCTTTGATATCCCCCTGCCAGGACTTGCCTCCCTTTGACTCCCCTCTACGAGCGGGCCGAGGGGCGGGAGGGAGAGAACGGTCTGGTTCATCCGTGACGGGGCGCGAGAAGGCAGATCAAGTTAAGGACGAGACCGCCTCCACCGGAGCGCCCAGCGGCAGGCTAGCTATTGCGCTAGCCAAACCATCGGCAATGGCTTGAGCTAGCCGAGTGATCAAATACAGTCTGGTGTTCTGTAGCACAAAGTAGTCCATGAACCCGCCAACGTTCACCACCCCGGTGATGTACATGTCCCCCACCGTTGGCAACTGCTTGTTCACACCGGCTCCGGGCTTCAGCGGGCCGCGCCCCACCATCACGTTGCCCACACTATCCATGCGGCCAAGGCAAGCATCGATTGCGACCAGCAAAGGAGTCCCGTGGTGGGCACGAATCCTGACCATCGTCTCCTCCAAATTGGTGGCGTGCACCGGCTTTTCCAGTGTGCCATAGATATGGGTGCCAGGCAGGTTTTGCTCCGCCAGCTGAGTACCGATCAGTGGGCCCAACGCATCTCCGGTGCAGCGGTCGGTGCCAATGCAGAGCAGTACGATCTGCTGTTGATCAAAGCGCAGCCTTCCTATCAGCTGCCGGACCACCAGCGCTAGCGAACGGTCACAGGATGGATCATCCACGTGCAGGACGTACTCCTCCGTCTTCTTTTCTGAACGCCCTGGAATGCTATTCATGGCATACCTCCTGCAGATACGGTCATTCGAGGTTGAAGTCGTCTACCTTCCCCTCCAAACACGAACCCTTACTAGATTATGTACCGAGACCATGCCATTTATGCCCATTCTAGGTTTGTCTCCATCGCAATATACATGAAGCGAGAGGGGGGACAGCCAGTGCCAGACCGGATCAGTATCAGCTCAATCGCGCTCACCATTTTGGGAGCAGTGATCGGTGCAGGCTTTGCTTCCGGGCAGGAGATTTCCCAGTTCTTTGTTCGCCACGGTGCCAAAGCAGGCTGGGGGGTAGTGGTCAGTGCGCTCGCTTTCCTATTGCTCACTCTTTGGTTGACCAAGGCGAGCATAATCAGCCGGGCAGATCATTTCTCCGATCTGCTGCAAGCTCTAGGAGGTAAGCGGTCTGCAGGCATCTTTGGGCATGTGTTCGCTTCGTTCATGGTAGTTGGCTTGACCGTGATGATCTCCGGCAGCGCCACGCTGCTCAGCCAACTGCTGGGTGTTTCCAAGCTGCTGGCCGGCCTTCTCACCGCCGCTTTGGTGTATATGGTTTCTCGAAAGCAGACGCATGGTCTCGCTCGTGCCAACGACATTTTGATGCCGTGTTTTCTCTTTCTAATCTTCTTCTATCTGCTGCGTTCACTCGCTTTTCCGGCCGGGGTCGCGCCGATTATGGTGCAGACATCCTTTCGCTGGTTCGGTTCGGCCCTCTTGTATGTGGGTATGAATAGCGCCATCCTGTTGGTGGTCATTCCTCCGTTGGTGGCTAAGGCAGCCTCGCCGAGGAGTGCCTATGCCGGTGTCGTCTTGGCCATCGGCTTGTTAGCTGCCCTGCTCTACCTGATAGTGCACTTAATCGACAAGTTTCAAACCTTTGTCCCGTTGGGGGAGATGCCTCTGTTGGCCGTATCCCAGTATCTGATTCCTTCCCTCCCTTGGTTGTACGCGATTCCCTTGTGGATTGCCTTGGCCACCACCGCCTTTGCCAACGCAATGGGGCTGCGCCCGTATCTCCACGAACACCGACTCGCCAGTCCTGAATGGATTCTGATCTTGATTATGGTCGCCGCTACTGTCGTCTCGCAATACGGCTTTGCCCCTCTGATCGCCCTGCTTTATCCCTTGGAAGGCTATGCCTGTCTGGGCATTCTCGCCTTTTGCTTGGCCCGCTCACTGATCCGTCTTTGACAGCAGAACAGGCCTGCGTTAGGATAGCATTGGGGAGGAATTTGCATGTGGGATCATGAAGGGGTCAGACCTTCTGCCAGCAAGAAGAAGGTTTATCTCGCTCTAGGTATCATTCTTTTGCTCTTGCTTGCGGCCGGACTACTATATCTCTTCCCATTTGGCTTTGCCGGCCAGCCGGCTCTGCAGGCTAGCAAGCGCCAACCGAGCATCATCTCTTCCAAGACATATGTCAACGTAGGAAATGTTCTGGCCATTACCGGTGACTCCACCGGCTTTTGGCGTATCAGCCAAAAGGACGGGTCGGTAACCATCAATCGCTTTGGGTTATCGGGAAATACCGACTGGGTGGGTGAATATGCCTTAGGTGAGCCTGTTTGGGATGTCAACGGTCGTCAGGTGATTCTGGCAGATAGGCAGAGTGGACAGGCCTATCTGTTTACCGACACCGGGGGGATGTCCAGTAGCGTCTTACTCAGCGGGCAACCACAGGTGGTTGCGGTGGCCGAAACCGGTCACTTCATGGTCTGCTCTCTGCCCGAAGAAGGCAGCTTGTCTGCGCTGCAGCCCAATTTAGAGTACTATTCTCCACAAGGAGACCGGCTGTTCACTGTCAGCCTAGATAACGAAGTGCCGCTATTGGCCAAAGTGAACCAGAATGGAACCCAGGTCTTCTTGGTGGTAAGCAAGGTAGTTGCTGATGGTATTGAAAACCAGCTAGTCAGCTACTCGGATACCGGACAGGTGCTTTGGAGCAGCGCGCTACCGACGGGAGCTGTAGCCGGCATGGCAGCGAAGACCTTTGGCGACCGCCTAGCAGTTGCCGTGGACAAGCTAATCCTGTTCTATTCTGGAGCCGGTCAACTGTTATGGCAAAGCACAGCCCAAGGGACTGTGCAGGACATGGCCTTTGTCGGCCAGAGCGATCAACTGGTCTATTCAGAACAGAAAGTTTCTGTGCTCTCTTTTCAGAAACAGTCGCTGCTATCTTCCCTCAGCGCCGATGGATCTGTTTTGTGGCAATACCAGCTGAAGGGTCAGGTCCCCGATCTAGCCGGGGGCACCAGTGCGTTGTCCGTGTTTGTGGCCAACGAGCTGGCGGTGCACGATGTGGGAACCGATGGCAAAGTGCGGTGGTCGCACCACATCGGCGCAGATACCTCTAAAGGGCAGCCGCTGCAAGTCCGGTTGGCAGCTGGTGGCAATGGCTCCGTGGTCTTGCTGCAGCTCTCGGACGGTAGAATGTTTGTCCTGCGGGGAGAATAAGCTGGCACCAGGGGGTGCCGCTGATGAATCAAGTAGATCTGGTCGTGTTCACTTTTATTCTGTTCGGCGGTTGGTTAGGGGCTGTCAAGGGGTCAGTGCGCGCATTTGTTGGCTTATCCAGCACCGTTCTGGGACTGGCAGTAGCCAGCCTGTACGGTGCCAGATTGGTCTTGCCATGGTACAGCGCCCTGGCTCTGGTGGTGCGGAAAATGCAACTGCAGCTGCCTTGGGTTGCTGCTGTGTCCACTCAGACGGCCTGGCAACAAGCCGCTCACCATTGGCTAGACGACCTATTATGGCCACAGAGCCTGAAGGATCTAGTCGCTGACGGCTGGGCAGGGTTACCTGCCGGGGAAGGGATCATTGCCTTCAGCGAGGCAGTTGAACAGAGCTTCGTGCTTGCCCTGGCCAACATCTGTGCCTTGATCTTTTTGTTGTTGTTGACCAAGACAGTAGTGGCCTTGATCAGCGGCGTCACCTTGCGCATAGCTATCTCTGACCCACAAGCGCTCTCTCCTGCCGGCTTCTGTGTAGGGTTGGTGCAGAGTTCTATTCTGGTGTTGGTTGCCCTGGCGCTGTTGGTTCCCTTTTTTCTTTGGGTGGGGCAAGTGCCATTGTCCGAGACGTTGCAGCCATCCTTCGCCTGGCGGGCTGTCCAATGGCTCTGGAATAGCATTCTACGGACATGAAGGTGGATGTAATGTATGCCAGTGTTGATTGTTTTCGATTCTACTCACCATGCACTGCAGGCTGAACAAGCGCTGCAATCGGTTGGATTACCGTTGAACACTATCCCTACACCAAGGGAGATCTCCGCCAGTTGCGGTCTATCCTTGAGCATAACTAGCGAACACTTGCCGATAGCATTGCGGTTGATGCACGAGCAGGGTGTGGTATTTCGGTCAGTATACGATGTGACCTTACGGGAAGGAAAAAAGCACTACTTGGTGCGGGAAGAGGAGTAGGTATGCCGCAGTTTTGGACAAGCCTCGCCACTAATTGGGAACAGATGCCGTCAATCTTGCCCGCCTTGGGCCGGTTGCTAGCCATCTTGATCCTTGCAAAGATCGCGATAACCTTAGGTACTACGCTACTATCTCGAGCCTTCACCTCCTATCATCAGCGCACCAGGCGCAATGCCAACAAGGTCAAGACGCTAGAGGCTCTAAGTCGGAGCGTTTTGCGATACACCATATATTTTGTCGCGCTAGTTACCCTCCTATCGCAACTAGGAATTCGCACCGACTCGCTGTTGGCCAGCGCCGGAATTGTCGGTCTGGCAGTCAGTTTCGGGGCGCAAAGCCTCGTCAAAGATGTGCTTACCGGCATGTTCATCATCTTTGAGGACCAATTTGCGGTGGGCGACTACGTAGAGACGGCCGGCTTATCCGGCTATGTCATGGAGATCGGTCTCAGGGTGACCAAGTTGAGGGATTTCAGTGGTGTCATCCACACTTTGCCTAACGGTGAAATCGGCAAGGTGACCAACCACAGCCGGGATAACCGCACCTCGCTGGTGGAAGTAGGCGTGGCTTACGACGAGGACGTAGCCCGTGTACAAAGTGTGTTGGAGCAAGCGATGCAGCAAGTTGGCCAGGAAATGGCGGACAACTTGGCCGAAGGCCCCAAGGTGATTGGCATTACTGATTTGGGTGCATCCGGAATGGTCTTCCGGGTATGGGCTAAAGCATTGCCCATGCAGCACTGGGGTGTGGAGCGAGCGATGCGTAAAGCGGTCAGCCTGGCTTTCCAACGGGAAGGAATCTCTCTCTACTATCCCCACATCGTTACCGTACCCTACGAGCGGGGGAAGGAGTAGCTGGCTATGCCGATGAAGCTTTATGTTGGAGATGTAGTACAACTGAAAAAGCCTCACCCTTGCGGAGGGTTCACTTGGGAGATTTTGCGCACCGGCATCGATTTTCGTATCAAGTGCCAGAAGTGCGGCCATACGGTGATGCTTTCCCGCATCAAGCTGGAGAAGGGCATCAAGAAGGTGCTCCACTCGTCGGCTCAGTGACACGTGGGGACTGTTCCCCCACGTGTCAGCGCGTTGCGCAGGGCACAGGCTTGTGCTATAATTGTTCAGTCCATAATACCCGCTCCATACTAGTATATGGGGCCTTATGTCCGGGGGGAGGAGGTGTAGTAATGCGCCAATATGAGACAATGTTTATTCTGCGCCCTGAATTCGACAAGGAGCAGTCTCAGGAAGTAGCCGCACGGTTTATCCGCATCATTCCAGACAATGGCGGCACCATTCTGCGAATCGCGGAATGGGGCAAGCGCCGTCTGGCCTATGAAGTGAAAAAATACCACGAAGGTATTTATATTCTGGTTGAGTTCACTGCCGATGCTGCCGTAACCAAAGAGATGGAGCGCAACTTCAAGATCAGCGAAGACGTGATTCGTTACCTGATCGTCCGCAAAGATGAGGAGTAAATTTATTTAGGGGTGTTTTTATGTTAAACAAGATTATCCTCATTGGCCGCCTTACCAGGGATCCGGAACTCAGTTACACCGCTTCTGGAATTGCCAGACTACGTTTTTCATTGGCTGTAGACAGGCGTTATACCAACCAGCAAGGCGAGAAGCAGACCGACTTTATCGATATTGTTTGTTGGCGACAGTTAGCTGAGCACTGCAACAAGTACTTGCGCAAAGGCTTAATGACAGCCGTTGTCGGCAGTCTGCAGGTGCGCTCCTATGAGACTCAGGATGGACAGAAGCGCAGAGCAGCAGAGGTTGTAGCAGACGAGGTACGCTTCTTGGAATGGCCAAAGGATGGATCATCGGCAGCACCCCAACAACAGCGCACCGGCTTTGACGATTTTGGAAAAGGTCTAGGCCTCGAGGAAGATGAGGATAATGATTTGCCCTTTTAGGGATTGATAGGGAGGGAAACACATGCGGCGCAGAGGTCGTAAACCACGCAAGAAAGTATGCAGCTATTGCGTGGATAAAGTCACTGATATCGACTACAAGGAGTTCAATAAGCTCGGGCGTTTTCTGACCGAGCGTGGCAAGATTCTGCCACGGCGTATTTCCGGCAATTGTGCCCGTCATCAGCGCATGCTCACGCGTGCCATCAAGCGCGCCCGCAACATTGCGTTGCTGCCATACACTTCTGAGTAAGCAATTGGGGGAGCCGATAGGCTCCCCTTTTTCTAACACTGGTGAGTTCGGCCTGGATATCTGACTTCTCCGTGCTTTGTGTGCCGGCGTAGCGAGCGGTATGAGTGGCGCAGGATCCTTTTGATCAACGAAGGCCCATCGGGCAGGAAACAGGGGTACCTTTCCCGAAAGATCTAGTACTGTGTCAGTCTAGCAGCAACTTCTTATTAGTCTGGGGGTGGCTAGGTGTACAAGGACCAGGACTTTGATATCGCCCGCAACATTAAGGCAGTGGAGTGGTTGAAAACCGAAATAATCTTAAACGCTGGTCAGATCAGCCGTGCTTTGCTGACGACGAAGGATGAGGTAGCCCTGCAGGCATTGGCTAATACGATTATCTCTTGCTATCTATTGGCCAAGAGACTAGGTGTTGGCTACAGCCGCTTGGAGGATGTGGTCCAACAGCGCGCCAGGGCAGCTCAGGAGGAAGGGCATGAATTGGAGAAATGGTATCAGGATCTATCCGCTCTGGCCGAGCATCTGGATGCCTATAGATCGCGATGAGGGTCTTTGTGATCAGCCGAGATAATATCCGGCGGTTGGGCAAGTATATCGGCATCTATCTAGTTGGTCTCAGCCTAGGGGCTTTTTCGGGGCTGCTACCCCTGCTGGCTGTAGTAGCAGGGGTGCCCGTGATTATGGCAGAGCGGCAGCTAGGACGTCGGGCAGCCCAAATAGCCACCCTAGTCTGCCTGCTGGCCACCTGGCTTCTGTTGGATGAATTGTCCTTCGTCTATGTTGGGCTGGGGCTGATGGTTGGCTACAGTTTGGCGATGGTTCCTCCGCATGTGCCCATTCATCTCAGTTTTGCGCAGACGGCTGTCACAGGCTTTGTCTGGACAGTGGTAACGAATTCTGTGATGCGCCTATTGCGTGGCGAAGGGCTGTTGGCGCTGTTTGCCAGTCAGTTGCAGCAAGCTTTGGCGCTGACTTTGGAAAACATGGAATCTCTGGGTGCATACACCTCCGCTCAAGCGGCAGAGTTTCAGCAGTACGGAGAGCTGATGCTGGAAGCGCTGAACACACAGTGGGGATATCTCCTCTTCGTCTATTTGCTGTTTAGTACCTTCCTCACCCACTATCTGTCCAGGCGGTTGCTGAAGACAGGACAACCTTCAGAGGATCTGTTGTCCTTGAAGCCGTCTTTGCCGATGGCAGTGATCTCCGTTATCCTAGCAGGGTTACATTATCTGCTGCCGACCGTCGCCTCGGGAGTGGTCGCTAACCTATGGAGCATCGCTTCGCTGCTCATGTCGCTGGCCGGTTTTTCATTGCTGTTCTACTATCTGCGCTTCCTCAAGGTAGGGGTAATTTGGCGCCTCCTCTTGGGGTTCAGTTTATTTACCAGCCCTATCGTCTGGCGGGTAATGCTGCTAGTCGGCCTATTCGATACCGTTTTCGACTATCGCTTCTATGCCCGGAAAAGACAACAGGAGGGATAGCTCTCTCCCATAATTAGGAGTGTGATGGAGATGAAAGTAGTTCTCTTAGCTGATGTCAAAGGATTAGGCAAAAAAGGCGAAGTAGTCAATTGCAGTGAAGGTTATGGACGGAACTATCTTTTCCCGCGCAAGCTCGCCAAAGAAGCCACCGATCAGGCGATGAAGGCGGTGAGCATGGAGCGCGAAGCCAAAAAGAAACGTCAGCAACGGGCAGAGCAAGCGGCAAAGGCTCTCGTAGATCAGTTGGAGGGCAAGGTTGTGCGCATCTCAGCCAAGACTGGCGGAAGTGGCCGGCTCTTCGGTTCCATCACTGGTAAAGATGTAGCCGATGCACTCAGCCGTGAACGCATCACTGTGGATAAGCGGAAAGTGGAGCTCAAAGAGCCGATCCGCGCCCTGGGTAGCTACCAGGTGCCCATCCGCGTGTATCAGGACACGGTAGCCACTGTTACAGTAGAAGTGGTGGCTGAGGCCTAGCCGGCGCCGGGCGGTCCCAACCGTCAATCGAGTCACAAAGATCAACTATCAGCGCATGCTTTGTCGACATGCTAGGAGGAAACAATGGACGAGATCAAACTGCCACCGCATAGTCTGGAAGCGGAACAATCGGTTCTGGGGGCAATTCTAATCGATCAGGAAGCGGCTTCCGTGGTGGTTGGTTTGCTGAAACCTAACCATTTCTATCGCGAGTCACATCGCCAGATATACGAAGCCATACTCAGCCTGTATGCCGGCAGCGCCCCTATAGACCTGGTTACCCTCAGTGACGCCCTCACTCAGAAGGGGGTGCTGGAGCAGGTCGGTGGGGTGCCATACCTCACCTTGCTGGCCAATCTGGTGCCGTCCAGTGCAACTGCTGCCAACTACGCCCAAATAGTGTTGAACAAATCTATACTGCGAGACCTGATCAGTGCGACCAGCCAGATCTCGGCTTCCTGCTATCAGCAGGGAGAGGTGGAGGCAGTGTTAGAGGAAGCTGAGCGCCTGATCTTTCGCCTCAGCCAAAGTCGGTCCCGGCGAGACTTTGAGGCCATGCCAGAGATTGTGGCCGAAGTCTATCGGCAAATCGCTCAAATGGTCAAGAACAAAGGCAGTGTGTCCGGGCTGCCTACCGGATACCGCCAGTTGGATCAGCTCACCTCGGGATTACAGCCTTCCGACTTGATCATCGTGGCTGCCCGTCCTAGCGTCGGGAAGACAGCCTTCGCACTGAATATTGCCCAGAACGTGGCTATCAGACAACGGGTGCCGGTGGGCTTCTTCAGTTTGGAGATGAGCAAGGATCAATTGGCCATGCGCATGCTCTGCTCGGAAGCGGGCGTGGACGGACAGAAACTGCGCACCGGTTTCCTGGATGCAGAAGACTGGGCGAAAATCAGTGATGCCAGCAACCTGCTCTCGGAAGCGCCCATCTTTGTGGATGACACACCGGCCATCTCGGTGATGGAGATGCGTTCTAAGGCGCGCCGCCTGAAGTTGGAGCGCGATGTAGGATTGATCGTAGTCGATTACTTGCAGCTGATGCGATATGGTGCCCGCACCGACAGTCGCCAGCAGGAGGTGGCCGAGATCACCCGCGGCTTGAAAGCGCTGGCGCGGGAGCTGCAGGTGCCTCTGGTCGCCTTAGCTCAGTTGTCCCGTCGCGCCGAGGAAAGGGAAGGCAGGCGGCCCAGTCTTTCCGATTTGCGCGAATCCGGTGAAATTGAGCAAGCGGCGGACCTGGTTACCTTTCTTTATCGTGAAGACTATTACGATCAAGAGACGCCCAATCGCAACATCATCGAAGTGATCTTGGGTAAGCATCGCAACGGTCCAGTGGGCACGGTCAAGCTTGCTTTCCTGCGTCACCTACAGCGTTATGCGGATCTGGCCAGCGAAGAGGAGCTTGGCACTTAGGACGGCAGCAAATCCCACCGGGCACCCGTTGACAGATGCTCATAAATCGTGTACTCTAAATAAAGTCACAGCTTGCGAATGCAGGTAAACTACATTCCTAAACTGTGATTTTTGGCCCCATAGTGAAGCGGTTAACACACCAGCCTTTCACGCTGGCGACGCGGGTTCGAATCCCGCTGGGGTCACCATCTCCCGGTGCCGTGGTGTAGCGGTTAACATGCCGGCCTGTCACGCCGGAGATCGAGGGTTCGATTCCCTTCGGCACCGCCA
>CAYVCY010000075.1:0-10346 GCA_964450265.1 uncultured Clostridia bacterium
ATGGACATGGCTATAGCCCGTAGCCAAACATATGCTGAATCAATGCCTCTTCCACCAACCGCTCGTCCTGCAGTTGCTCCTCCGACAAACCGATATCTCCCGGGAGTAGCTGGGAAAAGCCGATCATACCTCTTCCCGCCTGAAAGAGCCGCTCCTCCAGATATGTATCGCGGAAGTAGCCGGGCATACCCTCCACCTGGTAGCGCACCTTGATCACCGGGTGGTATTGGGGCTGAGCCCAGTATGTCGATAGAATTTCCACTATCTCAGCCCGCATGGTGCGGGTAGTCCCTTCGATGGTCACCGGCTGCTGCCAAGTAGTTCCTTTCTGCAAAGGCAGACGCAGGATTACTGGGTCGTGCATGAGGGAGTTCACTTCCGCCTTGCCGGTACGGCTGTTGCTCAACACTTGCTCCATGACCACGCCGTTCTTATAGTCCAGCAGGTATTGCACGTTGAACGAGCCGGGAATGCCAGAGCCATCCTCGAATTCCCCTGCAAACTCCACCACCCGCTCGTCAGGGTTTTCACTGACCAACTGTAAAACACCGGTATGCGCGTATTCGGCCATGCCGAAATACCGCAGCGGCATATCGAAAGGTGGCAGCAACGAGTTCAGTTGCCAATGCTCGGGATATCCGCTGGCCGGCTCGTATAGCTGATAACCGATGGTGAAGTCTTCGTACAACAACTCCACTGAAAATACGCCCAAGCCTTCTTTAATCACCCGCTCTTCCCAGTATTCGCTGCTGGCGTCCTGATAGCGCACCCGATACACCGCCTGCCCGTCTTGATCAGCCACCTCGACAATGCTGCACTCCAGCTTTACCGGCTGGCCATCCTTATCCTCCACCGTCTGCCGCCAGCTGCTTCCTTGCTCCAACGGAGCTCGAATCAGCTCTAAGACAGGGAAGCGGCTATCCAACAACCCGACACCCGCCGTTTGCGTCCTGAACAGTCGGCCACGCTCTATCTGATAGGTCAGGGCAAAGTCAAAGGGGCCTGGCGCTTCCCCACCGGAAGGATCATCCAACACTCCGCTGATGGTGTATACCGTCTGTCCACCGGTAACTGTCAGTTCCTTCAGTTCCATGGTATGACCGTATTCAGCGATGCCAGAGTATACCCAGCGAAACCCTGCCCGGTTAGGCAAGAGCTCGCCAAGGAGCGCGTTTTCCTCGTCGAAATTTCTGCAGCCTGCACTAAGTGCCCCCAGAACCAACAACAGGCAGAGAGCAATGTATTTTAGGTGCGAGCTAATCGTTGCTGGCGCAACGATCGCTTCATTACCTGCTAATCTGTTGCGCATCTCTCCAACACCCCCTCCCCCTAATGACGCTGGTCGCAGGCTTAAGGTTCCGCATTCCTGGGCCGGCCATACCTTTGTTTGCTTCCGCCAGTAAGGGTGTACGGGACTATTGCTCCTCCGCCCTCAGGCCGTCAGCCACTCCACAGCGGCGCGGATCCACGGTGGAGCAAAGCTGACCGGTGGTCGGATCGAGATAGCAGCACTGGAAGGATCCCATGTGCCAATCCCAAATATGGTTTACCCGCACGTTGATCCCCAGGGCTACCAGACGCTTAACCGCCTCTGGATCGATGCGGTTCTCTAGCACCAGGCTGTTGTCGTCCATCAAAGCATACATGCGGGGCTCGCTGATCGCCTGATAGGGATCCATCTGAAAGAAGATCAGATTGCATAACGCCTGAGCCTGCGTGTTGGGGGGTGAGCCGGGAGTGCCAATCTGGAGCACCGGCTTACCGTCCCGAAGCAGCATGCTGTGACCCATGATCAGTCGTTGCCGGGCGCCTTCCACCAGCTTGATGTCCATCGCCCGGAAGCTGTTGGTAGAGGAATGGTTGCCGATCATGGGCACGCCGCCGATGACCATGCCGGGAATGCCGCCTCCCTGCAAGGTGTTCATCATCTGCACCCAGTTGCCCTCGGCATCCACCACACTCAGTTCACAGCTGCCAGCCTTCGCCTCGGGCTGATGATCATCAAAATGCAGACGATGAATGCCGGTCTGGTTGGCCACGCTGGTCTTAGCCGTCAGCTGCATATGTTTGGTCAGGTCCACCTTGGGCATGTGCCCCTTGATCACCTCTGCCCAATACTTGTGATAGATGGGGTCGGTAAACAGGCGGGCGTCCATTTCGGAGACGATCGGATCGTTGACGTAGCCCACCAGCATATTTCCGATGCGCAGGGCGTGGGCCATGAAGTAGAGATGCTCCGCCGAGTACGGCTGATACTGATCGATACCCAGCTGATCTAGAATGCCGAGCACCAACGCCACCTGCAAGCCCTGTTGCTGCGGTGGACCCAGAACCACTAGCTCGTAGTCACGCACCGAGAAGCGCAGCGGCTCTATCCAGCGGGGCGGATTGGCTGCCATGTCCTCCAAAGAGATCTTCCATCCCAGTTCATTGGCTTTGGCCACAAACTCCTCCGCCCAGCCCCCGCTGATCATGTAGTCCGGGCCTTCCTCGGCCACTTTGCGCAAGGTCGCTGCCAAGGCGGGCTTTTTGAAGCGCTCGCCCACCCGGGCAAAGTAATCCCCTTGGTAGTAGAAGTCGCGTCCTTCCGGGAAGTAGGTGAGGATATCTCCACCGGCGATGGTGCATTCCAGCTCAAACTGAGACACGTGATTGCCGTTTTCCGCCCAATAGATCGACTCGCGGCACAGCTCGTCCCACCCTAAGGTGCCAAAGCGCTGGTGAATCGCTTTCAGCCCCTTCATGAACCCGGGGATGCAGGAATGCACTGGACCGGCCGCATATCCGCTGCGCTGGGCTGGGATGGGCCGATGCAGGGGCAGATCAGGGGGATAGGTGCCAGTGCTATCCATCTGGTAGTACTGCCCGGTCTTGGCCTGATAGCAGAGGAAGGTGATAGCACCGGCATGATTGGTCATAAAGGGCTCGATGGTCCCCTGCAACAGGCAGCCAGCAATGGCTGCATCGAAGGCTGTGCCTCCCTGCTGCAGAATGTTCAGCATAGAATAGGTGACGACAGCGTTGTCCGTGCTGACGGCAGCCTTCAGCCCTTTCACCGTCTTCTTGGGGCCAGGCTGCCAGCGCAGTTCCGACAGATTGATCTCCCGTGGATTGATCACAAACAGCACCTCCTAGGAATTCTCTTGGTCAGGTGGTAAGTTCTACTCCCGCGTGTCTGAATCCTTCGCCTGTTTTCTAGGAGAGGATCCCCAAGGCGCAGGAGGCTGATTTCGCATCTCCAATAGGATCAAAAAGCTCTCGCACCTGTTCCTCTAGGATGCGAGAGCTTTTCCTTATTCAGTGTAACGCCAGCCTATCACATGCCTTGAAGCAGTTTTGGATAATCCCTTCGACCATGCACAATGTAATAGGCATTTATTCATCCGTCCAGCTAGCTCGAAACAACCTCCAGCCATCCAGAACTCTGCAACAGAGATACGAACTGCTCCACCAAGTGTGGATCAAATTGGGTGCCGGCACCCCGCTCCAGCTCGGCCATGGCATTCCGAGTTGACATCGCGTGACGGTAAGGTCGATTATTGGTCATCGCATCATACGCATCCAGAATGGCTACGATGCGGCAGAGCAAAGGGATATTCTCACCCTTGAGCCCAAAGGGGTATCCCTGACCATTCCACCATTCATGATGCTTCAGAATCAGATCAGCAATCGGTGATAGCTCAGCCGAAGACCGGGCAATCTGGTAGCCGATTTCTGCGTGCCGCTGCATCTCAATCTTCTCGACTGCGCTGAGACGCCCACGCTTGAGTAGAATGCTATCGGAAATTCCTAGCTTGCCCACATCGTGAAACAAAGCCAACAATCGCAGGTCCAGCAACTCCTGCGAGGTCAAGCCTATTTCTCCGCCCAAGGTAGCAGCCATCTTCTGCAGGCGATCTGCGTGGCCCTCGGTAATAAAGTCCCTCGCCTCCAGCGCTCTCATCAATGTGGTGATCACTCCGCTGCGGGCGCTAATGGCGCTGTGCAGCTTTTCTTGGTACATGTCTGCATCGGCAGCCTTCAGCAGTTGTGAAGCGGCTATCCGCTCACCACAGCTGTGAGCCCAGCCAACCGACAGCGTTAACGAGACGTGCGGATTAATCAGGGTATGCAGCTCGAACTCCTGGCTGAGCCGCTCCGCCAGCTGCCTTATTTGATGTTCGGCTGAGTTGGGCCAGAGGATAGCGAATTTGTCCCCGCTCAGTCGCGCAGCAAAAGCGCCGGAGGGGCAGAGCCTCCCGACGATCTGCCCTAGGGCACTGAGCAACCTATCTCCGGCTGCATACCCCAGGCGCTCGTTGACTAGCCTTAAGCCATCCACATCAAAGGAGAGCGCCCCCACCTGCTCATTCTGCAACGAATCGATGCGACACATGTCCTGCTCGAAACGGTAACGATTATGCAGACGGGTGAGCGGATCATGCTCCCTCCAATGACGCAATTTAACTTCGCTCTCCCGCAAATGGGTTTCTCTTCGTTTGTCCTCGGTGACGTCCCGAATCATCTGCACGCCACCCACCACTCGGTCTTGGCTGTCCAAGATGGGCGCTGCCTTGATCCATAGATGCCTCCCGAGACAAGGCGAGAAGACGAATGCCTGTACCGCAGAGCCATCTACAGTTACGTCTTCATACAGCGACTGGATTCTGGACAAGCTGGCCTTGTTGATCACCAGATCGACCAAGCTCTCTCTCTGTATGCCGTAGCAAGGCAGGGCACAAACCCGCGAGTCTTTGCCAATCATCCTATCTCGCGGAATTTCAGTCAGTTGTTCAATGCTGGTATTCCAAAGCACCACTCTGCCTTGGCGATCGATGGCAAAGATGGCCTCAGGAATTAAATTCAGAATGCTCTGCAGGCTATCAATACTTAGGCCAATCACTTGGCACCTCCCTTGCCCCCGACCGACAGGTTGAGCAGCTTGTCCGACGAAGACGGATTTGACCTTCCTCTGTGTCGGCAAAGATGGTCAAGAATTGAAAAAACTACTACTTTGATTATACAGATAGAGAAGTTGTCGAAACATCGGGCTTTAGCCCTAATCCTGTCGAAAAAAGGCCTAAGTCCAGGGTTGTTCGCTGACATCCCTGTCCTAGGCCTGAATGTCTTACGCGCAACTGTCACATGTTCGTGGCAATAAACACAGCGACCGCGGTACGATCCGATAGCTGTAGCTTGCGCAGAATGTTGGAAACATGGGTCTTCACCGTCTTCTCGGCGATACCTAGAGCGGAAGCGATGGTTTTGTTGCTCTCTCCTGCCGCTACCAGGCTGGCAACTTGCCTCTCTCGCTTGGTAAGCTGCTGCAGTCGTGCAGGAGCCCGCTCAGGGAGCGAATTCAGCTTAGACCAAAGGGTGACAACTTTCGTGAACTCAGTAGTCAACGCCTTTAGCAACTCGGCACCTTTGGTGTGGAGTTCAGAACGCTTGAGGGCGAGATAGGCGACCACCGCACTGTTGTGTCGTAACGGTGTCTCAATTACGTCGGGAGGCGTCTGGGGCAGGTCGCATTCCGGCAGGCGGATCTGCACAAAGGAAAGGCCATAGAGCATAGCGGCCAACTTCTCCACTTCGGCCAATACTTCCAGCGGCTCGTCACCGCTGACCAACTGCTCAAAAATCTGAGCCCTGGCCGTCATTTGGCGGATGCCAAACAAGCGGGCCTCTCTGGCGTGTGCTAGGGCAACCAGAGCCGAAGAATAGTGCCTGACCATCTCCAATAGCTTGCGCGTCTGCAGGCTATGAGCAATGCGCCTTTGCCGAAAGCCCACCACCATCACCGCCAACACCTCGCCACTGACCCCTAGTGGCAAATAGGTGGCACTGAGACCAGATAGCTGTTCCATCAGATGGGCGGGCAGCCCTGGATCCTCTGCCAAGCTATCCAGGATTCGCACCTTGCCATCCTGCAGACAGCGACCCCATACTCCAGCGATGGGCAATTCCTTGGGCATACCGCCCGGCCCTTGCCCTGCTGTCGCCTTCAATATGCCGATGTTGCCTGGGGCAACCGCCCGCACCCCAGCTATGACCACCCCCGGCACTGTTGCTGCCAAATCGACCACCTGCTGGTAACAGACATCGCTAGTCAGGTTGTACTCGGGAAGCGCCATGCGCTGTTCCAACAAGTAGAACACCTGCTCGTACAGTTGGGTGACGCATCCCTCAAGATATTGCCAAACCAACTGCATACTGGACTGGAACCTGGAGGCCGCTTCGGTCAGGTCATCTGGTGACGGCCAGGTGTCCCCTGCCGCCCCATCCGGCCATGGGCAAATGCGGCGGTCTGCAGAGGCGTCTGTGAGTACACTTCCGGTCAACAACGCCAGATCCATGCCTGCCATGTTATGGCGGCTGCAAAGCAGGTGATGACCTTGGTACTCGACGACCGCCGCCTTGCCGACTGGCAACAGCGTCACCTCAGCCACCAGACTAGGCCAACACTTATGCTTGAAGGTGCTCTCACTGTCCATTCCCGTACTGTAGATGACCGTCCCATCGTCAACGTTGAGCAAGGCCAAGACCAAGCCCAAACGGGCAGACAGCGCATCCACCAGAATCCGCAGTTCTTCCGGCTGCACATAATCGCTGATACTATTCCCAAGCTTCAATCGATATCCACCGCCATCGTTATCGTTCTCGTGCTTCTGTCTAGGCTGATCATATAGATGATGTTTCACATGTTCAACCATTAGTTTGTGAAAGAGTGATGCAACACTTCGAAGGAGGAGACGGACCCACCATCAAGAACAAGAATATGAGATAAGCATCCGTACGGAAGTGGAAGCTGATATTGTTCCTGAAAGAAGTAAGACGAATGCAAAAGTGGGGACTGTCCCTGTTTTGCATCAGGAAAGGACGATGCCCATGACCGGGATTATTCAGTTGCAGCAACTGATTGAGGCTGAACATAGAAAGATATTTGTGCTGGACGACGACCCCACGGGCACCCAGACAGTGCATGGTGTGCCGGTGTATGCTTCATGGCAGGAAGATGATCTGCGGTCTGCCTTCGAAGAACCTTCCTGCTTGATCTATCTGCTCACCAATAGCCGCGCTTTGCCAGCCCCAGAGGTGGCGGTGATGTACGGCACCATTTCTTCCCGGATTCAGCGATTGGCGGTAGAGATGGGTTGGCAGTTCTCCCTCATTCATCGCAGCGACTCCACGCTGCGAGGTCACTATCCGCTGGAAAGCGAGGCGACACGAAGCAGCTTGCAGCTATCAGCCGGATATCGGTTTGATGGTGAAATCTTGATCCCTTTCTTTGCCGAGGGCGGAAGGTTTACTCGCGACGACATTCATTGGGTACAGGAGCCTGGTCGGTGGGTCCCAGCGGCGGAGACAGAGTTTGCTCAGGACGCCACCTTCGGCTACTCCAATTCAAACTTGAGACAATGGGTTGAAGAAAAGACTGCCGGCCGTGTGCAGGCCAACCAGGTGCAATCGATCTCGCTGGAGTTGCTGCGGCAATCTGGCAGCCTGGCTGTGCGCGACCTGTTGCTCTCAGCAGCCGGATTTGGCCACTTTGTAGTAAACGCGCTGGACTACAGTGACCTGCGCACCTTCACTCATGGCCTGCTGTTGGCCGAACAGGCGGGCAAGCGATTTCTGGTGCGGTCGGCCGCCTCCTTCGTCAAGGTGCGCGGCGGCATCAGCGATCGACCCCTGCTTACCGGCCGCGAACTGCTGGCGGACAGGACCGGTGGCGGCTTGGTGATTGTAGGTTCCCATGTGGTCAAGACGACCAGGCAGCTGCAGCAGGCCTGCCAGCTGCCCGGCGTGCAAGGCATTGAGTTATCCGTACCCCGGTTGCTCACCGAAGAGCGCGAATCAGAACTGGAACGGGTATCAAACCTCTGCGCTGAGGGTCAGGCCGGCGGGCTGACAACCATCGTCTACACCTCCCGCCGATTGCAGACCGTGGTGAACGCGGTCAGTGAGGCCAACCTGGATATCGCCCGCAGTGTGTCGGCGGCGCTGGTAAGGTTGGTGAGTGAATTGCCCACGGCGCCTGCATTCCTCCTAGCCAAGGGCGGCATCACTTCCAGCGACATCGCCACGGAGGCGTTGCTGATCAAGCGCGCCTTGGTCCTGGGACAGATTCGCCCAGGCATTCCGGTCTGGGACACTAGGGGACAAGGCAAATACCCGGGACTGCCCTACATCATCTTCCCTGGCAACGTAGGCGATGACAACACCTTGCGGGACATAGTGGCAGAACTGCAATCAGCACAAACCAGCTGATTTTCTCGCTGTTCCTGATTGACCAAGCTCTGGCTGTAGCGATGCATAACCGATACATCAAGGGCACTCTCGCTTGGGGAGTGCCCTTGTGCTCGACGGTGCTCGTTGCGCTTGTGCTGCGTCTTGACATACCCTATGGGGGTATATATGATAGCAGTAATTGAACAAAGGGACTCTCTGAACGGAAGGGATGTGGAGAGAATGGATGCTTTCGATATTGCTATCATCGGCTGCGGCCCAGCGGGGCTGTCTGCGGCCATCAACGCCAAGATACGAAACAAAAAGGTGCGAGTGTTTGGAACAGAAGTCTGCAGCCCCAAGTTGCAGAGCGCACCCTGGGTGGACAACTACTTGGGATTTGAGCATATCAATGGCCAAGACCTGCGCGATCATTTCATCAACCACGCTCGTAGCATGGGAGTGGAGATCTATCGCACCCGGGTGGACAACATCTACGAAGATGGCGAAGATGGCTTCATGCTGGTGGCCAAATCAGAGTTCTTTCAGGCTCGAGCAGTGATTATCGCCACCGGAGTCTCCCATGCCAGCTACTTGCCCGGCGAAAGGGACTTTGTGGGCAGAGGAGTCAGCTATTGCGGCACCTGCGATGGGCCGCTGTACAAAGGCAAGACCGTAACCGTGATCGCCTACACGGAAGAAGGCGTAGAGGAGGCCAATTATCTGGCCACTGTCGCCAGCAAGGTATATTTCCTGCCCCAATTCAACTACCATGACCAGCTGGACAGCTCCATCGAAGTGGTCAAGACTAAGCCACTCGGAATCTTGGGCGAGAACAATCTCAGTCATCTGGCTACCAGAGACGGTCGGATCACCACTGACGGGCTGTTCATCTTCCGCGATGTGACACCGGCGGAGCAACTGCTCGGCGGACTAAACCTGAAACAGGGGTCGATCGAGGTGGATCGCTCCATGGCCACCAACATCGCGGGAGTGTTCGCGGCCGGGGATGTCACCGGGCGACCGCTGCAGTTGGCTAAAGCGGTAGGTGAAGGTTTGGTTGCTGGCCTCAGCGCCGCCGCTTATGTGGAACGAAAACGCAAACGGGAATAAAAACATAGGGCCATCCCCACACCTCTACGGGGATGGCCTGTTTGTTTATGCGCATGGTGCTCAACGATAGCTGTGGATTCCTGGCAACAGCACGTTCACGCCGATAAAGGTGAAGATCACGCAGGCGAAGCCGATCACGGAGAACCATGCTGCCCGCTTGCCTCGCCAGCCACGGTTGAAGCGCAGATGGAGATAGGCCGAGTAGATCAGCCAGGTGATCAACGACCAGGTCTCTTTCGGATCCCAGCCCCAGTAGCGAGACCAAGCACTCTTCGCCCAAATGGCACCGGTGATGATCACTAAGGTGAGCATCAGATAGCCAAAGGCGCTGAGCCGATAGTTGAGATAGTCGCAGACCTCGGCGTCAGGCAATACGGTTTTCCCTTGATCCTCTGAAGGGTCCTCTTGGCCCTGTCCACGTTGTTGCTGACGCTCGGTCAGCAGGTACATCACAGCCAACCCGGCGGCCACCGCAAAGGATCCATAAGAAATGATCGCCGTACCCACGTGCAGCCCTAGCCAGCGGCTTTGCAGAGCAGGCATCAGTGCCTTGATTGTCTTCGGCTGCATGGAAGCGTAGCCCATCATCAGGAAGGCTAGCGGGACTACGAAAGCACCGACCGAGGTAAACCGATAGGCGAAGTGAAGCACCAGATAGCAGAGCACGATGGCCCAAGTAAAGCTATTCGCAAATTCAAACTGGTTGCTGAAAGGGAGTCGGCCAGACTGGATCATGCGCAATATGAGAGTTGTGGTGTGCACCAGAAAGCCTGCGACTGTGGCATAAACGGCCACCTCGCCCACTTGCTCTTTCCTGGCTAACACATAGACAAAGAAGCTGATGCCGGCAATCAAGTAGATAGCCAACGCCAAGGTAAAAAACGACTCCTCGAATTGGATAATATTCATCTCTTCTCTCCCTCTTCACAGTGCTTCGCCCGTTCGACATAGCCCTTTAGTTGATGGTTAAGGCCCCAGGTGTTCTTGCTGCTGATCGCGGCCAGGCGTTCTCCGTCAAGGACGATGAA
>CAYVCY010000076.1:0-10305 GCA_964450265.1 uncultured Clostridia bacterium
GTACGGCAATGCGACAACCGCCTAGGTCTGGACTTTTCATTTCAGTCCTCCTCCCTGCTGCTCCCTACACTATATGAACTCGGCAAAAGGGGTGTGAAAAAGGGGTCGGCGGGCGCCGACCCCTTTTTCACACCCAAAATATCTCCAATTGGCTGACTAGCTCAGGCTTCATCTCCGTTGTCACTAGGCTGATCCAAGATAATTACATCATCTCCGATGCGCCGCACTGCTGACCAAGGGATGAGCAGTTCCTCCCCACCCTTAAGTCCGAACAAGGAGCGTTTCTCTACCAGCAATGATTCCAACTTGCCGGTTCGCTCATCAATCACGATATCATAGACGCCTGACGCCGTCAGCTTGCGTCCATCGCGCAGATTGACGATCTCCTTCACCGCTAACTCGCTATAATACACCGACCATCACTCCTCTCCCCTATTACTATTCAATGCCGTTTAGAGCAAGGTTATTGCCCATCGCCAAGAAAGTTGATAGCAAGCACCTAGTTTACAGACGCCGGTTTCGAGAGACCGGGATATCAGCAGTCGAAGTCCTGGTGCATTGGCTCCCCAGTCCCCGACGCCTACGTCGCCAATCCCCTTTGGTAGACAAAGAAGCGAACAAAAAAGCCCCGGCAAGGCTGCTCGGGGCGACAATATTCAGTTTCCAGCGGATTGATTCAGCTCTTGATTCATGTAGCGGGCGATCAATAGGTCCAATCGAGCGCTGAGGGCACAGGTTCTTGCCGATGTTAGCTCGGTACTTTGGTCGGAGATCAGACGGTGAAGTTCACGACGCACTTGTTCAATTTCCTCAATCAAAGATTCCTCATGTCTTGTATCCATCGGCTCACCTCGCTTTCCTGTGTATTCCAGATTAACACAGATAATCCTAACAGGCAACCGAAATTTGCTTACCAGTAGAAGGAATCCAACAACTTCTGCATCTGTTCGACAGGTCCGACAGCAGCCACAGCCAACATCTGTCGATCGAGCAGCTCTCCAGCTAGGTCTCGCAGCCCTTCGGCTGTGACCGCCTCGATGGCTGCTACGATTTCTTCTACTGGCCGCACATGCCCCTGCATCAGCAATCCTCTACCCAAGCGGCTCATGTGGTTGGCGGTGCTTTCCAACCCCATCACCAAAGCACCTTTTACCTGGGCTTTGGCCCTGTCAAGTTCCTCTGACGACACTGTATGGTCCCGCAGAGAGCTCAGTTCCGTGGCGATCAACGCCAATGCTGCTTCAAGATTTTGCGGTGCCAACCCTAGGTAGATGGCTGAGTAGCCGGCTTGAGTGAGGCTGGCGGTGTAGGAGTATGCACTGTAGACTAATGCATGCTCCTCTCGTAGCTGCCGGAATAATCGCGAGCTCATCCCTGATCCCAGGATATTGTTCAACAGATTCCAGACATAAAGCCGGGGATGACCTAAGGGCAAACCGGGCAAACCCAACGCCAGGTGCAGCTGTTCGGTGGGCTTCTCTACCAACAAGCGACGGGGCGATGACTTCGGCGGCTGCACAGATGACGTGCCTGCTCTGCCTTCATTCAACTCCAGGTGTTTCTGCAATTCGTCAGCTAATCGATCATGATCTACATTTCCGGCAGCCGCGATCACCATGTTGTCAGCGGTATAGTGTTGTCTATAGTATTGACGCAGATCGTCAACGCCAAGTTCCTTCAGGGTGGCGCGGGTTCCGAGGATGGAGCGCCCCAGAGGGTGCTCCGGCCATATCGCTTGCGCCAGGAGGTCATGCACATAATCATCCGGAGAATCCTCATACATGCCCAATTCCTCCAGGATGACGTTTCTTTCCTTAGACAGATCATCTTGATCCAGCCGCGCATGGCAAATCATATCAGTGATGATCTCCACCGCTTGGGGCATGTGCTCATCTACTACCCGAAAATAGAAACAAGTATATTCCTTAGCGGTGTAAGCGTTCACCTCGCCGCCTATGCGGTCGAAACTCTCGGATATTTCCCTGGCGTTCCTGGTTGCCGTTCCCTTGAAGATCAAGTGCTCCAGAAAGTGGGATGCTCCCTGCAGGCGGAGCGGCTCGTTGACTACGCCAGAACGGATCCAATAACCGAGGGCAACCGACCTCATCATTGGCATCCGCCACGTAACCAACAGTAACCCGGGGCGAAGGCTCGATATCTGCAAGCTGTCAACCTCCTATCTCTAGTCAAAACACTGGTTGATGTCAGGCGTCATCTCTGGTGCTTCCCCCTGCATGCCAAGCATGCAGGGATCACTCTGCGTTCACCAACACATGATCTATTGCAATTGGGGACAACAGCTGGCTGACCGTGACCAACTGATAACCTTGATCCAATAAGCCGCTGACGATGCGGGCTAACGCGGCCGGCGTTTGCTCGGTAGGGTGCATCAGCACGATCGCCCCGTTATGGGCCCGGGGCACTATGCGGGCCACTATACGGTCAACTCCCGGTCGCATCCAATCGGCTGTATCCAAGCTGCAAAGCACCGTCAAATAGCCGAGCTCGGCAGCCGTGTCCAGCACTGTTTGATTGAAGTCGTTGTAGGGAGGACTAAAAAACTTCACTTCTTCCCCGGTGGCAAGAGTGATCGCTTCGCTAGTCTTGGTGATCTCCAGAGCAATCTGATCCCGACCTAGCTGCGGCAGGTGAGGGTCAGAATAGGCATGATTGCCAAACTCGTGTCCCGCATCTGCAATCTGGCGGACCAAGTCAAGGTTATTGGCTGCCCAGCGTCCAACTAGGAAGAAGGAAGCTCTTACGTCGGCTGCCTGCAGTATCTTCAGCATTTCCGGCAAGTGCTCGTTTCCCCAGGCGACGTTGATCACCAAAGCGATCTGCTGCTTTTCCGGGTTACCCTGATACACCGGGTACTTAGCGTAATTCCACAGCGACTCCGGCTCCACCGGATAGAGAATCGGCTCTACCAGGCTGGCCGGTGCCGCAGCCATCGCTTTGGCTACGGTAGCCGACACATCCAGTTCCCACCCATTCAGGCCAGGGATAACTCCCTTGGTCACCGGGTCGATCACCGGCTGGATCGGCTGCCTACTGAACGTGCCAACTGACTGATCGAGCAACTCCGATAGCTCTGATTCGGTAAGATTCCCCACCCGAAGCGGTGCAGCCTCCTCGCCTAGGGACAACAAAACCCCCTCTGCCGACTTCTGAAGGTGCTCTCCCCACGGGAAAAACTGGGCAAGCGTGGTTGCAGCCCAGATTACCGAGAGCAGGAGGAGCAAGACCCACAATCTCCGCATCTCCAGTCACCCCTTTAGACAACTTTCTAATGGAGGACTATGGGAGCGAAGCGCGGATTATAACCAGCCTGTCAGCAGAACGGGAGTTACTTGAAGCATATTGAAGGGGGGAGGCGTTGTCGCCAACGCGCTCCCTATTTTTGAGCCGCCAAAGCTTCCTTGCGAGAAAGGTTGACTCGACCCATGCGGTCGATCTCGGTTACCTTCACCAGGATGCTGTCGCCTACCTTACAGATGTCCTCAGTCTGAGCTACCCTCGTTTCAGCCAACTGGGAGATGTGTACCAAGCCCTCTTTCCCAGGTAGTATCTCCACAAAGGCACCATACTTCTCCACCCGAGTAACCCGGCCGTTGTAGATGCGGCCTACTTCCACCTCAGCCGTGATATCCTCGATCATCTTCATGGCCTTTTGACCGGCCTCGGTGTCCACCGCAGCAATAAAGATGCGACCGTCATCCTCGATATCGATCTTGACGCCGGTCTCGGCGATGATCTTGTTGATCACCTTGCCGCCAGGACCGATTACGTCCTTGATCTTGTCCACCGGCACAGTCATGGTCATCATCCGCGGCGCATAAGGGGAGAGATCCGCCCGAGGCTCAGGCAAGACTGCCAGCATCTTGTCCAAGATGAATAACCTGCCCTCGCGAGCCTGCTCTAGTGCCCGCCGGAGAATGTCCGGAGTCACACCGGAGATCTTGATATCCATCTGTAAAGCGGTGATGCCTTGGGTAGTGCCGGCCACTTTGAAGTCCATATCGCCCAGCGCATCCTCCATCCCTTGAATGTCGGAGAGGATAGTCACGCCAGAGCCATCGGTAACCAAGCCCATAGCGATTCCGGCTACCGGGCGCTTAATGGGCACACCGGCATCCATCAAAGCCAACGTGCTGCCACAGATGCTGGCCTGGGAAGATGAACCGTTAGATTCCAACACCTCCGAAACCACTCGGATGGCGTAAGGGAAATCCTCGGGAGTGGGAATCATCGGTGCTAAAGCCCGCTCGCCTAACGCCCCGTGGCCGATGTCCCGCCGACTGGGTCCACGCATCGGTCGCGTTTCTCCCACGCTGTAAGGAGGGAAATTATAGTGATGCATGTAGCGCTTTGACTCATCAAGGCTTAAGTCGTCGATCGACTGTATGTCACCCATCGCACCGAGTGTAACTACACTCAGCGCCTGGGTTTGACCACGGGTAAACAACCCAGAACCGTGTGTCCGCGGGAGGATTCCTGCGCCACAACTGATGGGGCGGATTTCATCCGGGCGCCTGCCGTCAGGACGCTCCCCTTCTTGAACGATTGCCTGACGCACCAGTCTTTTGATCATTCCGCGCAACACCGCTTTGATCGCCTTCTGATCATCGGGGTAGATCTCCGCGAAATGCTGTAACGTCTCTTCTTCTACCGCGGCCATATTGGCCTCGCGATCCTGTTTGACGGGGTTCCTGACGGCCGACTCTAACTTAGCTGTGGCATAATCGCTGACCGCTTGCTCGAGCCCCTCGCCCACTTCAGGCTCCGCAATGGTCATCTTCTGCTGGCCGATTTCGGCCTGCATCTGCTCCTGCAAAATGACCAGCTGCTTGATGGCATCATGGGCGTAGAGCAATGCCTCCACCATCTCGTCTTCCGGCACCTCATGGGCGCCAGCCTCAACCATCATGATCGCATCCTTGGTACCGGCGACCACCAGATGCATACTGCTCTTTGCCTCTTGCTCACTGGTCGGGTTAAGTACCAGTTCGCCATCGACCTTGCCAACCACGACCCCGGCGATCGGCCCACCGAACGGGATCTTGGAAATAGTGAGCGCGGCCGACGCACCGAGCATGGCCGCCACCTGCGGAGCATTATCGTGATCCACAGACATCACAGTGGCCACTACCTGCACATCGTTGCGCATATGTTGTGGGAACAGAGGGCGAAGGGGGCGATCGATCAGTCGAGCCGCCAAGACAGCCTTTTCACTGGGCCGTCCTTCGCGCTTGATGAAGCCGCCGGGGATCTTGCCTACCGAATATAGGCGTTCTTCATAATCCACCATCAATGGGAGGAAATCGATGCCATCCCGCGGCTGCTTAGAGACGGTTGCGGTTACCAGCACGTATGTATCGCCGTATTTCACCAACACTGAACCGTGGGCTTGTTTGGCCAGCTGACCGGTTTCGACGATCAACTGCCTCCCAGCCAATTCCATAGAGTAGGTACGCATAAACCACCATCCTATCATTTTACAATTCTCTTCTATTATTGCACCGTCGCCCTTTAGCATACGGTGCCTGGGCCGCGTTGTTGTCCTTAGAATCTGCTGAGAACCAAGGCGAATCTTTCTGCGGAAAGAATGGCTATTGCCCGCAACATCTGCGGATGTTGCTAGTAGGTACAAGCTGATAGTTGCTAAAGCAACAATCACTTTATTGCCCGCAACATCTGCGGATGTTGCTAGTAGGTACAAGCTGATAGTTGCTAAAGCAACAATCACTTTATTGCCCGCAACATCTGCGGATGTTGCTAGTAGGACAAAAGGCAACGTTGCCCCTGAACGTGGACGCAACGCCGCCTTTCCTGCTTCACTATTTGCGAATTCCTAGCTGCTCAATAATGGTGCGATAGCGCTCGATGTCATTATCCCGCAGGTAATTGAGGAATTTACGCCTTTGACCGATCATCTTATACAGACCACGGCGCGAATGATGATCCTTCTTATGCTCCTGAAGATGAGTGGTCAAGTAATTGATCCGCTCGGTCAGCAGTGCAATCTGCACCTCAGGAGAACCGGTATCACCCTCGTGTAGCTTGTACTTCTCGATAATCTGACGTTTGTAATCCTGATCCAATGCCAATTAGTCCACCTCCTTTTCTACTCCATCCCCAACAGCCAAGGTGAGCGCAAGACGCATGTGACTGTGATCATGCAGTCCAAGAGAACCGCCACCCACTGCACTCGCTTTGGAGGTTTCGCCCATCCTAGCCATTGGTTCTTCGGAGCCGAAACCATTATACCACGAAACTGCACAAATGATAAAACATATACCAACCAGCAACTTCCCCGGTGCTTCCGGCGGCGGCCACTCTTTCTGCCGAAGGATTCGCGCCGGCAACATCCTAGATGTTGCCGGCAAGTGAAACGAACGTTGCGCAAGCAACTGTCGGCTTGTTCCTGAGGGGCTTGTCCACCATGGGAACTACTTGCCAATAATCGTCACCACCAGCCGAGTACCGCTTACGTCCTTGATCACGAAGTCAAACTGACGCCCACTCCTCGCCGAATACCCCCTGAAACGGGTAGCTGCCGGCACAGCCCCGGGGATGAGCCTGGCGGCGCGAATTAGGTCCTCGACCGTGATTCCGGTCTGCCTGTTGTCGTGCAGTCGGCGGGCAGCATGATTGCTGATCACCACCTGCACGGCTAGTCTCCTTGGAGCAGACTGACATGCTCGAACTCCAGCTCCCACAGCATGGCCAACATGCTGTCCACAAACGCTTCCCGCCGATAGCTGGCCTGCCTGGCCTGCTTATAACGACGCTCCAGCTCTCGACGCAACCGCCGGAACCGGTGGCTGCTTTCCACAGTGTAAAGCAGACCTAAGAATTCCGGGATATTGATTTCGCGCACCGACAATGCCCCCCATCCTGACCAATAAGCATGGTAGCGAACAAGATCCACTAATCCCTATGCATACGATCAGGATGGCATGACCGGGCTGGCTAGCTAGGCTACGACACGCGCCGATTAGACAGACGCCTGGAGCGCGAACTCTAAAGAACTTATTCGGCGATTCTGCGTCTGACGGTCTCTCGATCTGCGCACAGCTGGGCCTGCAGGTCCTCTAGGCTAGAAAACCTGCGTTCGCCCCGCAGGAAACCCCGCAAGATCACCCGGATGCGCTGGCCATATAGGTCGCCACAGTAATCAAAGATGTGCACTTCCAAAGCTGGGCCTTGCTGCGGGAAGCTGGGCCGCAAGCCCAAGTTAGCCATCCCCCAGCCGATGCCTGGCACCTCTACCGCATACACTCCGAAAGGAGGCAGCGTCAGCTCCTGCAAGTCATGGATGTTGGCGGTCGGGAACCCGATGGTGCGACCCCGACGATCTCCCGTCCGGACGGTCCCTTGTAGGCTGTACGGCCGCCCCAGCATCGTAGCAGCCCGATCCAGTTCTCCGGCACGGATGCACTGCCGGATGCGGGTGCTGCTGATCGCCTCCCCTTCCAGAATCACCGGGGGGACAATCGCTACCGGCACATCCTTGGCGCACAGCGCCTGCCGCAGATACTCCGGTGTCCCTGCGCCACCCTTACCGAAACTGAAGTTAAAGCCGACCACCACCGCCCTGACCCGGGCAGCAGTGACCAGGATATCTTGCACAAACCGGTCTGGGCTCATCGCTGCCAGCTGCCGATCGAAAGGCATGGCCAAATAAGCTTGCACCCCTTGAAGAGCGATCAGCCGCATCCTCTCCTGTTCGTCCGTGATCGCTTCAAAGGGAAAACCCAGCACCTTGAGCGGGTGGGGATGGAAAGCTAAGGCGACAACTTGTCCGTCGATATCGGCCGCTAGCTTGGTCGCCTGCTGAAATAGAGCCTGATGGCCGAGATGTACGCCGTCAAAATTGCCAATGACAAAAACTCGATCAGCCTGCGGTAACCTATTTATCTCATTGGTGATGATCATCTAGCAACGTCCTCCCGCGATGTCAAAACCTTATGGGGGCGGAGTGTTGTGCCGCTGTGCCTACCGACGCCCAGCAGACGCTGGGCCTGAAACACAGCGCACAGTCCCGCCTGATCGCTGATAGCCGATATAGCTTGCCCGCTGACAAACCGGACCGCCTCCGGAACCGCCAGGGTAACCACCGGCATCTCTGCCAGAGCCACTCGGGGCGGCAGCAGACAATCTGAGAGATTGCCCTCTGTCTGCCTATCCAGCAGCTCTTCCAGGGTGATAGAGCTGGCCACGTTCAGATCTCCCACTCCAGCCCTTAATAGAAAAGTGAGCGTGCTGATAGAACCCAGCCGAGAGGCCAAATCCTTGATCAAGACGCGCACATAGGTGCCCTTCGAACAGCTCAGCCAGAACCGGTATCTGGGCCGTTCCCCAGGGGTAAACGACAGCACCCGCCACTCAAATACCTCTATCGACCGAGCAGGTTTCTCGATCGACTGCCCCGCCCTGGCATACTGGTGAAGCGGTTTCCCTTTGTGTTTAACTGCCGAAAATGCCGGCGGAGTCTGTAGCTGCGGCCCCACCATCTTGGCCATTTCCCCCTCCAGAGAGGACCTATCTAAGGTCACAACCCCGGTCTGCAGCACCGACCCACATTGGTCCAGCGTGTCCGTTTCGACACCGAAGGTGGCTTCACCGATATAGATCTTGCGGCTCCCGACCAAGTACTCCAGCAGACGAGTGGCTTTGCCGATGCCCAAAGGCAACACACCGGCTGCCGCCGGATCCAAGGTGCCTGCATGGCCTACCGCCCGCGTGCCCAAGATGCGCCTCACTTTGGCCACCGCATCATGGGAGGTCAGCCCAGGAGGTTTCAGCAAATTGATCAAGCCGTCATATTGCGTCAATGGCCAGGCTCCTTTCCATAGCCCCCTTAATCTCGGCTACAGCCTGCTCCAAGCTGGCGTCCGAGACGGTGCACCCGGCAGCTCGCGCGTGCCCTCCCCCGCCGAGCGCACCGGCCAGCCGGCTGACATCGATCGGGTGACGAGAGCGAAAACTCACCTTGAAACAGCGGGGGCCAGTCTGCACCAACAGCGCAGCCACCTGCACTGCCGGCAATGAACGGGGATAATCGATCAAACCCTCTATGTCTGTGGCCGCGATACCGATCCGCTGCAGATCGCTCTGTTCGAGCCAGGAAATAGCTGCCTGCTGTTGCCCGAACAGCGAGATACGCTCCAGCACCAGAGTCAATGCCTGCAGGTATTCCTTCGTTCTGGTATGCAGCCAATCGTTGATCTGCTCATGCATGGCACCCAGCCTAAGCAATTGAGCGGCTAGCCGGTGAACGTCTGGAGTAGTATTGCTGAAGCGAAACCAGCCCGTGTCGCTGGCGATAGCCGTGTATAAGCAGGTGGCGATCTGCAGATCGAGCGGGCATTCCAGTTCAGATAACACTCGATAGACCAGCTCGCCGGTGGCTGCCGCCGAAGGCTCGATCAGATTGCTGCTACCGATGCCAGCCGACGTGCGGTGATGATCGATATTCAGCGCAGGCAGCTTCCAATAGGAATCAGGCAGGCCAGTGCGCTCCCACTCGCCGCAATCCAGAATCACCACAGTATCCACATCCGGCGATAGGTGTTCAGGCAGCGCGATCACCTGTTCCCAGCCCGGCAAAAAGCGATACTTGGCCGGTACGCCGTCGGCCACAAACACCTGCACCGACTTGCCTAGCCCTAACAGCCCCCGGCGAAGCGCCAGCAACGAACCGAGACTATCGCCATCAGGAGCAACATGAGCAACCAGCAACAGGCGGCTTGCCTTTCGCAAGGCAGCCGCCATCTGCATGACACTATCTCTACCGACCATCTGGCTTACCTTCCGCTTCATCGAGTCGCAACTTGCGCAACAAAGCGTTGATATGCGTGCCATGGGCGATAGAGTCATCCAAACGAAAGATGATCTCCGGCGTATGGCGCAGGGTGATGCGCTTCCCCACCTCAGTACGAATAAAGCCGGCTGCCCGATTGAGCGCCTCCATGGTATCCGCCTGTTCGGAAGGGTCCCCCAGAACACTGACGAATGCCTTCACATGCCGCAGGTCGTTGGATACCTCCAGGGTGGTGATCGAAGCGAATCCAATCCGCGGATCCTTCATCGAGTTGCGGATGATATCACTGATTTCCGCCTGCAACAACCCCTTCAGCCGCTCCGGTCGATACTGGGTCATAATTCATCCTCCTTCGAGCCGGGTCAAACAGCGTGGCTACTTCTGTTCCACCTGCTCGATAATATAAGCCTCAATGACATCGCCCTCTTTGATGTCGTTGAAACCGGCCAACCCAATGCCACACTCATAACCTGCCGCCA
>CAYVCY010000077.1:0-10235 GCA_964450265.1 uncultured Clostridia bacterium
ATTAATGTTCGATAAATGGCTTGACCACCTGGACCGACGGTGGTATCATCAAGCTAGACAGCAGGGTGGTACAAGCTGCTGCTGAAAGTGCGTCTAGGGTTCCGCGGTCTATCCGGCTGGACCGAGCGACGCAGGCCAATTTGGCTACACCGAAGGGACAAAAGCCCGGGCGGGGAGGTTTCATTATACTCCCCATCCGGGCTTTTTTGGTCAAATTGGAAAGACTAATCTGCAGTCTAGGGTCAAACGCAGTACTAACGGGAAACATTAAAGGAGGAAGACAGGTGCTAGAGAGGTTATTCAAGCTCAAGGAGCACAACACCGACGTCAAGACCGAGATCCTGGCCGGCATCACCACGTTCATGACTATGGCCTACATCATCATTGTCAATCCGGACATGTTGTCCGCCACAGGAATGGATCAAGGCGCCGTTCTGGCCGCCACCGTCTTGTCCGCTGGATTAGCCAGCATCTTGATGGGCCTTTATGCTAACTATCCCTTTGCTCTTGCCTCAGGCATGGGTTTGAACGCGTTCTTTGCCTTCACCGTGGCACCGCAGCTCGGGTGGAAGGGTGCTCTAGCCGTTGTCTTTTCGTCTGGCATTCTTTTCGCTGTGCTTACCTTGACCAAGGCACGACAAGCGATTATTGACGGCATCCCCTATAGTCTAAAGATGGCCGTGACCACCGGTATCGGTCTGTTTATCGCTTTCATCGGCTTTAAGAACGCAGGTATCATCGCTTATGACGCGGCTGCCGATGCTTTCGCCTTGGGCAATCTGGGTGATCCAAATGTGCTGCTGGCATTGTTTGGTTTGGTGTTGGCTGGTACTCTGGTGATTCGTCGGGTGAAAGGCGCACTGCTTTGGGGAATCTTAGGCACCACAGTTGTGGGAATGGCTACTGGCTTGGTCGGTCTGCCTACCGGCATCGGAAGCTTTGTAGCAGCGCCGCCTTCAATGGCTTCTACCGCTGGCGCGTTTATCGAAGGCTTCAAAGACATGTTCTCCGTGCATGGACTTGCGTTTATTCCCTTGATCTTTGCTTTTGGCTTTGTTGATCTGTTCGACTCCATCGGGACCTTCGTCGGTGTAGCCAGCAAGGCTAATATGTTGGATGAAAAGGGTAGGCTCCCGCGGGCTGAGAAGGCGCTGATGGCCGATGCCATCGGAACCATGGCCGGAGCCGCCTTAGGTACTAGCACCGTCACCACCTACGTGGAGAGCGCTTCTGGCGTGGCCGAAGGCGGTCGCACCGGTCTCACCGCCGTCGTCACCGGTCTATTGTTTATCGCTTCGCTCTTCCTGGCCCCGCTGGCCTTCATGATTCCGGGAGCAGCCACTGCCCCGATCCTGATCATCGTGGGCATCTTCATGATGGAACCGGTGGTGAAGATCAACTTCGGCGATTATCTGGAAGCTATCCCTGCTTTCTTGGCTATCGTGATGATGCCTTTTGCCTTCTCTATCGCCGAAGGAATCGTCTGGGGCATTCTCGCTTACACCGTGCTGCGAGTGCTTTGTGGCAAAGCTAAAGAGGTCTCTTTGACTATGTATGTGCTCAGCCTGTTGTTCGTCGTCTGGCTGATCTGGGGCTAGAGTCACGCCCACCGCACCCACACAAGAGAGGTAAGTCTGACGTGACTTACCTCTCTTGCTTAATAGAGGGAGGTAAGTACTTTTGTCACATGAACCTAAACCAGTTTTGATCGTGATGGGCAGCGATTCTGACCTGTCGGTGATCAGCCAAGCGGCTGACACCCTGGCTGCTTTTGATGTTGCTTGCGACATGCGCATCCTCTCCGCCCACCGCGTGCCGCAAATGGTGGCCGAGCTGGCTGGTCAAGCTCGAAAACAGGGCTATCAGGTGATCATCGCTGGGGCTGGAATGGCTGCCCACCTGCCCGGCCTGATCGCGGCTTACACCACCTTGCCAGTGATCGGCGTGCCTTTGGTGAGCAAGGTTTTGGATGGCCAGGACGCGCTCTACAGCATCGTGCAGATGCCAACGGGGGTTCCGGTGGCCACGGTAGGCATCGGGGCTGCCAAGAACGCCGCCCTGCTGGCGTTACAGATCATTGGGCTCAGCGACAAGAGGGTCGCCTCTGCTTTGCAGGCGGAGAAGGAGCGCATGGCCCAAGCGGTGCTGGAGAAGGATATGCGCCTGCAGGCAGTAGGTCGCCAGGCCTATGTTTCGAAATAAGGAAAGGCAAATTAGGAGGCGAATGAATATGTGGAAAGCTAGTATTTATGTCACCTTGAAGGAAGGCGTGTTGGATCCCCAGGGGCAGGCCGTTTTGGGCAGCTTGAAGCAGTTGGGTTTCTCCACACTGCAATCGGTGCAAGTAGGTAAATTCATTACGGTGGAGCTGGCTGCCGGCAGTCGGGCCGAGGCCGAAAGCCAGGTGGAGGCGATCTGCCAGCGGCTGTTGGTCAACTCCGTGTTGGAGGATTACAGCTATCGGCTGGAGGTAGTGTTATGAAGTTCGCGGTAGTCGTCTTCCCGGGTTCCAACTGCGATGCGGACTGCTATCACGTGGCCAACGACGTCCTGGGGCAGCCCACCGAATACGTCTGGCACAAGTCTCAGGACCTGGCTGGGGCCGATTGCGTATTGTTGCCCGGCGGTTTCTCCTACGGCGACTATTTGCGTCCGGGTGCCATCGCTAGCCTGTCCCCGGTGATGCAAGCGGTGAAAGCCCATGCCGAGCGCGGTGGCTTGGTGGTCGGCATCTGCAACGGTTTTCAGATTCTCTTGGAAACTGGACTGTTGCCAGGGGTGATGCGTCGCAACAATCACTTGCAGTTCCGCTGTCAGCAGCTCTATCTGCGGGTGGAGCATAACCGCTCCCTGTTCACCCAGGCCGCCGAGTCTGGGCAACTGTTGCGGATGCCTATCGCCCATATGGATGGCAACTACTTCGTCGATCCAAAGACGCTAACGAACATGGAAGCACACGGTCAAATTCTTTTTCGTTACGCCGATGCTACCGGGGCGATTACCGACGCAGCTAACCCTAACGGCTCTCTCGGCAACATCGCTGGGATCTGCAATCGCCAGGGCAACGTGCTGGGGATGATGCCCCACCCCGAGCGGGCGGCAGAGATTATCCTCGGTTCGGCTGACGGCAAACTGATCTTCGATTCCATCTTGCAGGCGGGAGGGAAAAGCAATGGATAAGCAGGTTTGGCAGCAGATGGGTCTCCGGGAGCCGGAATATCAACGCATCGTCGAGATGCTCGGTCGCGAGCCGAACTATGTAGAAATCGGCTTGTTTTCCGTGATGTGGTCCGAGCATTGCAGCTACAAACATTCCCGTCCGGTGCTTGGGACTTTTCCCACCGAGGGACCACAGGTGCTGCAAGGCCCAGGAGAAAACGCCGGCGT
Source organism: uncultured Clostridia bacterium (assembly GCA_964450265.1). GTDB lineage: Bacteria > Bacillota > UBA994 > UBA5500 > UBA5500 > JAEZJZ01. The sequence goes on from CAYVCY010000077.1 coordinate 3,388, forward strand.
GGTGGATATCGGCGACGGGCAGGCAGTCGTATTTAAGATTGAGAGTCACAACCACCCTTCGGCCATCGAACCTTACCAAGGGGCGGCCACCGGGGTGGGCGGTATCGTCAGAGACGTCTTTGCTATGGGTGCCCGCCCGGTCGCTCTGTTGAATTCGCTGCGCTTTGGGCCGCTGACCGATGCCCACCAGCGCTTCCTGTTTGGAGGCGCGGTGGCCGGCATAGCCGGTTACGGCAACTGTTTAGGCATTCCTACTGTGGCCGGCGAGGTCTACTTCAACCACAGCTACCAGGGCAACTGCTTGGTCAACGCCATGTGCGTCGGCCTGATCGATCACGAGTCCTTGGCCAAAGGCACTGCGGCTGGTGTAGGCAATGCGGTGATGCTGGTCGGCGCCAGCACCGGACGGGACGGCATTCACGGGGCTACCTTTGCCTCGGAAGAACTCTCCGAGGCTTCCCAGTCCAAACGACCTTCGGTACAGGTAGGCGACCCCTTTATGGAGAAGCTGCTGCTGGAAGCTTGTCTGGAGTTGATCGAGCGCAAGCTGGTGGTCGGCATGCAGGATCTAGGCGCGGCTGGGCTCACCTCCTCTGGCAGCGAGATGGCCAGCCGGGGGAGCAGCGGCGTCGAGCTAGATGTGGCCTTGGTGCCTCGTCGCGAACCGAATATGACCCCTTACGAAGTGATGCTCTCTGAATCTCAGGAGCGCATGCTGGTGGTGGTTGAGCCGAGCCGGGTAGACGAAGTGCAAGCAGTTTTCCATAAGTGGGATTTGAATGCGGTGCAGATCGGCCAGGTGACCGCTGATGGCTGCTTCCGCATTTTGGAGAACGGGGTGGAAGTAGCTAACGTGCAGGCCAAAGCGCTGACCGACGAGGCCCCTGTTTATCACGCCCTGGCCGAGCGCCCGGCAGAGCAGGACGAACTGCAGCAGTTGCCTGGGGACCTTCCGCTGCCGCAGGACTTGACCGATACTTTGCTCAAGCTGCTGCAAAGCCCCAATATCGCCGATAAGGCCTGGGTCTATCGCCAATACGATCACATGGTCCGGGATAACACTGTGGTGCTGCCCGGTTCCGACGCGGCCGTGTTGCGGCTCCGGGGGACCAACAAGGGTTTGGCGATGAGTGTCGACTGCAACAGCAGATATGTTTTCCTCGATCCCTATGTGGGAGGGATGGCGGCGGTGGCCGAGGCAGCCCGCAATTTGGTCTGCGCCGGCGCTAAGCCGTTGGCGATCACCAACTGCCTCAACTTTGGCAGCCCCGAACGGCCAGAGATCTTCTGGCAGTTCAAAGAAGCGGTGCGCGGCATGGGCGATGCCTGCCTAGCTCTGGATACCCCAGTTACCGGCGGCAACGTCAGCTTCTACAACGAGTCGGGCGGACAGGCAATCTATCCCACCCCTACCGTGGGTATGGTGGGCATATTGCCGGACATCGGGCGCAGGGTAACCCAGGGCTTCAAGGTTAGCGGCGATGCCATCGTGCTGTTAGGGGAGACGTTGCCCGAGATCGGAGGCAGCGAATACTTGGCAGTAGTGCATGGTTTGGAGCAGGGGGCACCGCCCAAACTGGACATCTCTCAGGAAGTCGCCTTGCAGCAGCTCTTGCTGCAACAGATCGCTGTCTTGGATATTCACTCTGCTCACGACTGTGCCGAGGGCGGACTGGCGGTGGCCTTAGCTGAGTCAGCCATCAGTGGCAGATTCGGGTGCCAGGTGAAGCTCGCTTCTGACCTGCGCGCCGATACATTGTTGTTTTCGGAGAGTCAATCCCGGATAGTGGTAACCCTACCCGCCGAGCAAGTGCAGCCGCTGTTGGCAGCGGCTGAGTCAGCCGGGGTACCGGCGATTGAAATCGGACAAGTGGGCGGGGAGGATTTCTCTATCGCCGTCAACGGTCAGGCGGAAATCCACACTCAAGTGAGTAAATTGCAGCAGACCTGGCAGGAGGCGATCCCGTGTCTCATGGAGAGTTAGCCGCCCTACGCGAGGAATGTGGAGTGCTGGGCATCTACGGCGTCCAGCAGGACTTGGCCGGGCTGCTGTATATGGGCCTGTTTGCCTTGCAGCATCGCGGCGAGGAGAGCAGCGGGATCGCTGTCAGCAACGGACAGCAGATCAAGCTGACCAAGGGGGTGGGATTAGTCTCGGATGTGTTCAATCCTGCCAACCTCAGCGAGCTGGAAAGCATCGAGCCGCAGCTGGGCATCGGGCATGTGCGCTACTCCACCGCCGGAGAAACCGGCTTATCCAATGCCCAGCCGTTCATCATCCGCTACCTGCAAGGCAACTTGGCTTTGGCCCACAACGGCAACTTGGCCAACACCGATAACCTGCGCGAGGAAATGGAGCTGAACGGCCAGGTATTTCAGACTAACAGTGACAGCGAGGTGATCCTCAATCTGATCGCCCGCTATCGTCGCGAGGGCATCGTCCCGGCCATCCGCCAAGCTCTGGGCCAAATTCGAGGGGCGTATAGCCTGGTCATGCTTTCCGACGATCAGCTGATCGCCGTGCGCGATCCCCGGGCTTTCCGTCCGCTAATTCTGGGCAAGCTGGCCGAGGGCTATGTGGTGGCTTCTGAGTCGGCTGCTTTCGATGCCATCGGTGCCGAGATCGTGCGGGATCTGGATCCGGGGGAGATCCTAGTCATCGACGAAGATGGACTGCATAGCGAGCATCTGGGTCCAAGACCCGAGCGCACTTCCTGCATCTTTGAGTATATCTACTTTGCCCGGGTCGATTCGGTGGTGGATGGGCTGAACGTGCATCACGCGCGCCGCCGCTTGGGCCAGGTGTTGGCGGAGGAGCAACCGGCCGATGCAGATATCGTCATCGGAGTCCCTGACTCGGCCCTGGCTGCCGCCGTCGGCTATTCGTTGGCTTCCGGCCTGCCCTACGATGAGGGGTTGGTGAAGAATCGCTATGTCGGGCGCACCTTCATTCAACCGGGCCAGTCGCTGCGGGACCTAAAGGTGCGGTTGAAGCTGAATCCCAACCGCCATGTCTTGGAAGGAAAAAGGGTGGTGGTGGTGGAGGACTCTATCGTCCGCGGGACCACTACCATCAATCTGATTCACATGTTGAGGGAGGCCGGTGCCAAGGAAGTGCACTTCCGAGTCTCCAGTCCACCCTATATCTCCCCCTGCTACTATGGGATCGATACCCCAGATAAGGAACAGCTGGTGGCCTCCAAGCATTCGGTGGAAGAGATCAGGCAGCTGATTGGCGCCGATTCGTTGGGCTATCTCAGCTTGGCCGGGTTGAGCAAGGCGGTGCCCGGCGGCGGTTATTGCAGGGCTTGTTTGACTGGTGACTATCCGGAACGCTTGAGCCCAGAGCCTTGCCAAGGTTCCTGCCAGGGATTTGCAGCAAAGGGAGTGGAATGAAATGAACCCGATCACCTATCGATCTGCGGGTGTAGATGTTAGCGCCAACGATCGGGCGGTCGGCCTGATCAAGGAAGCGGTCAAATCCACCTTTCGTCCGGAAGTGCTGGGAGATTTGGGCGGGTTCGGCGGCCTGATCGGCTTGCCGAATCGCCCCTTTGAGCAGCCGGTATTGGTGGCTGGTGCCGACGGAGTAGGAACAAAGCTGAAATTGGCCTTCTTGGCGGATAAGCACGATACCGTAGGCATCGACTGTGTGGCCATGTGTGTGAACGACGTGCTGGTGCAAGGGGCCGAGCCGCTGTTCTTTCTCGACTATATCGCTCTCGATCGCTTGGTTCCCGAGAAGGTGGCCAGTATCGTGGCCGGCGTAGCCGCCGGCTGTCGCTTGGCCGGGTGCGCCTTGCTCGGCGGAGAGACGGCAGAAATGCCGGGGATGTATGCTGCAGGTGAATACGATCTGGCTGGTTTTGCGGTGGGCGTGGCCGATCGGTCGGAAGTGATTGACGGCAGTGGCATTCAGCCTGGCGACAGCTTGATCGGCTTGGCTTCTAGCGGCCTGCATAGCAACGGCTTCTCCCTGGTGCGGAAACTGGTGCTGGAGGTAGCCGCGCATCAACTGACGGATACGGTGCCGGCGCTTGGCCAGCAGACGCTGGGTGAGGTCTTGCTTACCCCTACCCGCATCTATGTTTCCTCGGTGCTCAAGTTGCGGCAACAGTGCAGCATCAAGGGCATGGCCCATATCACCGGGGGCGGCCTGACGGAGAATGTTCCTCGCATGCTGCCCCAGGGTCTGGGAGCAGAGATTCTGCGGGCCAGCTGGCCGGTGCCGGCCATCTTCCCCTATCTGCAGCAGCTCGGCGATGTGCCGAAGGAGGATATGTATCGCACCTTCAACATGGGGATAGGTTTCGTGGTGGCAGTGCCCGCCGAGCAGGCTGAACAGGTTGTCGCAGCTGCCAAGCAGTTGGGGGAACAAGCCTTTGTGGTCGGCAGCGTGATCGCCGGACAGGGAGTGACCTACCGATGACTACCCGTCTGGCGGTATTGGTCTCTGGCGGTGGGACGAACTTGCAGGCGATGATCGATGCTTGCGAGCAAAGACAGCTGCAAGCGTCAGTCGCAGTGGTGGTCAGCACCAGGCACCAGGCCTTCGCGCTAGAGCGGGCCGAAAAACACGGCATTCCTACGGCCGTGGTCAGCCGCAAGCGCTACGGCGACGATCTGCAGGCATTCAGTCAAGCCGTCCTGCAGGCAGTAGCCCCTCATCAGCCTGACCTGGTGCTGCTGGCCGGGTTTATGTCAGTCTTGGCCGAGCCGTTCCTGTCCGCCTATGCCGGACGGATCATGAATACCCACCCAGCGCTGATCCCGGCCTTCGCAGGGCCTGGCTTCTATGGGCAGCGGGTGCATCAGGCTGCCTTGGATTATGGAGTGAAGGTCAGCGGCGCAACGATCATCTTTGTAGAGGCCGGCGTAGATTCCGGCCCGATCATCCTGCAGGAGGCTGTGCCAGTAAACGACGACGACACAGTGGATAGTTTGGCCAGTCGGGTGCTCTTGGTAGAGCACAGGTTATATGTGCAGGCGGTAAAGCTGTTTTCTGAAGGCCGGCTAGAGCTCTCTGGCCGCCGGGTACGAATTTTGCCAGAAGCGGATGAGGAGGATGGTCATGCTGAAGAGAGCGCTGATCAGCGTATCGGATAAAACAGGGTTGGTGCAGTTTGCCGCTGCTTTACAGCGGCTAGGGGTGGAACTGGTGTCTACCGGTGGCACCTATCGCCTGCTCAAAGACAGCGGGCTGAGGGTGCTGGCCATCGATGAAGTTACCGGCTTCCCGGAGATGCTGGACGGTCGGGTGAAGACATTGCATCCACGGGTACATGCCGGCCTGCTGGCTCGGCGGGATGTCCCCCAACACATGGACACGTTGGTGGAACATCTGATCACCCCGATTGACCTTTTAGTCTGTAACCTCTATCCCTTTGCTGAGACGGTGGCCCGGGAGGGCGTTACCTTGCAGTCAGCCATCGAAAACATCGACATTGGCGGCCCTAGTATGTTGCGGTCCGCAGCCAAGAACCACCAGGCGGTAACCGTGGTGGTGAATAAGAGCCACTACGATCAGGTCATTTCGTATCTGGAGGCCGATGGCCAGATTCCCTTGGCCTTCCGCCAACGGCTGGCCTTGGAAGCTTTCCGCCACACAGCTCGCTACGATGCCATGATTGCGGAGTATTTGGGGCAGCAATATGCAGCCGACGAGCTGCTGCCCGAGACCCTCACCCTGACATTTGACCGGGTACAGTCATTGCGCTACGGCGAGAACCCCCATCAACAGGCCGCCTTCTATCGGGAAGTGCAGGTAGCGCCGCCCAGTTTGGCTCAGGCCACACAGCTGCAGGGGAAGGCCCTGTCCTTCTGCAACCTTAATGATGCCGACGCTGCTCTGTCCATGGTGCGTCAGTTCACCCAGCCGGCAGCAGTGGCTGTGAAACATGCTAACCCCTGTGGGGTAGCAGTAGGCGAAACCCTGGTGGAGGCCTATCGCCGCGCCCATGATGCTGACCCGGTGTCCATCTTCGGCGGCATCGTCGCCCTAAACCGACCGGTGGACGCAGACACCGCTTTAGAGCTGAAAAAACTGTTCCTGGACATCGTGATCGCCCCCGAATTCTCTGCTCAGGCGGTGCAAGTCTTAGCTGTTAAGAAGAACCTGCGTCTGTTGGCCGTCGGTCCGCTAGACCCAGCAACTACAGCTGGTTTGGATTACAAGCGGGTGACCGGAGGCCTGCTGGTGCAAGGTCCAGACTTGATCGCCCCGGAAGACGAAGGCTGGCAGGTCGTGACCACGGCTGCCCCTAGCGAGGAACAGCGGGTTGACCTGCGGTTTGCCTGGCGGGTGGTCAAGTTCGCCAAATCCAATGCCATCGTCGTGGCCAAGCACTCTGCCACCTGTGGCATCGGCATGGGGCAGGTGAATCGCATCGACGCAGCCATCTCGGCCATAGAACGGGCAGGTGAGGCTGTCGCCGGCGCGGTGCTGGCCTCTGACGGTCTGCTTCCCTTCTCCGATGTGGTGGAAGCGGCCGCTAAGGCTGGCATCCGGGCCATCGTGCAGCCGGGCGGCTCCATCCGCGACGCCGAGAGCATCGAGGTCGCCAACCGCCACGGCATCGCCATGCTCTTCACCGGCTACCGCCATTTCCGACATTAACGTCAGGGGACACGCAGTGAGTCACGGGGACTGAGTCACGGGGACGGTTCCAATGACTCACCTGAATGAGTCATCGGAACCGTCCCCGTGACTCATTTTCAACGAGGGGGGTAGAACATGCGAGTACTGTTAATTGGTAGCGGAGGCAGGGAACACGCTCTGGCCTGGAAGATCAGCCAGAGCCCATTGCTCACCGCTTTCTATGCTGCTCCCGGCAGCCCGGGCATCGCCC
>CAYVCY010000078.1:0-10064 GCA_964450265.1 uncultured Clostridia bacterium
AAAGTAGGCTGAATATTGATCTTATTTTCTTAGATATTAAAATGCCTGGTCTTTCTGGATTAGAATTGCTTGAAATCATTCAACAAAAATATCCACTTATTCCAGTTATAATGCTGACTGCTTTTAATGATCTTGAGACTGGCATGAAATCGATACGTTTAGGAGCCAAAGATTATCTGACAAAGCCCGTTAGTCGTGAAAATTTTTTAGCAAGTACCAGTCGGATTCTCACTGAGTCAGCCGCTCACAGAAACGATATTGCAAAGCAAGTCGAGAATATAGCGCATCAGAAAGAGCTTGAAGATCAATTACAAGCGGCGTTGGGGGCCTTAAACAAAGCTACTCGCGCCACGTTATTAGCATTTTCTGAGACAATCGAACAAAAAGATGCCTATACAAAAGGGCACTGTAACCGAGTCAGTGTAATTAGCATGGCATTGGGAAGAGCTCTAAATTTACCAAAAGAGAGTATTCTTATTTTAGAAGAGGGCTCTCTTCTTCATGATATTGGAAAGATTGGTATTTCAGAGCAAATTCTGAACAAGAGTTCTGCCTTAACACAAGAAGAATATGAGATAATTAAAATGCATCCCGTATATGGTGAGCGGATTATTGCCCATATTGAGCTGTTTCAACCCTACCGACCAATAATTCGCAGTCATCATGAACGAATCGATGGGAAAGGATATCCTGATGGTCTGAAAGGCAAACAAATCCCCCTCAATGTTTCTATTGTTTCATTGGCCGATGCCTTTGACTCTATGACCAGTGATAGAGCCTATCGATCAGCACTGCCAGTTGAAATAGCCTTAGAAGAAATCAAGCTTTTTAGCGGAACCCAATTCCTGCCCGAGTTAGTGGATGTGTTCGTTGATAAAGAGCTGTATCTGCTGTAGAGCAATAAGAGAAAACTAAGCGTTCATTTTCTCGGCTAAAGATCTCAGGAAGAACCCCACATCACTGACAATACCGATTGCTTGGGCACTGCCGCGGTCACTGAGTTTAGTCACCACTGCCGGATTTATATCTATGCAGATAGTCTTGACCCAAGATGGGGTCATGTTCCCCACACCAATTGAATGGAGCATTGAAGAGAGCATGATGATCAGATCGGCTCCTTCAATTATCTGGGCATATTCTCTTTGAGCTTCAATCATGTCATTGACTGTTTCGGGGAGGGGCCCATCGTCTCTAATCGAACCGGCTAACGAGTAGGGGATTTGGGCTTTGATAATTTCATACATCAAACCTTCTTTGAGAATCCCTTGATCGACCGCTGTTTGGATGGAGCCACATCCATAAATTTTATTGATAGAGCGCATGTGATGACTATGGCCATGTTCAGCAACTTCTCCTGTTTTCAGTTCAACTCCTAAAGATGTACCAAAAAACCGCAATTCCAAATCATGCACAGCAATAGCATTGCCGCCAAGAAAACCTTGGACATAGCCTTGTTTTACAAGCGACGCTAAGGCATCAGCACCGCCGGTATGAACTACCACAGGACCGGCGACGACAATAGTTTTTCCGCCCCGATCTTTAATACCCTGTAATTCTTGGGCAAGTTTCTCAACTGCGGTATCAATGCTTCGTTCTGATGAGACAGTATTGGTCATGAAGGCAAAATCGCTTGTAGCTCCCCGTTCTGCTTCAATGGGATACACTCTGATTGAATCACTGCCACATACCACGAGCTCTCCAGCTTTCAAGTCTCGGAGTTTACAGCAGAAGAATGTATGAGAATTTTCATTGTATACCAGTGCCCCATCCATGCGCTGGTTAGCTACCGTGTGCCATTGTTCTTGATAGAACACCTCGGTTCTGTGGTTAGAGGTGGAATAAAAACCTTCTGGGGCACAGCGGTCTTTCTGGGCCGCTATCAAATGGGCCGATGGCACTGATTTCTCAAATATGCCAAATAGTTTAAGTGCCGCTATAATAGATTCTAGGAGTGTATTATCTTTTCCGAGCAATTCGATTTCTAGTTGAGAAGTTTCTTCGGGGGTCTTGCCGACCATGAAGGAGGTAATCCTATAATCTCCTCCTTTGGAAAGGATCGTATTGAGAATTTTGGAGAGGATTCCCGAGTCGATGAGATGACCTTCTGCTTGTAATACGCGCGTTTTCATTATAACCCCTTATCGTATCTATAGTAGTAAACTCTATTGTAATTTTTCTCGGTACAGAGGCATGCTCATGCACCTTGGGCCGCCACGCCCGCGAACTAATTCAGAACCTCTAATTGGAATGACGGTAACTCCATGGCGCTCTAAGTTCTCATTGGAGACTATGTTTCTGCGGTAGGCGATAACAGTTCCGGGGGCAATCGCCAAGGTGTTAGTACCATCATTCCACTGTTCCTGAGCTGAGGCGATGCTGTCATTTCCCCCGCTCCTGATAATCTCCACACTGGGCAGGTCTAATGCGTGTGCTAGGGCTTGCTTTAGGCTCTTTTCTTCATTAATAGCAAGGTTTCCCTTATTACTCCTAGTGATTCGGAACACTCGTAGGGAAGATTCTATGTCGGGGAATAAACAAAACTTAGCTCGATCTACCATGGTGAACACGGTATCTAAATGCATATAAGCACGGGTAATTGGAATCTGGATAACCAGAACTTCTGTAAGACCCTCTCCACCAATCTCGATTGGATCAGTCATCTTTTTGGCAAAAGATTCTATGGCCCAGACATCACTGCGGGCGCTGCTACCTACTACGGCACAGGAGTCGTTGAGGATGAGGATATCACCACCTTCGATGCTGCTACCGCGGCTGTAGTCGCGGTGGATGCGCGTAGAAGCGAAAAGGCTATGGTGTTCAGCTAGTAAAGAGACCAACCAGCTCTCTCTTTTACGGTATTCTGTTTTCATAACATTGATGCAGACACCGTTGTTGACAATAGTTGCTGGGTCTCTGGTGAAATAGAGGTTGGGTAGTGGTGAGATATAAAAGGGGTAGGAATCTCTGATAAAATAAGAGAGTGTCTTTTCTTTAACCTTGTCATCCACCTCAGATTTTAGCAATCCTCCGGTGCAGTATTCTACCAATTGTTGAGCAGAAGATTCTTTTAAATGATTGGTAATGATAGATTTTAGTGAAGGCGAAAACAAAGGCGAAGCTCCCACCAAATACTCCACAACGGTTGAACGCACCTTTGCTTCAGCAAATATTTCTTCTAAGAGCCCTTCAAGATAATAGACCTGACACCCATGCTCTTGCAGGGTCTTGGCAAACATATCGTGTTCATCCTGCATTTGAGCCAAATAAGGGATATCTTCAAACAACATAGAGTTCAGATATTGGGGCGTCAGTGATTCCAGTTCTTTCCCTGGCCGGTGCAACAGAACAGCCTTCAATTTACCGACTTCAGAAGCAATATGTATGTGCGCATCCATTAGAACATCCCTTTCATCTTCGCATAAATTCAGCATAACGTACATCTGATGGGGGAGCAATGAAAAAAGAGTTTCCTGAGTTTTGTAATTTCACATAAGTTTTTATCTAAATTTTATTATTCAAGAAAAGACAATTTTAATCTTTAAAAAATGAATCCAGTGTTTTTTACATGTTTTATCGACCTAGATGCGGGGAATTTATTGATTTCTTCATTGCTGTTCTTTGCGTAGGCTTTCAACTATTTGCAGTAAGGTTAGCACCTTTTCATCGGGCACATCGGCATCCATATTGATGCAACAGATGCCAGTCTGGTTATAATCGCCAGACTCAGTTACAAGTCGATTAACGATTTCATACATTTGATTCTCCGACCATTGCGCTATTTCTGAGGGGTTCAATCGTATGTTGAAGAAGGTATGGGGCAAATGTTTTCGAAGGATAGAAACATCGCCTCCCCAACCAATATCAAGAAAATCGAGATGCGGGATCTGGGAAAATTTGGCAGCAAATCGATGGGGATCATTACCGCAGTAATGAATACCAAAGGGTCTGTGTTTTATGCTCCAATTACGATCGTAGTCGAATAAGAATTGCTGATAATGCTCATTTGAAATCATTGTATGGGCACACTCTGAATGTAAGAAGAGGACTTCATTGTAATGAATGATGCTACGGTTAACACTGATGGAGGTAGTGCCAGTGTAACTTTTGATATAATGGGTAAAGTAATCAATGGTCTCTGCAATAGAACGGAAAAACTGATCAACTTCATCGGGAGTATCGAAAAAATCAAAGAAAATAGCATTTCCGCGTATATCTAAGGCTAGGTTGAGGATGCCCCCCCAATCAATGTCTCCTGTCACGTATCCATAGGTTAGCTGCAAAGATTCTATCAGTTGTATGAGATCTTTCCAGCGCTTATGAGTTGTTATATGGTGCGGGGCTATTGGTTCAAGGGAAGCATTCTGTACGTGAACGATAGGAGCACTGTCAGGTAGATATTCTACATGGCAACCCATGAGTTCGGAGAGTAAATAACCAGCGGCTAAATGGACAGCACCCACTTCGGGCCGTTTAGTTAGACGATTCTTTCCCAAACCGTATTGACCAAAACGGTTATAAAGAGCTTGTTCCATCAACTGTTCTGATTCAACACGTTTGAGGGGATTATAGAAAAAATCCTCATCGAAGATTAAACCTTCATGCTTATACCACCACGAAGGGTGAAATACTACATCAACTGATAACATATTTAGCACCTTGTTCTGGAATAGAGGGGTTATTGAAACAACCCCTTCTACTTATTAATTGCGATTAATTATAATTAAACAGCATTGAGGCACTGTTTCTGTCGAGGAATAATTGCCAACTGGGATGGTTTTTAAGCAACGTTGCTGGGAGGTTGTTGTTCACAACATTTATAATTGTGTGGAAAATTGCCCAGGATTTTACGGCATGCGGGGAGCTGGATACAATATGTCTGCACGCCATAATCTGTTTAGGAAGCATGGTAATAGCCTGTGTCGGAACATCGTCAATTGAGGGGAACCAGCCTTCGCCAACTTGTTGCATTTTACATTTATTATCAAGTTTCACAATCTTATAAGCTTCATCACTCGCGAAGTCAGCAGGGGGGTCATTAAAAGCAATATGACCATTTTCACCAATTCCAATAACACCGACATCAATAGGTGCCTTTTTTAATTCTGCGGTGAGTTGTTTGATATTTGCTTGTACATCACCTTCTCCGTCGACATAATGCATCTTTTTTAAGGTTACTTTGCTTACAAACCGTTCATCCAAATATTTCCTAAAGCTGGCTGCATGCGTTTTGGGCAAGTTAACATATTCATCAAGATGGAATACTTCAACACATGACCAATCTACTTCCATGGTTAGTAATGCCTTGATAGTATCAAATTGAGAAGCTCCTGTCGACAATATAATCCGTGCAACTCCTCTTTCGGTGATTGCTTGGTTTAACAGTTTAGCAATACTCTCTGCAGCTCGCTGACCTAATTCTTTCGGGGTCGGTGCGATGTTAACATTGATATTCATACGGTCTCCTTTTTTGCGATTACTAGTTTTTATGCAACTAATCAATTCCAATATGTTTTTCTTGATTTTGGCCTTGCTCCGTGATATTGTCAAGTAAGCGTGACCGGAAACGTTTACTTAGAGGAGAAAATGCATCAAGTTACTTTAAGAGACATCGCTATAACTCTCGGAATAAGTACGACAACTGTCCATCGTGCCCTTAATAATAAAAGTGGTATCAGTGCTGAAATGAGGAGTATGGTGCGTGATGAGGCAGCAAAGATGGGATATAAGTCAAATTATGCTGCATCTTCTCTCAGGCGTCATCCAATTCAAATAGCCGTGGTGTTGCCTTCCCAGCAGGGACTTGGTCGATATTACTACAAGTATCTCTGGCAAGCTATCATGGACTGCCAGGAAGATGCTGGGTCGTTCAACATTCAGATGATAACAAGAACGTATACTGATTCCGCGGAAGATCATTGTCGGGTACTATCGGAGTTGTTTGAAGAATTTGGAGGCAACTTAGATGGGTTGCTTACTCTGCCGATTACCGCTGACGAACAAACTACCAATACACTCAACAGATTTTGTTTTGCGGGGGTTTCTATCGTTTTGTTTGATATCGACATTCCAGCTACTAATCGACTGTGTTGTGTGGCTCCACATGAATCTAACAATGGGGCACTAGCTGCAGAAGTGTTGAGTATTATTACCCACGAGAAGGGTAAGGTTCTGGTAGCAGGTGGCTCGAGGGATAATAGTTCGCATATAAACACCATCAAAGGGTTCACTGAATATATTAAAAAATATGCTATAAATTTTGAACCTGTAATAATACATGGTTATGAAGATATTGCTCATTGTTATAATCTTGCAACCCAAGCGTTTCAAAAACACGATGATTTTGTTGCTTTTTTCGGAGGTACAGCTCGGGAGATTGTCCCACTTTGCTTAGCTGTTAGAGACCATGATTTTGCAGGAAAAATTAAAGGCCTCGGCAATGATCTCTTCAAGGAAAGTGCACAATTTTTGCGTGAAGATGTCCTCCAAGCAGTTATAGACAAGAATAATTATGGAAAAGGAATTATAGGCTTCAATGTTCTCTTCGATTATGTAGTAAAAAAAATACAACCTAAAACTGTATTTCTGCAGGTGCCAACTAGGTTGGTAGTAAAAGGTAACCTCCATTTTTTTGAAGATAAATTATAACAGCGGAAAGCTGTATAAAAAAAGGAGAAGGAATATGAAACGAGGAATGAAAAGAATGCTTGTTATCGGGCTTGCCATTTGTTTGGTTAGTGCGATGGTTTTTGCAGGGGGATCGAGCGAATCCTCTGCTACAAAAGGCAAGAGAGTATTAAGGGTCTCGGGTGAATCGTGGCAAATTACAAAGTTGTTTCTGGAAGATGCAGCCGCAAGCTTTATGGCCCGGCACCCTGATGTAGTCGTAGAATTACAAACTTATGCCGATCCCATGGTTGTTTCGAACTATGCTATTGATTGGTCAGCAGGAAAGTCACCTGTAGATTTAATACTTATTGATGGTGCCCAATTCGTGCAACAGTTCGTTACTAAAGACTTGATTTATGATTTTGAAAAAGATTTGGATTTCTTTAGTGGACCAGTCAAAGAATCTGATTTTGTCCCTTCAGCTCTAGAGATGAGTAAAATTAATGGTGTGCTTTACACTATTCCTCTCATTACCGAAATTACAGGGAATAATATCAACGTTGATATGTTTAAGGCAGCCGGTCTTGTAGACGCAGCCGGCAATCCTCTGACTCCCCAGACCTGGGAAGAGTTCCATGAATTTGCCAAGAAACTCACCATTAAAAAGGGTAATGAAGTTATCCAGCAAGGTGCCACAATTCAATGGGGTAAGGACATCCACGGAAGTGCGTTAGGTGTATTGCAGGCTGTTTCAGGCAAAGTATACGGAGCTGATGGTATCTCGATTAACTTTGATACCCCAGAATTTAAAAAAGTGCTTCAGATTTGGAAAGATGGTGTGAATGATGGTTCATTCTCAGTTGAAACCTTCGCCGATTACAATAGTGGAAGAAATAGTTATAAATCAGGCAAGGTTGCAATGCTCGTTGAAAGTGGTTCGCGCTGGGTCGAAGCTGAACAGACCTTAGGTGTCGGTAAAGCATCAGTTCTCCCTATTCCTGGTTCAAGTGCTAATGGTAGTACTGGTTATGTAAATGCAGTATTCATTCCACGTGCAGGAAAAGAAGTTGATCTTGCTGTTGCTTTCATTCAAGAAGAGTTGTTAGGTGAACATGTTCAAGTCAATACGCTTAATGAGTATGGAAAACTCCCTACGATTACAAAGTATTTTGACATGGCAGATGCTCCTGACTGGGCCAACCTTAAGGATTCTATCGCCAAGAGTAGTACGTATCCTGCATACAAGGATAGTTCAAGGTTTATGGATGAACTAAGAACGATTATCCAGAGTGGTTTATCAACCGATGAGTCGGTCGATACAACCATAAACAAGTTGAATAAAATGATTAGTTCACTTGCTAAGTAGTAGAGGTTAATTTTTTGTATGGCGAATTTTTAAGTAAATTTCGCCATACATTGGTTTTAATTAGTAGCGTAATAGCACAAGATGAGGTATTTTGGAGATATGCAAACAGTTTTATCTGATAGAAAACGCAATCGGACACTCTGGGGTTTCTTATTTATGCTCCCTTGTTTTTTAATAGTATTCCTCTTTGTGATCTATCCTTTAATTAGAACCTTGTATTTAAGTTTCTGTGATTATAATTTTGCGTATGATAGTAAACCTACTTTTGTTGGTGTCAATAATTATGTGAACATGTTTAAAGATGATAAATTCTTGATTGCACTTAAAAACACTGCCGTCTTTGCTGTAATTGACTTCTCTTTAATGATGATTATTTCACTGGGTATAGCATTATTGCTATTCATGTATGGAGCAAAAGGTTCATGGCTCTTCCGTACTGCAGTGTTTATACCTATTGTTGTACCTGCATCCTTGGCCTGTATTCTTTTCAGCTGGATGTTGGCGGAAAATTTTGGATTGGTAAACCAGTTTTTGATTAAGATTGGTCTCGCCGGTTGGACCCAATCCTGGCTTACCAGTTCTAAGACCGCTTTAGGGAGTCTTGTCATAGTGAATCTATGGTGCAATATTGGATTTGAGACGATTCTTTTTCTAGCTGGATTGCAGGCCATTCCTAATGAAATTCTTGAAGCGGCCGTTGTTGATGGAGCTACAGGATGGAAAAAGTTAGTCTTTATTATTCTGCCGTCTCTGCGAGAGACGTACGTTATTACAGCTATTTGGGCTCTCATAGCGGCACTTAAAGTTTTTGTTGAGCCTATGGTTATGACAATAGGAGGGCCAGGAACGGCGACTTTGGTTCTCTATATGTATATTTATGATAACGCATTTAAGTATTTCAATATGGGATATGCTGCATCGATGGCCTTTATGCTATCTATGATGATTTTGGTGCTCTCGTTCTTGAATATGAGATTGAGTCACAAGGAGTAATGATATGAAATCTAGTAAACTAATCCGCACTCCCTTGTTTTTCATTTTGTTGCTCATTGCAGTGTTGTTTCTGGTTCCAATTTTCTATAGTGTATTTACTTCATTCAAGCACCAGACAGAGATTCTAAAAGATGGGACTTTCTTTGTCCATAACCCAACATTGAGTAACTATGTTTATGTATTTCAACGTGGGAGCAAATATCTAACCTATTATTGGAATAGTGTAGTAATCACAGGGGTGGGGCTACTCATTACCGTATTATTATCTGCCATGGCTGGGTATTCTTTCGCAAAGCTACCTTTTAAAGGAAGTGGTATTTTTTTAGCATTCATCCTATTTGTGGTGACATTTCCTCTAGCTGCTTTACTTATTCCTATCTATATTATGGAATTTAATGCCGGTATTTTAAACACAAAAATTGGATTAATTCTCCCCAATGTTATGAATGTTTTGCCATTTTCAGTATTTATTATGCGTGGTGTATTTATTGGAATTCCCAAAGAACTTGAAGACTCGGCAGAAATTGATGGTTGTACCATTTTCCGTACTTGGAAAGATATCATGCTTCCCATCGCTCAGAATGGATTGATTATTGTATTAGTCTTCTCTTTCTACAGTATCTGGGGGGAGTACACGATGGCCAAGACTCTAGCCACCCAAGATTTCTCTATGCCCATCTCAGTAGCGCTGACGCTTCTAAAAGGTGAGGATTGGAATTTCGGTGTGCTTGGAGCAGTTATCTCAATGGCAATCGTTCCACCTGTAGTTATATTCCTTATATTCCAGAACAAGCTCGTTTCTGGTTTAGTCGCGGGAGCTGTAAAAGGGTAACTTTTTTGAAGCCTTGATAATTAATAAAGAAAAATTTAGTTACACTTGCGCTTTACCGGCTCTGGGTTGTAATTGAAAAAGATTCTTTGCACTCATCCCTTCTACAGATGACTGCTGAAAAAATTGAAATTCTTGAACAATTGTATGATTTTAGAACAAAATGATACGGTCATTACCACAGAGTGCATGGATCATATGTGCGAAATTTCAATGAAAGAAGCCGAAAGTATGGCCAAAATAAAAGGGGATGGTCCCCTCCTTGATCGA
>CAYVCY010000079.1:0-10027 GCA_964450265.1 uncultured Clostridia bacterium
TTGCCTCCCTCTGACGAGGGAGGTGGCATGGCGTGAGCCATGACGGAGGGAGAGAAGGCATGGCGTAAGCCACGACGGGTGGGTGAAGCATGATGTCAGCCATGACGGAGGGAGAGAGGGCATGGCTGTTGCCCTGTCGGAGGGGAGAAAGCGAGCGCTAGCGGCCGGACTTGATCAAGGGGGCGCTGCTGGCTTCGCCTGTGCGCCGGAAATTTGCTTCTACCGTCACTTCGATGGGCAGAGTGGGGAATACCTCCCCCCAATCGGCTGCTCTGAACAGAGCTGGGTAGAGTCGGTACACCCGTTCACCAATCCCTATGATGTCCGAGCGGAGCTCCTGCTGCAGCTTTAGCAGTGTCGCTTCCGCGTCTGCCTGCACCTTTGCGGTCAGTGCGGCATTCAGCTCCTCAAAGGCTTCCGCATTCAGCTCCCGCGCAGGCAGGTCAAACTCCAACAGATCGCCGTCCTGCGAGATGGAGATCTTAGCCTGCAGTTGCCCGTCTTGTTCGCTCACCTGCAGCGTCCTGCGGGCATAGACTTGTTGCTGCACCGCAGTTCCGTCCGGCATTTCGAGCACCACTGTGGCCCGGTTACTGTCGCCACGCAACCAGAGCAAGCCGCGGGTCTCGGTGCCGTTCAGTTTGCCGATCATTCTGTCACCAGAGAATATAGCGCTACCCTCTAAGACTAGGGCTTCCAGTGGATCCTGCCCTTCGCCCCCGCCGCCTTCCTCGCCACCGGAGCCATCATCGTCGGTTCCTTTTTCGCCTTGGCACTCATCCTTAGGCTTAGGGCGCACCAAAGGTAGGTAAATCTCCTCGCCTTGATCTGCCACCAGCTTCTTGATCACCTGGAACAGCTCTTGCCGGTGGCTGACCGAGCCTCTGTCCGCATGGTCAATCAGATCCCGCATATAACGCCCAGGTGATTTGGTGATCTTGGGACTGAGTTTGAGTAAGGCCTTAGCGTTTCCTTCTGCAACCAGTACCGGGGTAGTGAGGCGGAAGCTACGGGAGCGCAGCATATAGTCGAGTATAGGGGCGATCCCTTGCTGGGCCAGCTCCTCGCCGATGATCAACGCCTCAGTATGGAACCAGAAGGGTATGCGAGGGCTAAAGGTGCGTGATGACGAGATCGCATCGGCCAAGTTCTTGCCCGTAGCGCTGACCATCCAGGCCGGCACGTCGCCCCCACCGACTCCTTCTGCCAGATTCTCATTGATCGCCAGGGTGAATGTGAGCTCAAACTGGCCGTCCTCTGCCAGGTCCAGAGCGACTAGCGAGGCGAAGCCGCCAGTTTCGATCTCCTTGCGGCTCCAGCAACCGCTGAGGGGGCAGATCACCACTAGCAGCAATAAGACGACCGACCGCAGTCTGCTATTCATGTGCTGTCTCCCTCTGCCCACGGATAGCGGCTACTGCTAGAGACAGTATAGGGATGCCTGAAAAGGCAAACAGAGCGTACCGGTTGGCCATCAGGTGGCTGATCACTGCCATCGGTTGGTTGTCGGACATCAACGCCAGAAAAGCCACCGGCAGCAGCAGGCCCAGTCCCAACCAACTGCGCTTCACTTTAGGAAACAGCTGATGCAATCCGAGGGCTACGATATAGATGAACAGGCTGATGGAGACGAACGCCGCCAGCATCCAGGCGATCATGAAGAGAGCTTCGCTTCGCTCGGTGCCAATAGGCACATTCTCCACCAGCGCTAGGTACGGCCAGGTGAACGTCGCCCCTAAGGGTGCACCTAGGGTGAGGATGATGTTTAAAGAAATCGCCACCCCGAAGATGCCGGCTACAGCTAGCATCTTCATCGTCTCTCGTGTGATCCTCTCCTGATCTGAGATCAGCGGAAATATGAACAGAATCAAGGCTAGGTTTAGCGGGTAGGCCAGGGAAAGCGCAAAGGTATGGGGCAACCCTGTCAAGCCTCGGTCAAATAGAGGCAATAACTCCCAGCCGCTGAAGCTAGGAATGCTAGCGACTAGCACCCAAGCGAAGGAAAGGGCGACGATTGGAAAGACCAGTTCGTTAAAGCGAACCAAACCCTCCAGTTCCGCTAGAATGCCGGCTGCTGACAGGATCAGCAAGACCAGCATCACCGCGCTGATTGGCGTCTCTGGCAATACTACGGACACAAAGAACTCCGAAACATGGCGCAAGATATATACCGCCTTGAAAAAGAATCCCAATAGGAATAGAATCACCAACGGGTATCCGACCACCTTGCCCCAGATCTTCGGCAAATAGGAGGCGATGCTCTGCTTTGGGAAGCGTTTGGCTAGGCTGAGTGCGAACAGAAAGATCACCATGCTGGCCAAGACGGACAGGATGATCCCTGCCCAAGCACCGTTGCCCGACCAGAGCAGCAAGTCACGAAACAGCGGGTGTTGCACCCCTCCTACGATGGTAGTGACAGCGACCAACAGCGCCTGTCGCTTGCTAATCCTTTGCGTCTGCATCGGAATTCCCTCCCTTTTTGGATGTAGACTGCTTCAAGGACACTACTTCCAACCCCTCTGGGTGTAGTTGCTGTCGTCTCTGAAAATAACTGGTATTTACCGCACTTCTATGGGCGTCCTGGGGGCGATAGAATAGCGGTCGAAAGCGATGGGTCCAGATTGGCGCTCGTACCACCGTGTCCGTCAAGGCAGACAGGGTGAGGGGTGCGATGGGAGAAAGATAGGGCACCCCAAAGGATTTCAGCGACACTAAGTGCAGCAGAATTACTATTCCTCCTGCAGTCACCCCATATAGTCCAAAGACGCCTCCTAGAAAAAGCAGCGGGAAACGCAGAAAACGCAGCGTAGCAGCAACACTGTAGCTGGGGATGGAAAAGCCACCGATGGCTGTCAGGGCCACGATCACCACCATGATCGGACTGACTAAGCCAGCGCTGACCGCTGCCTGTCCGATGATGATTCCCCCCACGATGCCGATGGTGGAACCCAAGGCTGCCGGCAGGCGCAGCCCGGCTTCGCGCAGCAGCTCAAAGGTGAACTCCATGCTCAATGCTTCCAGCAATGCCGAAATGGGCACCCCGGTGCGAGAACCGGCGATTGCGACGGCTAATGTCGTCGGTAATAACTCCTGATGGAAGTTGATTACCGATATGTAAAGTGCCGGCAGCAATACCGAAGCCAGAATACTGATTGTGCGCACGAAACGCACAAAGGTGGAAATCAGCCAACGTTCGTAATAATCGTCGGTGGCCGGCAGAAAGTTGGGCAGGGTTGCCGGTGCGATGAGCGCGTTAGGGCTGCCATCACAAACGATGACTATTCTGCCCTCCAAGAGGGCCGAGGCGGTTCGATCTGGGCGTTCGCTCCACTGCACCTGGGGGAAAGGGGAGAAGGGCGCATCCTGAATGAACTGTTCCACATAGCTGCTGTCCATAATCGTGTCGGTCTTGATCAAGTCCAGGCGGCGGCAGACTTCGTCCACCAGATGGGGATTCGTGACCCCTTCAATGTGGACGATGGCTGCGTCGGTCGACGAGCGTTCACCCAATTGCACCATCTTCACCCGCAGCATCGGGTCTTTAATCCGTCGGCGGATCAGAGCCAGGCTGGTCTTTAGCACCTCGTTGAAGGCTTCGCGGGGCCCACGGATAGATACCTCGTTGGTGGCCTCTCCTACCCCACGATGTTCCCATGACTTGATGCCCAGATTCAGAGCGACATCAAGGCCGTCCACCAGCAGAATAGCGTCGGCACCCAGCACCGCCTCCAGCACGTCCGGATACGTCTGCACCTCCTTCAGCTCAGCGATGGCCAACAAATCGTCGCAAATCAGGCGGCGAATCCCATCCGGGGTGGAAACAGCCGGGGAGGCCGCCATCCTGGCGCGTACCATGATATTGGTCATCGCATCCCGCTGAATGCTATCCTTGTCGATCAACTCGTCGATGAAGATCAAGGCCGCCGGGAGGCGGTTATCGGAGCCGATGTTAAACTGACGGTAGATCACGTCGTCGCTGCCAAACAGCTTCTTCAGCAGGGTTATGTTTTCCTCAAGATTGCAGCTCAACGGTCGATCATAGGCCGCCATTAAGGGCGATGTTCCCTTGCCGGGATCGTTGTCTGCAGGTTGAGGCGAATACGCTCTTTTCTTTAGTTCGCTCACCGGAATGGGGCGCTTGGTCTGTCGACGGTTCATGGCGGTTCCCTCCTTCGCCTTTGCTTTGTTAGTATTTCCTCGACGTTTGCCAAATACTAACCGATAGCCTCGGTGAAGGATGACAGCAGTGGAGCGGGCACCGCGTTTGTATAGGGGAAATGGCAAAGGGCTGTCGCGATGGCGCGACAGCCCCTGCAAGCAGTCAAGTGTTTTGGTTAAGGGTCGGCCAGGCACTGCGTGCCCAGTCACTGTCTGCCAAGCTAATGGATAAGCTCTCTGCAGCTGGCGGCAGCGGAACTCGTCGCCCATTTATCGTACTGACTGGCTCACTTAAGAGGAGCGTTAATTGCTAAATTGGAGCGGGTCCATTGGAAGCGACTCAAACAACTGCTGCCTTTGTTCCAGCTTTGTTCGCTCTTTGAATGGGCAGCCAACGCGCCTGTTACACGCAGCGCCTGGCCTCAGTCGTTACGCTGGCGCTCTCGTAGGCATGGGTTTCTATGGCCCGCCGATGGTGGCCATGGCCAGCTCGGCCAAGACGGCTTCTGCGAATTGATCGGCTGTATATTGTCCTTGCACTAGTCTGTCCCAAGCGGGGGCAATAGCCAGCTCCCAATGGGTAGCTGACAGCCCCTTGGGCGAGCCATAGGTATATGAAGACTTCGGAATGCGATCGATCTGCGCATAGGCGGCAAAGGAGGTCTCGTCGTAAGGCAAATGCGAAGCTGCGCTGGCCGGATCGAGGGCGGGCAAAGCTCCAGTCAGGGAAGCCATCAATTCACCCAGCCGTGGCACCAAGAACTGGGCCAACTCGGCTGCTGCGCGGGTATGCCGGTCTCCTTTAAATTCCTGTTGTCTGAGCAGGGCGATGTCCAGAACTCGCACGTCCCGAAGGGACTCGAGCCCCTCACCCGGCACCGGTATCAGCTGGGGGATAATCCCCTCGTTGGTGGCAGCTCGCCACAACCAGTCGCTCAGCTGATGGTTGAGGGGGCCGATCATCGCTGTGCGTTGGGCCAAGAACCGGTCCAGGCAATTGTTGTCCATGGCGCTTCCACCATCTGGAGTCCCGGTGGAGCTGGACAGACGCAGCCAAATCTCGGCCAAGCTGGTTAGATACTCCCTGGTCCAGACTAAGTCACCATCGTTATCAAAGGGCGCCGGCTTGCCCGTGCTGGCAGCTAAGCTGGCCAGCAGCGAATGCCCGCTAGACGTCGGAACAAACCCCACCAATTGTCTGTCGGCAATCTGTTCGGCTATGGACAGCAGCGTGGACCAGCTATAACCCGCTTCGCTAAACAGCTCGGCTCCCAACCCCTTCTGCTGTAAGAGGTTGCTGTTGACCATGAATACCCTAGGGTATGCAGCAACCGGCAGCCCGTAAACCCCGTCGCTACGCTGTAGTTGTTGCCACAGGGTGTCCGGCCAGGACAAGCGCTCTGTCTTATCTATGAAGCGGTGTAGGGGCAGCTGCAACTCTCCCAGGTTGCCACAAGGCTGATTAGCGCTGAAGAAAAGGTCAGGTGGGGTCCCTTGATAAAGTGCTTCGTTCAGCCGCTGATCGACGTCCTGGGGGGAGAGGTGAGACAATGACACTTCGATATTGGGGTAGACAGCCCGAAAGTCCTCCAAGGCTTGCTGTAAGCCTTCCTGCCACAAGGTGGCGTCAGGCAAGTTAGGTCTCTCTACCCATAGCTGTAGGTGGTAATCTTCGTCGGCCTGCAGCTTAGCATTTGGATTGAAGCGAAATTGGTCCTTGGAGAACATCTGCAGCAGATTGGGACCAAAGGTCGCTGTCACTGCGAGCAAGCCGGCGAAGAACGCTAACCAGAGCAGTGGACTCCGTCGGTTGCGTGTGCTCTTTCTAGCCATATCATAATTCCCCCTAGCGTAAGCCTAGAATGGTCAACACGTTCCAGTCTGCCCGCCCGGTCGGGCGCAGTCCATAAAACTCCTGCAACGCCTTCACCGCCAATGCAGTATCC
This sequence comes from uncultured Clostridia bacterium, assembly GCA_964450265.1. Taxonomy (GTDB): domain Bacteria; phylum Bacillota; class UBA994; order UBA5500; family UBA5500; genus JAEZJZ01. Next base: position 6,105 of record CAYVCY010000079.1, read on the forward strand.
GGCCCATAGCGCCCATCGGTAGAACCGGGATTGAAGCCGGCTTCCCGCAGCACCAGTTGCAATGTCTGTACATCGTGACCGGAACGGCCACTGCTCAGTGGCTGCTTGATCTTGACCCTTGGAAAAGGCCCGACGATCGAAACCTTGGTGCCGACCTTCACCCAAGGATAAAGCTGCTCTACATCTCGGTTGTGCATGCGGATGCAGCCGTGGCTGGCGGCTGTGCCGATAGAGCCGGGTTTGTTGGTTCCGTGAATGCCATAGATGCCCCAGGGAACATTCAACCCCAGCCAGCGAGTTCCGAAGCCGCCTCCCCAATGGGTTCCCTTCTGAATCACTCGCCACTCACCGACAGGGGATTTGGTCCTTTGGGTGCCCACCGCGCAGGGAAAAACTTTGAAGACGACATCGTTAACCAGCACGGTCAGTGTTCTGGCATCCACATCGATCACCAAGCGCATTTCGCCTTCCGGCGGTTTGACCGTGCTCGGTTGTAGGCTCACTTCAGCCATGGACATAGTCAGCGCTTCTTGCTCCTTGGTTCCGAAGGTACCGGTCAAAGCTAGTTGAGCAAAGCTTTGAAAATCCTTAACTGCCGTGGCTGTTTTTGGATCATAGACTCCGTTCAACTCCCCGCGATAAAAGCCTAGGCTGCTGAGAATGACCTGCAGCTCTTCCACATCTTTTCCCGTAGTCAGCGGCTCAGTCAGCTGCAGGATGCGATCCTCATCTTCGCACAGGCAGTTGAAAGAGGGGCCGGCAGAGGCAACGCTACTGTGGGCGAAGAGAGAGATGACCATGATCAGCAGTAGCCAGCGCTGATTGACTTTCGGCACTGCACAATCCTCCCTGCAGAGTGGCTAGTAGGATGCTAAGTCGGAAGCCATAGAATCCCCAGATTGGTGAATTTTGTTTGCGCTACGACTTAACATGCTATAGCAACCTAATCAATATTAAGAACCAGTACGAGACTGCCTAAGAAGCTCTTCAGTGTCATTCAGAGCGCAGCGGAGAATCTAACCAAGGCCCGTATCTATGGGGCTTTGGATTCTGCATTGGAGTTTATGCTAACCCTGTCGAAGCATTTAGAATGACCGCCTGCGGCGGTTTGTCAGCAGCCTAGAACCAGTGCTTCTCTGTCACTATATGAACAAGCACTGCCAGATATGAGCAGATGATTCCCTTATTCAGTGAGCCATCAAGATTTCTGGTTACGAAATGACGGGGTGGAGGGCGATCACATTTGGAGCGCCTCCTACCCCCTGTCCCACAGCATCGGCGAAGTACCTAGATTCCTCGTTACACTCGGACTGACAGGGCAGAAGGGTCATTCTGAAGCCTCAGCCGAAGAATCTAAGCAGCCCGCGAAGATGAGGTTTCAGATTCCTCATCTTCGCGGGCTGCTGTTTGATTCTGGCATTCCTCTGTCGCCTAGCGGTGGGCAACTCGATCCTTCAGTTCAGCCAGCTTCCCGGCATTAAACCGATCGACAGTGGAGAGGTATCCGGTGATGCGGCGGATACGACGGATACGGTCGCTGCCGCAGTGGGGGCATGCCGAGGGGAAGATGCCGTGCTGTCCGCAGGCAGCGCATTCGTCCACCGGGAAGTTCAGTGCGCCATAGCCGATTCCGAAGGCCGCCATTGCCCTGACGATGGCGTCAGTTGCCTGCCAATTGTGGCCCGGGGGGGCGTCCAGCTCCACATATGAGATGTGGCCAGCGTTACATAGCTCGTGAAAAGGGCCCTCTCGGCGCAGTTTTTCGCCGATCGTAGTTTGCCAGCCTACCGGTATATGGAAGGAGTTGGTGTAGTAATCCTTATCCGTCACGCCGGTCACCGTGCCGAAGCGTTCCAGGTCCGGCGCAGCCATCTTTCCGGAGAGCCCCTCGCCTGGGGTAGCCAACAGAGTGAAATTCAGTTTATAGGTTGATGCTGCTTGATCGCATCGCTGCCGCATACGGCTGACGATCTCTTGCCCTAGTCGGAACGCCTCTTCGCATTGTCCGTGATGGCATCCAGTCAGGGCAACCAGCGCCTCGGCCAAACCGATAAAACCGATGCTCAAAGTGCCGTGTTTGATCGCCGGCTCTATGCGGTCGTTCGCGCTCAGGTGCTCGCTGTCCAGATAGACGTGTTGTCCCATCAGGAAGGGCATATCCCTAACCAGCAAATTGGCTTGAATTCGGTAGCGGTGTAGTAGTTGTTCCACAGTCAGCTCCAGCATCTGATCCAGCAACCTGAAGAATCTTCCCCGATTCCCAGCGGCGCGTAGCGCCAGGCGAGGTAGGTTGATGCTGGTGAAAGAGAGGTTGCCCCGTCCGGCTGTGATTGCCGGACCGTTTACATTGGCCATCACCCGGGTGCGGCAGCCCATGTAGGCTACTTCCTCCGCGTAAATGGCGTTGTAGGGAGCGTCCATAAAGGAAAAAGAGGGATTGAGTCTGACGGATGCTACCTCCAAGGCCAGCCGATAGAGGTCGTAGTTTGGATCATCAGGATTAAAGTTGATGCCGGCCTTGACCTTAAAGATAATGTTAGGGAAGATAGGATGTTCCCCTTTGCCCAGCCCAGCTTTATAGGCTAACAATAGTTGTTTAGTGACCAAGCGCGCGCCTCGGGACGTGCCGGTGCCTACATTGAGGCTGCTGAAGGGCACTTGCGCCCCGGCACGGGAATGCATCGTGTTTAAGTTGAAAATCAACGACTCCATCGCCTGGTAAACGCTGTCCTCGTCAACAGTTTCGGCAAATGGGCCCAGGTCATGGTCAAAGTTGGGGAAGGATTGGCCTCCGTGCATGTCGTTCTGCAGACCCTGCAGGATGATCGCTGCCAGGGCGGAGGCAGAGCTGATCCGCTTCGGGGGGCGGATGTATCCGTGTCCCGGGTTGAAACCCTGGCTCAGCAGGCGATGAAGATCGGTCTGCACACAGGTGAGCGTCATGCCATACCAGGCGAAATCGTGGATATGAATGTCCTTCTCGCGGTGGGCGCGGGCAATATGGGCCGGCAGGCCTCTGCGCTCCCACATGTAGGCGCTGGCTGCCTCAAAGATCTGTAGTCCCTTTGCGGAAGGGGAATTACCCACGTTGGCGTTCTCCCGATGGGTTTCCCGCATGATCCGCTCCATAGTCAAGAGCAGTTCTTGCCTGCCTTCCCGATGGGCAGTGCGTTGATTGCGGTAAGTGATGTAGGCTCTGGCTGCCTGATGATAGCCGGCTTGCATCAGTGCTTGCTCTGCGGCATCCTGCACTTCTTCCACGTCAGGCGCTTGCTTCTTGGTCAGCTGAGCAAGCTTCATTAACACTAAGGGGTAGAGCTGTCGGGCAGTCTGCTGATCCCCTTCACCGGTGGCCAACAGCGCTTTCTCCAGCGCACTGACGATCTTTTCGCCATCAAAGCTGACTAAGCGCCCATCCCGTTTGGTAATATCGCTGTATGCTAATTCATATTTGGACACCGTTACTTCACCTCTTTCCGGAATTTTGATACAATATGTAGTAGGTAGTATGCGATGAATGCAATATATAGTGTAACAGCGGTGCGGCTGATGCGCAAGGGAGTTCTTCGAAATATGAAAGGATGGGGTCATATGCTAGTGCGTCTGGCAGGGGTGAATGCTGAGAGCGTCACTGACGGAGAGGGCTTGCGAGCGGTGGTTTACCTGCAGGGATGCACCCACGGTTGTCCGGGGTGCCATAATCCAGATACCCATCCCCTCACTGGTGGATATCTGACAGATACGGACGACCTCTTGCAGGAACTGCTATCAAATCCTCTGGTCTCAGGGTTGACGATCTCCGGAGGTGAACCGTTACTGCAGCCAGAAGCGACCTTTGCGTTGGCCGCAGGGACTAAGGCCAGGGGCTACAATGTCTGGCTGTATACTGGCTATTGTTTGCACGAGCTGCAGTCACAGCCATG
>CAYVCY010000080.1:0-9820 GCA_964450265.1 uncultured Clostridia bacterium
AGTGGTGGATCTGGCCGAGCTGATGATGCAGGCTGCGAAATAGGCAGTAAGCATGAAAGGGCATCATTGCTGGCGGCAATTGCCGGCAATGGTGCCTTTTTCCATTGTGTTGGCATTTGCAGCTTACAATGACTTCCTGTGGTTGCAGACTATTTGATCAATTTAGCTGCCAATTTATTGAATTGACTTACCCATGAGCCGGTGATATATTAAGCGGGTACAGAAAGATTAGGATAACAAACTAGTTAGGAGATGATTGGATGGCAGCAGTACCTCAGGCTATCGGCCTGGAGCAAAGGAAAGAACTCACCATTCCCCAAGCTCGCAAAGATGTCATTAACTTGGCTTGGCCATCGGTTGTCGAGCAACTGTTAATACAGCTGTTCAACATGATCGATATGATGATGGTGGGCGGAGTAGGCCCCGCGGCGATTGCTGCCATTGGCTTGACTACGCAGCCGCTTTTCTTAGCTATGGCGGCATTTATGGCCCTGAACGTCGGAACGACAGCCTTGGTGGCCCGGTTTATCGGCGCAAGCGATGTGGCAGAGGCCAACGCCGCCGCCCGACAATCGCTGTTGATCATCGGATCCCTGGGCGGAATAGCAACTCTGGTGCTATATATGTTTGCGGAACCGTTTGTCTTGTTTATGGGCGCAGAAGCAGATTCGCTCGGCTATGCCGTCACCTATCTGAGGACGATTTCTCTAGGCTTTATCCCCCAGACCATCGGCATGGCAGTCACTGCTATGCTGCGCGGGGCCGGTGATTCCAAAACACCGATGCGCTACAACATTATCGCCAATATCGTCAACGTGGTGGGCAACGCGATTCTGATCAACGGACTGCTCGGTTTCCCCCGCTGGGGCGTGTTCGGAGCAGCGCTAGCGACCAGCATCAGTCGGGTGGTAGGGATGATTCTGGCCCTGCGGGCGGTATCGCAGAGCGGAAACACGGTACTGCATATCTCTATCAGAGATAAGTTCACCCCGCGCCCAGACCTGATGAAAAGAGTGGTTAAGATCGGGGCACCAGCCATGCTGGAACAGGTAATCATGCGCTTTGCGATGATGTCCTTTACCAGGGTGGTTTCTGGCCTGGGAACGATGGTCTTTGCTGCCCATCAGATCGGAATGAATATCATGGGTCTTTCCTTCTCCCCAGGCATGGGCTTCGGCATGGCCGCCACCTCACTGGTCGGCCGCAGCTTGGGTGGCAAGCGTCCCGACTGGGCAGAGATATACGGTTGGCAAACACGATACATCGGCACCATCATCGCCACCGCCATGGGAGTGGTCTTCTTCTTCGGAGGGGGCTTGATCGCATCGCTCTACACCGATGACCCGGCCGTAATTGCCAACGCCTCTCTGGCACTAAAGGTGATCGCCTTGGTGCAGCCACTGCAATCAACCCAGTTCATTCTGGCCGGCGCTTTGCGGGGTGCCGGAGATACCCGCTGGCCGTTGATCTCCACCTTTACTGGTACCGTCGGCGTGCGCCTCGCCTTAGCGTTCCTCTTTGTCTCCGTCTTCAATTGGGGTTTGCTGGGCGCATGGGCGGCCATGGCCATCGACCAATGCACCCGATCCGCGTTCATTTATTTCCGGTACAGATCGGGCCATTGGAAGGCGACAAAGGTTTAGCAAAATCAGGATCAAACAAGCCCGGGCCGAGGAGCCCGGGCTTTCGTGTAAGAGTGGGACGATGCTCCTGCATATCAACCACCGCGGCTTCCACTCTAGTCTTCATAACTGCCTCCTTCTGCGCTGTCGGCGCTGTCACCAGTTGAATCTGCTGCTCCTGCTGGACATAGTTCTATTCCTATTGCCATTGTTCCTGTCGCTATCCATCAAGACATGAAAACCGCCTGGAATAATCCAGGCGGTTTCTTTCACCAGCTAGATCAGCACAGTTACCTCCCGCCCGATCAGACGGGCAGAGGCGATACTGACCAAGGCGCCTCCGCTGGAAGCGAAGATGTTCTTATCAATGATCTCCTGCATAGCTGCCTCCACCTCTGTCGATTCCAGTTCCTGTTTGGGATCGACCACCGAGATAGAAGTGGTGCGACCCTCGGCGTTGGTAAAGGACATCTGCAGAGTGACTACTGCTGCCAAATTTGCTCACCTCTCTTCCCTTTAACCCTCAGTTGCCCCTACGGCCCGTCTGCTAGCTCTCCCTCATCCACTCGCCGCACGCTATACAGAGAATGTTGCTGCAAGGAGGCGATGGTTAGCGCCACGGCGTAGACGTCTTCGTCTGCGGCCGCCACGTTCACATTGCCATAGGAGCGAGTGCGAAACACGGGATTTCCTTGCCCATCCAGTCCTGTCTGCACGATCAGCTGCAAGCGGCTCTGCAGCGCCTGTTTGGTGATTGCCATTTTAACCCCCCTCTCCTGTGACCTGCTTCTATCCTAACGGCGAGAAGGTGTTCCCGGCTAATGATGGGTTTCTTCAAAGTGGACCGAACCGCCGCCAGGCAAAGCCTCAAGACAAGCTTCCGCTATGGCAGTGTAGCAGCCACTGTCAGAGCATGACACGCCTGCGCTCACCGACGCATATATTGCCATACTAGCGAGATGGGGCGATGTCGCTCATCTCAAAAGAAGGGGGTAAATAGATGAAAGCTGGCAAATTGATGATCGCTCTGTTGCTATTCTTAATCATCGGGTCGGTGTCCGGATGCACCTCCGGTCAAGCACCGGAGGATAAGCTGCAGAGGGTCGTGCTATCCGAAGTGATTCACTCCATCTTCTACTGCCCACAATATGTAGCCCTACATAATGGCTTCTTCACCGAAGAAGGGCTGGACGTGGCCTTGGAGGTAGCACAAGGTGCTGATAAGGGTGCAGCGGCCATTCTCTCGGGCAGCGCACAGTTTGCGCTGTTTGGATCGGAGCAGGCGGTATATGCGACCAAGCAGGGCGCGAGCAACCCGATTATCGCTTTCGCAGCCTGCACGCAGCGAGACGGCTCTTTCCTGGTGGGCAGAGTGGCAGAACCAGATTTCCGCTGGCGAGATGCAGCCGGCAAGGTGATCATCGGCGGACGCAAAGGCGGGGTCCCCCAGATGGTGCTGGAATGGAACCTGAAGCAAGACGGGATCAAGCCCTTTGAGGATCTGGAGATGATCCAGAGTATCGCCTTGGACGCCACTGCCCTGGCCTTCCGGGAAGGCACGGGTGATTATGTGCAGCTCTGGGAGCCTGCTCCCAGCATCCTAGAAAAGGACCAGGCAGGTGTAATCGTGGCCGCTTTAGGTGAAGGTAGCGGACTCCTCCCCTACACCACCTTCCATGCCACTGCCAACTACATCAAGGAGAACCCAGAAACGGTGCAAAAGTTCACCAATGCCATCTATCGGGCTCAACTATGGATGCAATCCCACTCTCCCAGGGAGATCGCCGAAGTGATCGCCCCTTCCTTCCCGGATGCAGATCTGGACATTCTCACCACCGTGATCGAGCGCTATCAGGAGCTGGATGCATGGGCCAGCGATCCGATCATCCCCAAGGAGTGGTTCGATCAGCTGCAGAGGATCATGATCGAGGCCGGCGAGCTGGACGAACCGGTGGAGTACGAGCGGATAGCCAACACGGATTTTGCTCAGGAAGCCGTCCAAACGATCGAGTAGACAAGGAGGAGGGCAATGGCTCACATTGAGCTACGGAAGGTCTCGCTAGAATATATGACCCTGGCTGGAGTGACGCATGCCATCGACAATCTGTCCCTGAAAGTAGAAAAGGGACAGTTCGTCGGCATTGTTGGCCCCAGTGGGAGTGGTAAGAGTACGTTGCTCTCCCTGATTGCTGGCATGCTCAAACCGACATCCGGCCAAGTGCTGGTCGATGGCAAGGAAGTGACCGCATCAACAGCCCAGGTGGGCTACATGCTGCAGCAGGATTACCTGTATGAGTGGCGAAGCATCGAGCGCAATTGCCTGCTGGGGCTGGAACTGACGAGACAGTGCAACCCCACCAGGCGTCAAGCGGTAGTCGATATGCTAGAAGGTTATGGGCTGGGGGGGTTCCGGCAGAGCTTCCCCAGCCACCTCTCGGGAGGGATGCGCCAGCGGGCGGCTTTGATTCGCACCTTAGCCACCAACCCCAGCGTGTTGTTGCTGGATGAACCCTTCTCCGCTTTGGACTATCAGACGCGGCTGACGATGCAGGATGAGGTGGAAGGAATTCTGAAGAAGGCTGGGAAGACGGTGCTCTTGGTCACCCACGATATCCCGGAGGCGGTGGCCATGTGCGATCGGGTGATTGTGCTCACCAAGCGCCCGGGGCGGATCAAAGCGGATATTTATATTCAACTGGATGATGACCACCTGACTCCGATGCAATCGCGGAGGTCGCCGGCCTTTGGCCGCTTCTTTAATCGTATCTGGGAGGAGTTGGATGTGCATGTACAACCCGTGGACAGAGTTGCGAGATCGGATCACTAGCCGAGCGGAGACGCCGGAGCATGCCCAGCACATCTGGCAACATTGGAAGCGCCGGCTGACCATCGTACTGACACAGCTCGCTATCCTGGCGAGCTGCTTCGTAGCTTGGGAGATTGCTGCCCGCAGGGGATGGATAGATCCCTTCCTGGTCAGTCAGCCCTCCCGCATCTGGAGTACCATTCTCAGACTGCATGCCGACGGCAGCCTCTATCACCACCTGCTGGTCACCTGCGGGGAGACCGCCACCGGATTCCTGCTGGGCACACTAGTCGGCACGATCGTGGCCATCGTGCTCTGGTGGTCGGAGTTCCTGGCCAAGGTGATGGATCCCTATCTGGTAATCCTGAACAGCCTGCCCAAGATCGTGCTGGGCCCCTTGTTCATCGTCTGGCTGGGAACCACCCAGGTGGCGATTGTGGCCATGGCGCTGGCCATCTCCTTGGTGACAACCATCATGGTGGTCTTTACTGGCTTCAAAGAAGTGGACCCGAACCAAGTGAAGTTGGTGAAGACTTTCGGTGCCAACCGCTGGCAGGTGCTGAGCAAAGTGATCTTCCCAGCCAGCATCCCGACCGTGATCTCCGCGCTGAAAGTGAACGTTGGCTTATCCTTTGTGGGGGTAATTGTGGGCGAATTCTTGGTCTCCAAAGCCGGGCTGGGGTATCTGGCCATCTATGGAGGTCAGGTGCTGAATATGAACTTGGTGATGACCAGCGTGATCCTGTTATCGATAGCCGCCGCGGTGATGTATCAGATGGTGGCCTGGATCGAGAAGAAGTATTTGCAGAGTCGCGAGGGGAAGGTTTAGGTTCCTCGCTGCGCTCGGAATGACACCGGTGGGCGCTGTGCCCGAAATGGCCAGGGTATCAAAAGAGAGAGCCTAGCGATCGAATGAACGCTAGGCTCGCTTTGGATTCGGTTATTGAGGCAAGCTGCTATTTCTTAAGGATGAACTGGCCGAGGCGGTTCTCTGTCTGCTGTCCATTCAGCAATGCCGGCTGGCCGGCCATGAATACGTGCTCGATCCCCACTGGTTTTTGGAAAGGATCGACGTAGGTGGCCTTGTCGGTGACGTTTACCGGATCAAATACGGTGATGTCTGCGACTTTACCTTCCTGCAACAGGCCACGATCGGTCAGGCCAAGAATCTTGGCTGACAGTCCGGTGAAACGATGCACGGATTCCTCCAAGGAGCAATATCCCTTCTCCCGGGCTAAGCGCAGAAAGCGCGGGAAGGTGCCGAAGTTCCGCGGATGGGGTTTGCCCTGGTTCTGATCGGCCGACAACGGCAAGGCACGACCGTCGCTGCCGATGGCGTAGTTGTTCTGGGAGAGCATGTAATCGACATCCTCTTCACTCATCGCGAAGGAGATGCAGGTGGTCTGGGCATCTGTCTCCAGAGTGACCTTGGCGATGGTCTCGGCCATGGACAGCCCCAGCTCCTGGCTCAGCTCCCACACCGTCTTGCCGTCGGCGGCCGGGTAGCGGCCGTGGGTGGTGACCATGTACAGCCCGTCTCCGTCGGCCTGTGTCTGGAAGTTCTCGTTCAAGAAGTCCATAATCTGCTGCCGTTCTTCACCTTTCAGACGGGCGATGGCCATATCTTTGCCGCCTTGGATAGCCCACTTAGGGAAGGAGTTGGTGATGCCTGAAGAAGCTGCAGTGTATGGGTATACATCCACCGTGACGTTGATACCAGCTTCGCGGGCATCGGCGACGTTCTTCACAAACTCGGGGGCACGGCCCCAGTTAGCTTTGCCGCTGGCTTTGAAGTGGGCGATATGCACATGAGCCCCGGTCTGGCGATTGATCTCATACATTTCTTCCAGGGAGGTGGGGGTGTTCGTGCCTTGGTCGCGCATATGGGAAGTGATGATGCCGCCATGTTTGGCCACCACTTCCCCCAGGGCATTTAGCTCCTCTTGATCGGAAGAGACTCCGGGGGTGTAACCTAGCCCCAGTGAAAGACCCCAGGCGCCGGCCTGCATATCCTGATCCAGCAATTCTTGCATCTCCTGCAGCTCTTCGGGGGTGGCTTTGCGGTTCTCATAGCCCATCACGCCACAACGAATTGCTCCATGACCGATCAGGGAGATCAGGTTGGTGCTCATCCGCTTGCCATGCGCCTTCACCTTATCCATGAACTCCTGGAAGGAGGCCGAAGCGAACTCTTGGAAGTGAGCACCGGCGAATTTTCGGATGTTTTCCGTGCGGTCCACCGGGCAAGGATAGATGGTGGAGCCACACTGGCCGGCCAACTCGGTGGTCACACCCTGATAGAGCTTGGCTTCGCAGCGGTCATCCAGCAGAAAAGTGGTGTCAGAATGGGAATGGATATCGATGAAACCGGGCGCCACCGCCAATCCGCTGACATCGATTACCTCTGCCCCGTTGCAGGAGATATTCGGGGCGATCTTGGCTATCTTGCCGTCCTTGATGGCTACGTCAGCCTGATATGAGGGCGCCCCACTGCCGTCGACCACGGTGCCACCTTTGAGGATATAATCGTACATACTGTAACCCCTTTCCAAGTCAAATTTGCCATCAGCAGCTAGCTGTAATTATGCTGATGCTTCTATAGGCATCATATCACAGTAGCCGAAAGATTTGGCTCATTGCTTGATAATACAACGCGTGATAATACTGGCTACTTACTAATATTTATGCTACAATTCAAAACAATTGGATGCTACGGTTATAAGAAATTCTACACTCTTGTCGCCTAGGTCGATATCGCCGCAGCCGGATCGTCGCAAATCAGCAAATGAAGAAGGGGTGCATCAAATGTCCAAGAAGACGACTTTTATCGCTACCGGAGATACCTTCATCACCCGCCGGGTACCGAAGGCCTATCCCGGCTTTCGGCAGGTGAAGCAGATTATCGAACAGTATGACTGCAAATTCGCCAACCTGGAGATGACTTTCCACGATCACGAAGGCTACCCCGCCGCCTTCAGTGGAGGAACCTGGGCGATGGCCTCACCCGCCATTTTGGACGATGTGCAGGAGTACGGATTCAACATCTATAATACGGCTAACAACCATTCCCACGATTACAGCCACGGCGGACTGTTGGCCACGATCAAACACCTTCAAGATCGCCAGATGATCTTCGCCGGTACCGGCAAACACCTGGGAGATGCCTCGCGGCCGGCCTATTTGGAGTGTGACCACGCCAGGGTGGCTTTGATTGCCGCATCCTCCTCCTTCCACGAGTCGGGCGCCGCCGGTGCTCAAAGCGCTGACATGCAGGGCCGCCCCGGCTTGAACCCACTACGCTACGTCACCCGTTACCATGTGGAACAGAAGCATTTCGACGCCCTGCAGCAGATCGCCCAAGCGACCACCATCAACGCCGCGTTGGAGCGGGGCATCAAGAACGGGTATCGCAATCCGCCGGCGCCAGGCACCCAGACCTTTGGCGGACTCAGCTTTGTCTGTTCAGACAAAAACGGTGTGCACACCCATCCCCTGCCGGTGGACATGGAGCGTATCGCCGGCGAAATTGAGGAAGCCCGCAAGCAGGCCGATTATGTGTTGGTCAGCATCCACGCCCACGAGGCCGATGGTGCGGACAGCACCAAGCCGGCCGAGTTCCTACGCATCTTCGCCCACAACTGCATCGACGCTGGTGCCGATGGGATCATCGGGCATGGCCCCCACGAGCTACGGGGTATTGAAATCTACAATGGCAAGCCCATCTTCTACAGCTTGGGCAATTTCATCTTCCAGACGGAAACGGTGGATCTGCAGCCGGCCGATGCTTACATCAATCGCGGCATGCCGCTGGACACCAAGGTAGGCGCCTATATGGATAACCGCAGCAAGAACGGAACCGCTGGTTACGGTGTGCTGCCAGAGATCTGGCTGTCGGTGATGGCCGGATGGACCATGGAGGATGGCAAGCTGACTGAGATTCAGCTGTATCCGGTTACTCTCAACATGGAGATGCCCCGCTCCCGCAAGGGGTTACCCGTCCTGCTGCAGGATAATGAAGTGCTCAATTACCTAGCCGATCTCTCCGCCCCTTTTGGCACCGAGATCGAGGTCCGCGATGGCGTAGGGTACATTCGCTTCAGCGATTAGTTGCCGAGGACACTTTCTTGGCCCACATATGCAGAGACCGCAGTCACAGGTGACTGCGGTCTCTGGCTTTTGATACGTGGGGACAGTCCCCACGTGTCACTAACCGCAAAAGAGGGAAACGCCACCAAGAGTAGAAGTAATCCTTATCTATGCTGGCAGACAACAAGGAGGCAGCGAATGAAGCAGACATACGACGTGATCGTTATCGGTTCGGGAGTGGTAGGTAGCGCAGTGGCACGGGAGTTATCTCGCTACAAGCTGAAGGTGTGCGTGTTGGAGAAGGAGCTGGACGTGTGCAGCGAGACCAGCGGCCGCAACTCCGGGGTGCTGCACGCCGGCTTCAACAATCGCCCGGGCACCCTGATGGCCAAGTTTTGTGTGCAGGGCAACCTGGAGTTTGACACCGTTGCCGAGGATCTGGACGTCCCCTTTAAGAGAACAGGCAAGGTAGTGGTCGGGTTTGACGATGATGACCGCAAGAAATTGGAGGAGCTGAAGGCGCAGGGAGAAGCCAACGGTGTGCCGGGCATGGAGATGATCGATCAGGCCCGGTTGCAGCAACTGGCACCCCATGTCCGCGGTCATTTTGCCCTCTATGCTCCCACCACCGGCATCCTCAACCCGTTTATCTATACCGTGGCGCTGGCCGAGAACGCCTGCCAGAATGGCGTGGTATTCCAATTTGATCACCAGGTGCAGCAGATCGAGCGAGCAGGCACCATCTACCAAGTAACCACCCCCCAGGGCGAGTATCGGGCCCACTGGGTGATCAACTGTGCCGGGCTGCACGCCGACACCATCTCCCGCATGGTGGGCATTGACGACTACACCATCTATCCCTGTCGGGGAGAGTACTTCATCATGGACCAACGGGTGGGGCAATACCTGGGCATCCCTGCGTACCCGGTGCCGAACATCCAGGAAGGCGGCCTGGGAATTCACATCACCCCGTCAATCGACGGCAACGTCATGATCGGTCCCAGCACCGAGTACATCGACCAGCGGGACGACTATTCCGCCACCCAAGCGGTGATGGACATGTTGATCAAAGATGGCAGCCGCATCTTCCCCCACATCAAGCGGGAATACTTCATCCGCAACTTCTGCGGCATCAGGCCTAAGCTGGTCAGCAAGGAGCAAGGTGGCTTCGCTGACTTCGTGATCGAAAAGAGAAGCCAGGTGCCAAATTTCATCAATTTAGTGGGCATCGAGTCCCCCGGTCTGACCAGTGCCCTGCCTATCGCCAGGCACGTGGTGGAACTGCTTCGCGAGGAGATGTCCCTGG
>CAYVCY010000081.1:0-9771 GCA_964450265.1 uncultured Clostridia bacterium
GGCGCGCATTTCCCTGCCCGGCGGCTGTGCTATCGGTACCCGGCCGATCGACCTGCATCTGAAGGGATTCGCCGCCATGGGGGCCGACATCAAATTGGGGCATGGCTGCATCGACCTGGTGGCCCCAGAATTGCGAGGCACCAACATTTACTTGGATTATCCCAGCGTGGGTGCTACCGAAAACATTCTCACGGCAGCAGTCCTGGCCCAAGGCACCACCATTTTGGAGAATGCCGCCACCGAGCCTGAAGTGGTCGATTTGGCTATTTACTTGAGTCAGATGGGCGCTAAGATCAGCGGGGCGGGCACCGCCCGCATCGAGGTCCACGGGGTGCCTTCCCTGCGCGGGACAGAGCACCGCATCATCCCCGACCGCATCGAGGCCGGGACTTATCTGATCGCTGCCCTGATGGCCCAAGGGACGGTCACCCTGCAACACGTGGAAAGCCGCCACCTCACTCCCGTGCTCTACAAGCTGCGGGAAGCTGGGGCGGAGGTAACGGATTCCGATCAAGCGCTCACCGTGACCAGCCCGCGCTGGATCAGACCGATCGATATTCAGACGATGCCCCACCCAGGCTTCCCCACCGACATGCAGCCCCAGTTTATGGCGCTGCTTACCCAGGCGATGGGCACCAGCGTGCTGACCGAGACGGTGTTTGAGAACCGATTGATGCACGTGCCCGAGCTCTGTCGCATGGGGGCCAGCATCAAGGTTCGCGGTCGTCAGGCTATCGTCTACGGCCCCACGCAGCTCTCGGGAGCCCGCGTTGCGGCCACCGACCTGCGGGCCGGCGCTGCCTTGGTGTTGGCTGGCTTGGCCGCCCGCGGCACCACCGTCGTTACCGAGGTAGAGCATATCGACCGCGGCTACGTCGGCTTGGTGGAGAAGCTGCGCTCCCTCGGCGCGAATATCCAGCGCCACTGACTGTCCCCCTGCGGTCTCCTCACCGTTGCTGCAGCTTCAGCTGTCCGTTTTCCACGACCAGGCTGCTGAGCTGCACATTCTGGAACGCCTCTTGACTCATATCCACCGTCAGCTGGCCTTCAGAGAAAGAAATGCCGGCAGGCATTACTTCCTTCACGCGGCTCAGCACTTGCTCCACTGGTACGGGCATCGCTCCCATCTTGGTGCGGCGCAGTTCTCCGGACAACTGCCCGTCGGCAAGAACCGGCTGCGCCTTCGCCGACACGGCTAGCACCTTCGCTCCTACATCCACTGCCAACGAAACTGCCATGCTGTCCTGCAGCAGCTGCACGTCCACGCCCCGGATGCGGCCATCCAATTCCGCCTTCTGAATCATCTCCACAAACAGTGCCTTCACCTCGTTTCCGCTGAGGCTGATCGGCAGCTGCTCATCTCTGGCCGCCCGCAAGCGGTCCAGCAGGGCATCTACATCCACCGATGTCTGCAAATTTACCTGCTCTGCTGGAGTCAAACTAAACCAGACATAGGCGCCCCCCACCACAAGCACCACCAACAGTGAAATCAATATTCTCCGCCACATCTTTACTCCCCCCTATTCTTGCAATGCTACAATCCCAAAATCAAGCGATTAGCCATCCCTATGGGGACATTCCTCGCCCTCAAAGCGCACATCCTTGTAGAGGTGTGTCCCCTGACCGACAGGGAATTCAACCTCAAGCATGATGTGTTAACTACAACTATATCACTTCCCCCGGACAAGTAATATTCCGCCTTCCCCCCAAATACTCTTAGATGTGGGGTTGTCCTCTTCGCGCAACCCAAGTCAACTGACAGTGAATCAAAAGGGACTGTCCCCTTTGATTCGGGAAGGGATGGGACTACCACCGTGCTACGTGCCACAGCAGTCGTCTTTCTCTCCGTCGTTGCCATCCTGATCGGCGTCCCTGCCCTGGTGGTGGGGGGATTTGGACAGGCTCCGCCGGGACCACAGCCGGAACCATACAATCCTACCATCCACCTATACCTGGGAAGCAGCAAGCAGATCATCAATATTGGCCTGGAGGACTATGTGAAGGGAGTAGTTGCCGCCGAAATGCCGGCGTCCTTCGAGCTAGAGGCGCTGAAGGCCCAGGCCGTCGCTGCTCGCACCTACGTGGTCAAGCGGGCGCGGCTCTTCGGGGGTTCCGGCTGCGATGCCCATCCCCAGGCCGATGTCTGCGATAACCCTGCCCATTGCCAGGCCTGGTTGCCTACCTCGGAGTTACAGCAGCGCTGGGGAATGATCGACTACCAGACCTACTGGGGCAAGATATCTGCCGCGGTGTCGGCTACGGCTGGTCAAATCATCACCTACCAGGGGGTGGCCATCGACCCCGTCTTTCATTCCACCTGCGGCGGCCATACCGAAGACGCCGGCAACGTCTGGCAGAAGTCATTGCCCTATCTGCAGCCGGTGGATTGCACTTACTGTGCCGCTTCACCCAGACTACAGACCGAGCAGCGTTACAGCGTCACTGCGTTTCTTTCGGCCGTGCTGGGGGAGGGTGCCGCCGTCGAGGCGATGGCGCAGCAGGCAAGAGGTGGCACCGTACCGCTGACCATCAGATCTGAAACCTCCACTGGGCGGGTGGCCACTGTAGCCGTCGGCAGTCGTACCCTCAAGGCAACCGAGTTACGCTATCTGCTTGGCCTTTACTCCACCAACTTCACCAGTGAATTGGATGGCGATGCCATCGTCTTTCATGTGCAGGGATATGGCCACGGAGTGGGGCTGTGCCAATATGGGGCTGATGGCATGGCGGCCGTCGGGCATAACTATCGACAGATCATCAGTCACTACTATCAGGGCACTATGATCACCGATCTGCGCTAAGAACATTTGCCCTTTTCCTTAAGACGGACTCTAGTGTCGATCAGTGGCGAAGTTTCTTGCATAATAAAGATGAAAAACTGCGATCGGTGTCGAATTATGTATTAGCAACGCCAAAGGCGTTGCGGGCGATAAAGTGATCGTCGCGTAAGCGACTATCGGTTTGTACCTTTAACGCCAAAGGCGTTGCGGGCAAATTGAAGGCACCTCGCGGGTTAATTTACATTTTACAAATTTGAGGATGATCGTGATGGACTGCACTCTAAGAAAGCGCATTTTTCTGATCAAAGTGGGCCTATTATTGCTGATCACCACCTTGGTGGCTTGGGGCGTGCGAAGCTACGTACAGCTGCACCAGGATCAATTGGCGACATCCGACTTAATTCGACAAGCGCTGCTCTTGGCGCTTGTTCCCTTGCTGATCTACGGAATAGTGGATCTGTTTTCCCACGTCTACTTTGTCCGCTTATGCGCCCACTACCTGCACGAGTTCGCCCTTCAAGTGCAGCACGGTTCGGCCGATCCATCGGCTTATCCGGAGCTGCAACCGATTGTGGAGGCGTTAGAGAGCAAGGAAAGACAGGTGCAGCGAGAGAGCGGTAAGATCCTTTGGATCGTCAAACACATTCCGGGGGGACTGTTGACCATCGACCAGGATGAGCAGATTACTCTCGCCGCCTGCCCGGCCTTTGAAGACCTCGGTCTTCCAGCCAGCGAGCTGGTTGGCCAACCCCTAGGTGAATTTCACCGCATGATCGAGATCGAACGCAACGACTCGCCTTTGTTGGATGCCTTGCACAGGGGCACCAAATCCCGGCGGATTAGCCGAGTGCGTGACCACTACTTCGAAGCCGTGAATACCCCGATGGTTCATAGCCGAACTGGGGCGATCACCGGCGCCGTCTGTCTGTTTGTGGACGTCACCGAACGGGTACGTCAAGAGCAGGAGCAGAAGCGGTTGGAGCGTCTTTCTCTTGTGGGTCAGATGGCGGCCAGCCTCAGTCACGAAATCCGCAATCCCTTAGCCGTGATCCGTGGTTTTCTGCAACTGCACTCCAGTCGAAGCGAGCACCAGCCAGCGAGCGAACAATTTCAGCTGCTGCTGAACGAGATAGATCGCGTCAACCACATCGTGCAGGCCTTTCTGGAGCTCTCGCACACTGGGGGAGGCGAGTGGCGTCAGCAGCCCTTGGACCAGGTGGTGCAGGAGTTTGTGCCCCTGCTCAGCAGTGAGGCAGCTATCCATCGCATCGCGCTGCAGCTGGATCTGCAGCAGACTCCGGATCTGCTGCTCTGCAGCAGTGATATCAAGCAGTTATTGCTCAACCTCTACCGCAACGCTGTAGAGGCGTGCGAGGAAGATGGCGTTGTATCGGTATCCACTGGAGTCGACGCCGACGGGCACCCTTTCCTGCGGGTGCAGGATGACGGTTGCGGCATGCCGCAACAGGTGCTGGAGCGTCTAGGGACGCCGTTCAACAGCACTAAGGATAACGGCACCGGTCTGGGTCTGCCCCTTTGCCTCAGTGTGGCCGAGGCCCACGGGGCAAAGCTTTCCTTCCAGCCGAGTGCCCGGCAGGGGACTATCGTCAGCGTGCTCTTCCCCGTGCCGGAAACGGAGGAAGTGACTGGCAACATCGACTGAGTGTTACAGTGGGACGTGTACCTTGTAACATCGCGATGTTACAAGGTACACGTCCCATTTGCGTCTCTCCCTCCGTCATGGCTAAAGCCATGCCATCCCCCTCGTCAGAGGGAGGCAAGTCCCGGCCCCCTCAGCGAGGGGGCTGTCGCGTCAGCGACTGGGGGAGTGGAGTCAAATCAACTTGACCACAGCAGTCAGCAGTGCTAACTTCATAGGGAGCATAATGGGGGATAGGGAATTGTCTTAGCTTCCTAGGCCCTTGGTTGAAGGAGGAATCCCTGTGAATTTTGCAGATCGGCTGATCGCTGCTTGTCGCGACAAGCACAGCACTTTGGTGGTGGGGCTAGATCCCCGCTGGAGCTCGTTGCCGCCCAGCCTGCAGTCCGTCGCCCTGAAGGCTAATGGCCCTACCGCCCAGGCTGCCGCTCTGGCCTTTCACCTCTTCGGGCGGGCGATCATCGATGCCGTTGCTGACATAGCAGTGGCCATCAAACCTCAGGTCGCTTTTTACGAGCAATATGGCCCTTGGGGCATGCATACTCTGCTGCAAACGGTGGAATACGCTAAGAAACAGGGGCTGCTGGTAATCGGCGACGCCAAGCGCGGCGATATCGGCAGCACTGCAACGGCCTACGCCCAAGCCTATCTCGGTGGCCAGGTATCCGCCGAACAGCCAGCTTTCAGCTTGTCTGTGGATGCTCTCACCGTTGCTGCCTACCTGGGCAGTGACGGTATCAATCCCTTTCTCAAATCGGCTGAACAGACCGACAGCGGGATCTTCGTCTTGGTCAAGACGTCCAATCCCTCTTCAGGGGAATTGCAGGATCAGTTGCTCGCAGGCGAGCCTGCGGAGCCTCTCTACGCGCGGCTGGCCCGGCACGTCGACCGGTGGGGAGCAGGCCTGGTTGGCGAGAGCGGCTATTCGTCCGTCGGGGCCGTCGTCGGTGCCACCTACCCCAAAGAAGCGCAGCGGTTGCGCAAGCTGATGCCCAAGAGCATCTTCCTGGTGCCCGGCTACGGCGCACAAGGCGGCACTGCAGAAGACGTGCTGCCCACCTTCAATGACGACGGCCTCGGGGCTGTGGTCAGCTCTTCCCGCGGGATCATCTTCGCCTATCAGCAGATGCCCCATTACGGCCCAGACCATTACGCCGACGCCGCCCGCGCCGCCGCCATCGCCTCCCGCGACGACATCAACCGGGCCCTGCGCCGAGCCGGAAAATAGACCCTTCGCAAGGTGCAATCGGGGTGGAACGGTGGGGACAGTCCCTACCGTTCCGCTCTTCGCAACGAAACGGAGGGACTGTCCCCACCGTTCCGTCCTTACGCGCTGTCCCGCCGCCCCTCAAAGTGTCTTTCTCCCCATCTCTCCTCCTAATTCCGTTTTCCTCATTTCACTGCTTGAAGAGACACAGATCTGCATCATACCCAGATCAAATCTCAACGGCCCGAGCTTATGCCCCAACTCTGGACTCCAACTTCCAACTCCTTAACCTCTAACCTCCAGCTCTCACTCTCACCCCCTATCTTGCCAATTCTCATTTCCACCCCCCCCATTTCTCACCTCACACTCTTCACTTCTCACTTCTTACTTCTCATTTCTCACCTCTCAGGTATAGCTTGCCTCCTTCCGGCAACACTGATAGCTGGAGGTGGATATATCCATGAATAATCAGCGCTTTCAGGTTTGGCGCTTGCGATTTGGCCTGTGGATTGCTCGTCAGCGGTTGCGCTGGCAGGCTCCGCTGGATCGGTGGCGGGTGCCGGTGGTGATCACCAACCGTTGGTTCGTCCTTGGTGCATATTTCCTGGTAGTGCTTTTGCTCAGTATAGCCTGGTTTGCCCGCCCGTTTTCCTTTTGGCAGGCAGGGCCTCCGGGGGATAGTCAGCCGCCGGCCAGTGTATTCAGGCAACCCAGCGACGACATAGCCCCTCCGGTGTTGCCAACCTATCCAGAGTCTCAGGCTTCACAGCTAGAGCCACCTCATCCTGCCCAACCGCAGGAGCCCCAAGAAGGCAGTGGGGGAGGGGTGATCGTCAACGAAGATGACGATTTGGATCTTCACGACGAACAAGGGGCTGGTGAGACGAAATCGACTACTCAAGATGAGCCCGACGACGAGCAACCAACAACCAGCCCGCCTAAGCGGCCAGCTACTCAGGATCAGCTGGAGAGTGCAGCCTTTGCCCCGGTCATCAGCGGCAGCAGCATCGAATTGCAGTACCCGTTGGCAGGAGAGATCTCCATCAGCAATCCCTTTGCCCAAATTAGCCGACAGACTACCCTCAACGACTGGCGACCTCATTTGGCGGTGGATTTTGCTGCGGCACCAGGCACCAAGGTGATCGCAGCTGCCGACGGCAAGGTGAAGAACGTCTTCCAGGAGGACGTCCTCTGGGGGAGCGGTGTAGTCTTGGAGCATCGTGACGGCTGCACCACCGCCTACATGGATCTGGATGAACTGAAAGTAGAGACCGGGGACCAGGTGAAGGCCGGACAGGAGCTAGGCGTTCTTAAAGGCAGTCCACCAGTAGAGCAGCTGGATGCCTGCCATTTGCACTTCGTACTGACCATCGATGGGGAAGATGTCGACCCCAGCGGTCTGTTCCGTTAGAGAGTGTTACAGCGGGACGTGTACCTTGTAACATCAGGATGTTACAAGGTACACGTCCCGCTGTAACACTCTGCTTTTCCTGCGCTCTGCTGGTATAATCACCCTGCCCCTTCTATATACATGTATTGATTCGTGTATTGGGGGGGCGGCCAGTGTGAATGATCATATCTATCAGCGGGTGTTGGACATTGCTCGCTACATCACCAGCACCAAAGCCACTGTGCGCGCGGCGGCAGATAAGTTCGGCGTCAGCAAGAGTACCGTTCACAAGGACGTCACAGAGCGGCTGCAGGCTGTAAACGGCGGCCTCTATGCGGAGGTCCAAGAAGTGCTGCGCTACAACAAAGACGTCCGGCATCTGCGCGGTGGTGACGCAACTCGCCGCAAATACAAGGGGTAACATTTTAATCCTCACATCGACAGGTAATAGAGGCTTCAGTGTCGAACCTTACCACATCTAGGGCTATGCATAAAGAACACTGCCGCTCGAGGCTCAACTCGGCGACATCACGCCAGACGTTTCATCTCTTCCCCAACAAGGCTTGCATAAGTCACTAGGCTAGAGACCGTGGAAGAAGGCAGCCGGGTCTGCCTTCTCTATTTGGCGTGTTCGGGACAAGCTTCAAACTGTCGTGAGGAGGATTGCCATGTTACGAGGCCCAGACATCGGTATAGATCTTGGCACTGCTACCATTCTGGTCTTTATGAAGGGTAAAGGTGTAGTGATCAACGAACCATCGGTGGTGGCGCTGGATGTAAAGACGAACAACATCCTGGCTATCGGAGAAGACGCCCGCCGCATGATCGGTCGCACCCCGGGAAACATAGTTGCCATTCGTCCACTGCGCGAAGGCGTGATTGCCGACTTTGATGTCACCCAGAAGATGCTCGATTTCTTTCTGAACAAAGCCCTGGGCAAACGCCGCATCACCCGTCCGCGGGTGATGGTCTGTGTGCCTTCCGGAGTCACCCCGGTGGAATGGCGCGCGGTGAAGGATGCAGCCGAAAAGGCCGGCGGGATCCATGTGCAGATGGTGGAGGAGCCGGTGGCGGCCGCATTAGGTGCCGGCATAGATATCTATAAGCCGGAAGGCACCCTGCTGGTGGACATCGGCGGCGGCACCACCGACATTGCCATCATCTCCATGGGCGGCATTGTGCTCAGCGACAGCGTGCGCGTGGGCGGAGATCGGTTTGACGAAGCCCTGGTGCGCTACATGAAGCGGGAATATAACCTGCTGATCGGTGAACGCACCGCCGAGGAGATGAAGTTCCGCATCGGCGTTGCCTACCCCGGCGTGCGCAACGAGAAGATGGACGTGCGCGGGCGGGATCTGATCACCGGCTTGCCGAAGACCATCGAGGTCGGCTCGATGGAGACCCTGGAGGCGTTTTCCGAGCCGCTGAACGCCATTGTCGCTCTGTTGCGCTCCATCCTAGAGAAGTGCCCACCGGAGCTGGCTGCCGACATCATGGACAAAGGCATCATTATGACCGGCGGTGGCGCGCTGCTCACCGGGCTGGACAAGTTGTTGGCGGAAGTGACGCAAGTGCCGGCCATGCTGGCCGACGACCCGGTATCCTGCGTCGCGCGCGGCACCGGCCGCGCCCTGGAAGAGCTGGATCACCTGAAAGGGATGACCATCTTCGATCAACCGAAAAGCAAGACCCTCCCCTGGTAAATACCAGGGGCCTTCTTTTTGCTAGCTCCTTTCCCCTGAAAGGCTGCGATCCGCTTCATCTCTCATTCTGAGGAGCACTTTCGTACCTTCTCCCAGGAGTGTTCGCCGGAGTGCAGCGAAGAATCAAACCCCGCCCTCGCGCACCAGCTTGCTTGTACGATTCTCCCACTCCTCCGCGGCAACATATAATCAACCCACTGCATGCATATCAATTTACAGATGCCCCGGCATCAATCTTCCGGACAGCGAGGTGCCCGCTAAATGTACCATTGTCACCTGATGCCGATTGCCATCGGCTATGACCACATCCTGCCGGGAGTCCGCTCCTATCTTTCCGACTATCTCGCCCAGCGCCATGGTCCCCGTTGGGAGGAAAACTGGCGCGAATCGCTGCAGAACTCCGACGTGATGCTGCTGGAGACCCCCGCCCACATTCTGGCCGGTTGCCTGGTCTTTTCCGTATCCCTGGATGTAATGTTCATCCACATCGCCTTCCTGCATCAAGAATTCCGCTGTTCCATCCTCATCGTGCGCGCTTTGCGCGCCTTGGATACCTTGGCCGGGGCGCGGGGTTGCCGCGTCATGCGGTGTTATGTAGACCGGCAGAACCAGGTTTCCCTCAAGACCTGCCTAGCCTGTGGCTTTGAACCGATAGAGAGCGACGCCCGTGGAGTCTATCTGCAGGTGGAGGCGCCGGTAGTGCGCGGCCGGGCTGCTAAGCGCTTCACACCCCTGCCTGTGCTCGATCCGGTATGGGGAAAGGAGTGAGACAGCATGGCCGCACGGAAGCGCAATATCCCTGCAAACAGCCAGCTGCGAGAGCAGCACGGCCCCCGTCCAATTGACCTGCAACTTTTCGCCGGAGGCAGCAATCTACACTGTCAAACCTGCAGTTACTACCGGGACGGCCTTTGCGCCCTCCACCAAAAACAGATCAACCGCAAGAGCCAAGCCTGCAGCCATTACCAGGCCAAGCAATGATACAAGGTACACGTCCCGCTGTATCATCCACGTAATATTTGGCAGGAATC
>CAYVCY010000082.1:0-9749 GCA_964450265.1 uncultured Clostridia bacterium
GACCCGCCTGCTGGGAACGCCTGCGCACTTCGTCTTTGGTCAGGCCGCATTCACGGAGTGGGGAGATAGCGGATAGCTCCCGGAGGGCCCGCATTCCCGGACGGTCGCCGGCATCGTCCGAAGCGTTTGTTCCGTCAAGTAGGGTGTGATAGCCGTCCTCCATAGCTCGAGACGCTATCGCTGAAAGGACTATTTTCTTGCAATGATAACAGCGATCAGCCGGGTTGGCGGCAACATCGGGGCATTGCAGCACATCCGCTTCGATCACCGTCATATCTACATTGAGCTGCTCTGCCATCCGCCTCGCATCATCTAACTCAAACCGGGGCTGAAAAGCAGATTTCACATAGTATGCCTTTACTTGCGCGCCGTTGCTGATCGCCGCATACAGCAAGTAGGAGGAATCCACGCCGCCAGAGAAGGCAATTGCAACCTTTGGATGCTCCCGAAAGAAAGTAAAAAGCTTCATATCCACACCTCATTCATTTCCACGTTCGCTAGTGGTTAAGCATTTGCACTCGACTGGAATACTGCTCAAGGCAAACGTCGCTATATATTCTATCATCAGAATGCAAACCCTGCTATCCAACCGCGCCGGGCTAGCTAGCTAATAGGAACCGCGCTGAATACGCAGGAAACGACGCCCCCCAGTTTCACTTCCCGTTCGCCTCAATTTGCTCATATATGAAGGGCAACACTTCTTCCCTCTTTATGTTCAACACATGGGCGAACTCATCAGATAAGGTATCCTCCGCATCCTTCAGAAGGCGCTCGTCCGTAGCGCGAAGTTTTCTGCCCTTCCCTTCGAGTTCCTGCTGACGGAGCCAAAGGGTCTTAATCAGCTTCACCAGCGCCGGGCGATCATCCCCTAGGAGGATCTTCTTGTACTGCTCTTTTCTTTCTCGATCGTTTTCAATCCAGATGGTATCTTCATCCGGCATTTCTTTGATCAGCGCGCATATCTCCTCAGCTGAGAGGACGCGATGCATTTTCGCTTCCACCTCTTTGTTTCCAATGGGCAGATAAAACGTCGACCTATCCTCAAATACCGGTTGGAGCACGTAATATGGACGACTCTGATGCTCAATCGTCATGTCCTGCGTTCCAGTGATCTTACACACGCCATGGGTTCCGTATATGACGGCTTCGCCTACTGAAAACATGATTGTCCCCCTTCCTAGAGCCAAAAATCGTGTCCTTCGCCGAAACTGGACTTACATCCAGCAAAGCGAACAACACGTTTAGCAGTGCTATTATATCATATTTGTCCCCTAACAATGCGAACGAGATGCCCCAACGGCCTGGGGGGCATCCCGTGTCCTCTTCTGCGCTTAAGGCAATCGAGGCAGGTTTGGACCCCTGGCAGACCATCGAAACCCCACAGTTGCGACGGCTGGGAGTTTACCGGCATGCACGCTGCCGTGGAGTTCTTTACTATGCGTGACCGTCTTCATCGTTGGCATTTGGTGGGGTATGGCTTTGAATGTAACTACTAGTCTATGCAAGGCATATATTGTCCATGATAGTCTGCGATATATGCTGTGGAATTCATTACATTACAGTGTACTCAATCACCCATTGTCCTCTCGCATCTTTCTGCATTATTAGAAGCAGGCCGTTACCTGATTACGTACACCATCAATCCAACAGCTGCAGTGCTCGTAGGCTCTCGCCTAGTGATCAATGGCGTACCAAATGAAGCATCCACTGTCCCACCCTTTGTCGCCACAACTTCACTCGTGGGGCAAGTTCTAATCACAGCTGTCGCCAACACTACCGTGACCCTTGAACTGTTCGGCCTCTTAGGGGCAGTTATACTGCCTGAGGACGCTGCTGGAGCTACACTATCTATCGTGAGAGTGGAGTAAAGTCATCTGCCCTACCGAGAACCCCACAGCCTTGCTGCGGGGTTCTTCATTGAGCCAGACGTGAATCAGGAGGGTGGGTCAGTGGGACAGGCACTCTATACCGTTCCGAAGAGCGTTACAGGAGCACCCATCCCCAGTCCCACCCCGTCCCTCCTGATTCAGCTCAAGATAGTGGTTGACAACTAACCGTGTTACTTACATAATACAGATAGGTGCCGTATCATACGAGTAATACGGTTAGCTTTATGATCAGGGGGTGTGCCATGATTTCGTTTGAGCAATTCAATATGGAGGATGGTAGCCCTATCTATCTGCAGATCGTGCGGCACATCAAACAGAGCATCGCGGCCGGAAGCGTCCGTGATGGCGACGAGATGCCTTCCCGACGGGTGCTTTCATCTCTCTTGGGGGTCAACCCAAACACAGTGCAGAAGGCGTACCGCATGCTGGAAGAAGAGTCGATCATCGAATCCCGGGCGGGCGCTAAGAGCTACGTAATCCTGGATGATCAGAAGGTGCAGCAGGTGCGTGAGCAGTTGTTGCAGAATGACGCCCTGGCTATCGTCAACGCGATGAAGAAGATGGGCGTCTCCAAACAGGAGGCAATCTCCTTGGTAGACCAGTTATGGGAAGAGAGAACGGGGGTGTGAGCATGAGACAGCATTTGTCCGTCCTGATGCTGGCGGCCAGAAGTACTATCTACAAGGTGATCGCACTGTTTGTGGTGATGACGGCGGCTCAGGGCACCTTGTTTTACCTGGCACTGCAAAAGGTGGTAGATGGAGAACCGCTCGGCTTGGAACAGCTGATCAACCAGAGCCGGATACCGGTCGTAGGCGCCGTCTGTTTTCTGTTCCTCTCTGCCCTGCTCAGCCTGAGCGGCTGCGAGACCGGCGGCAGCAAACTGCGCTATACCCTGCAAAGGCTGTCTATTTCGGAAAAGATTACTGTCTTTTGGTGGGCAGGTTACAACGTAGCCTGCTTTCTCCTCTTCTGGGTGGTGCAGTTGGTGATTGCCCTGCTGCTTTGCCAGCTCTATGTCGTACGGATGGATCCAACCTATGTCAGTGGCCAGACGATCTGCTTGGCCTTCTATCGCAACAATTTCTTACACAGTCTGTTGCCCCTGGCAGAGACCAGTCGCTATATACGAAACGGCATTCTCATCTTCTGTCTGGGTATCTCCGCCGCTTGTTTCTCCTTCCGTCAGCGGCGTGGAAAAATCGGGATTGCGGTGGTGGCGATAGGCATGATGGTGGTGGTCAGCTTCTCTAAACCGATGGGCAGCTTCGCCAGCGATATGTTGCTCTCCGTGCTCGCCTTAAGCTTCACCGCTGGGGCAATGCTTGGGGTTTGGGAGGAGCGTGGTGATCACGATGAATCTTGAACAGAAGCTGGCGCGCCTCGTGCCGCCGGGAGTTAGTATTATGCAGGAACTAGGGTGGTTTGCGGGCGGAGGCGTAGCCGCCCTGCTGTATAGCTTTGGGTTCTTCATCCAATACGTAAGGGGTTACGATTCTTTATTCAGCTGGGAAGGCACAACTAGGGTGCTGGACACCAGCAAGATGATGCCAGATTTCGTGCAGGTACTGGGCGGCAGCCTCAGCGGTTTCCTCATCCTGGCGCTCTGTGCGACGGCGATGGTGGCCTATCATTATGCCTACCACTATCAGGGCAGCAAGAGCATTTACTTGATGAAGCGGCTGCCTAGCCGCTGGGAACTGCCCCGGCGGTGCATCACCCTGCCACTCTTGGCTGTGTTAGCGTGTCTGGGTGCTGCGTTGATCCTGATATTGACCTACTTCGCAATCTACATGGTGGTTACGCCGCGGGCTTGTCTAGCGCCAGACCAGTGGCAGAAATTATGGAGCGTTCTCTTGGGGGTGACAAGATGATTGAGATCAAGAAGGTGAGCAAGTCCTTCGGTGGCAAGCGGGCGCTGGAGGCGGTCAGCCTAGCTCTGCCCCAGGGGCAGATCGTCGGTCTGTTTGGCGAAAACGGTGCGGGTAAGACGACGCTAATGAAGTGCATGCTGGGATTCCTGCGCTATCGGGGCGTGATCACGCTGGACGGTGCGCCCATCTCTCGCCAGAACATCGCCAGGTTGTCCTTCGCTACCAGTGAGCATTCCTTCTTTCCCAACCTCACCGCTATAGCGCATCAGCAGTTTTACCAGCAGCACTTCCCCAAGTTCATCCAGAAACGCTTCCACGGCCTGATGGAGTTCTTCGAGCTGCCTAAGCAGAAGGCCTTGCGTCACTTCTCTACCGGGCAGAAGAACCAGTTCGAGGTGATTATGGCCCTCTGCCAAGGGGCTGACTATATCATGATGGATGAGCCCTTCGCCGGCAATGACGTATTCAACCGGGAGGATTTCTATAAGGTGCTGCTCGGAATTCTGGAGCCGACAGAGACTGTGCTGCTCTCTACCCACCTGCTAGAAGAAGTGGAGAACTTCATCGGTCGGGCGGTCTTGATCCGACAAGGCCGCATCGTCGGCGACATCTCCACGCTGGAATTGCAGGAAAGCGGCAAAGGCTTAATGGATTATGTCAAGAAGACCTACCACTATCGGCCTGATCGGGTGAGCAAGGCATTGTCTGACTTGACTGGCGAAAGATGAACGGAGGGTTAGAACATGCGTAGAAGCCTGATACTGACGCTGCTGCTACTGGTTTTGGCCGCCGGTTCCCTCGGCTATATCCACAGTTCTCTAGACGCGAGCAAGGATGCCGTGGTGATCGAGGAGACTGTGCTTTACGGCGACAAGGCTGCCGCTTCAGGCATTGCGGTCAACTTGAGCGCGCACTGCGACTATCGGCTGTTTTGGGACACCCGCTATCTCGTCGGGGAAAACCCCGAGATCAATACAAGCTTTGCTTTCTCTCAGGCGCAACAGCGAACTCAGACGAGAGCACCCTTCAGTATCTATGTTGATACTGCCTTCGGTGGTGGGTTCGGTGCTTCTGGCATTCTGGACATGAAAGACGAAACCCTGCCCATTCAGGCTGTGGCCAGCCGCACTTTGCCGGGCCAGAAACGTACTGAGACCGTCTACATCAAGGACTACTATCACTTCTATCCCCTGGAGGTGAGCCTGGACAGGCGAGTCGGATTCGCCATCAACGAGGAGATGCAGCAGGTCTTCGCCGACTACTTCAGGATCCCGGTCTACCCTGAGCACAGGGTAGAAATAAGCATTGAGAAGAACGCGGCCGGTAGCGTC
The DNA here is from genome assembly GCA_964450265.1 of uncultured Clostridia bacterium. GTDB lineage: Bacteria > Bacillota > UBA994 > UBA5500 > UBA5500 > JAEZJZ01. Next base: position 5,095 of record CAYVCY010000082.1, read on the forward strand.
TATGGCATCGGCATGTCTCCCGTCGGGGAAGGCATGGCGCATTTCAAGACCGCTACTGCTGTCACCGATGACGGCTGCTTCTTTATCGTCACTGCTCGCACCACGGAGGGTGAGCTATTGGACACTAGTCATGTTCCAGGAGGGTATGGAATCTACCATTTCCCGCTGCATGACCAGGAGGGTGACGATCGCATTCTCACTGCCGATGAGTTACAGACTGTGTATGCCCTGGATGCAGAGCGAGTGGGGGTGGTCACGCTGCAGACGAGCCAAGATAAAAGCAAGCTGCTCTTGGTGACCATTGAAGACGGCACCTATATGCTGACGGTGATCGATGCTGCCACCGCAAAGGAGTTGCAGAAGCTGGAGCTGTTACCGGTTGGCGAGGACTTATCCTCTAGAAGCACCGGTTTCCGGCAACTCTATGCCTATGAACACTTCATCGTTCCGATACTGAGCGACGGCAGATTTGCATTGCTCGCTCTGGACGTAGGTGGAAGCTACCAGGTCCAATTCACGGGGGACCTCCGTGCCAACGAGCAGACTAAAGATATCTTTCGGTACGGGTTAGTGATGGACTATAACGGTCAAGAGTTGGCCATTGCCGCTTTTCAGGAGCCCCACTACCAGATATCTATTCGGAATAACTGCAGCTTCCATCTAGCTGTTTACGATCCTCTGGGCGTAGCCTACATTGGCCACTATCAGCACAGTTTGGATAGAAGCATCGTGGAACAACACCGGCTGACCTGCCTGCCGCTGGATGATACTCCCCTGACCGTCACCTGGGGAAACTAAGCCGCCCAGAATTGGCGCTGCATAGCCCTCCCCCTTCTCGGGAAGGTAATTGATGTGATCGTGCCGAATGAAAACCCTTAGTAACTTGATGGAGGTGTGTTTACATAATGGTTAATCGTCAACGGATGATCGACGAGTTCCTAGAGTTGGTGCAGATTGACAGCGCCCCCAGGCAGGAGCGAGCAATCGCTGACGTTTTGCAGCAAAAGCTGAGTGAATTGGGCCTGGAAGTGATGGAGGACAACGCCGGCGAAGCTATCGGCGGCAATGCCGGCAACGTGATCGCTCGTTTCCCGGGGACTGTAGCTGCTGCCCCCACCATCGTCTTTGCTGCCCACATGGATCGGGTTACCCCTGGCTTCGGCATCAAACCGGTGATCAAGGATGAAACCATCTACAGCGACGGCACCACCATTTTGGCCGCCGACGACCTGGCTGGGGTGGTGCAGATGTTGGAAGGTGTGCGGGTGATGCAGGAACAGCAGATCCCCCACGGCGATGTGGAACTGCTGTTTACTATCTCGGAGGAGGGTGGCCTGTTTGGGGCCAAGAATTTGGACCGCAACTTGCTCCAGGCGCAGTATGGATACTTCCTGGACGGCGGTGGCGACGTGGGCACCATCATTCCCAGTGCCCCCGCACAGAGCAAGATCGACGCTAGGTTTATCGGCCGTCCGGCCCATGCTGGGATCGAGCCGGAAAAGGGCATCAGCGCCATTCAAGTAGCCGCCGACGCCATCAGTGAGATGAAATTGGGCCGGATCGACGACGAGACCACCTGCAATCTCGGCATCATCTCTGGCGGCCTAGCCACCAATATCATCCCGGAGGTGGTCGAACTGCAGGGCGAAGCCCGCAGTCGGAACGCCGACAAGCTAACAGCGCAGGTGGAACAAATGGTGGGCGCCATGCAGGCAGCCGCCAAACGCTGGGGGGCAAAGGTAGAGGTCGCCGTCAGCGAGAGCTATCCGCCGATGAATCTAGGCAACGACGATGCAGTGGTGCAGATCGCGGTGGACGCGGTGAAGGCGATGGGCCTCTCCCCCGCTCTCGTGCCCACCGGCGGCGGCAGCGACGCTAATATCTTAAATGGCAAGGGGTTGCCCGCGGTGGTGCTCGGTATCGGCATGGAGAAGGTGCATTCCAAGGAGGAATTCATCACCATTGAGCAATTGTTGGCTGGGGCGGAACTGGTAGTCGCGATCGCGCAAGCGGCGGCTAAGCGGTAGAGGCATCAAGCGAGAGAGGGCAAACGAGTCTGAGCGAGACTCGTTTGCCCTCTCTCTGTGCTAGGACGCAGAGCGACCCCCGGTGGGACTGGGGGACTGACCCTACCGTTCCGCTCTTCGCAACGGAACGGTAGGGTCAGTCCCCACCGTCCCACTCCGCGACATTAACCCGCAGCAGGCCCTGCTCTTCTCGCTGCCATTGCTGCATGAATGCGTCCATAAAAGCGATGCGCTGTTTTAGTTCACCCACAGCAGCAAGGTAGTTCATCGCCTGCAGGGCTTCTTGCCGCCATTCGCTGTCTACTCCGTAATACCTGGCTATAGAATCGGCTTGGTCGCGCAGCTCCAATGCCGCCCAGTGATGAGTAATCCAAATGCCGTTGGCCCCAAAGTGGTCCAGAGCATCAGCGTCCTGCACCAATAGGACTTCCGCTGGCCAGCCGGGATCGGGCTGGCCTCGCACATACTTGCTTTTCGGGCGTAGATAGTGATTGGCTACGATGGCCAGTACTTGACGCAGTTCTTCTCTGCCAAAGAGATGAGGGATCTGCTCTTCGATCAGGCGCGCACCTCGCGGCCCGTGCTCTTTGCCTTGATAGCCGGCCTTGCCTACGTCGTGCAGCAGCGCGCCGATGTAGAGTACCTCTCGGTCTACCGTCAGCGATTCCATGCTGGCCAATTCCAGGGCCAGGTTGGCTACCCGGCGCCCGTGATGCCAACGGTATCCAATCTCTAGCGGAGCCTCGTCGCTTTCCAGCATTCTCGCTTTCGCCCACTCGATGATCGCTTCCCACTGCATCAGGTTCCCTCCTCTTGGGTGGTCGCCATTTCCTGCAGCTGCTGCTCTGACCATTCCTGATAACGGCGATGGACAGTGGCCTTGGAGACTCTAAATCCCATTCCTCGAAGCGTCAAAGCGATCTCGCGGAAGGTGAGACCGCGCCGGCGCAGGCGGATGATCTCCTCCAATGGAGTATCGATGCGCGAGCGTCCGCCTTCGCCGGTGTTCTTCAGGTTGCGCTCCGGACGAAAGCCCTTTTCGCTGATCGCCCGTCGCACTCCCCGACCGATCTTGCGATTGACCAGCCGCCGCTGATACTCTTCCACCACCGCCAGCACCTGCAGCACCATCTGCTCCAGCTCGGAGAGCGCCAGCGGCCCCTGCTCCTCCAGTGAGTAGACCTTCCCCCCATGTTTCTCCACCTGATAGAGCAGCGCCAGTTTGGCATTCCCCCGCCCTAGCCGACTTTCATCTTGGATCAGCAAGAGATCAGCTTTCTTACGGCGGAAATATTCTAGTGCGGCGAGGAATCCCTCTCGCTCGTCCAAGAACCCGCTCACCTGTTCTTCGATCACCTTCACCACCCGCCAGTCGGCCTGGGCTGCGTACTCGGCCAGTTCCGCCACCTGTCGCTTCAGGCTAGTCTCTTGGGAGGCTTTTTCTGTGCTCACCCGGGCATAGATCAAAGCTCGCATACTTCCACCTCGCTATTCTCATGTTTTCGTGGGTCATAGGGAGAGACGTCCTCATGTCCAAACGATGCCCTTCTCTTTAGTCACTGATTTCGCCACCAAATGGTCATTCCCTCCCCATCTGCTGCCGCGATGGCATAGCAAGATGCGTGAAAACTGCTGTCGAATTGCGAGCAATTGAAGCGAATCTTGTCCTTGCCCGGGAAATAAGCCAAGTATTGCCCTGATAGCTCCTTGGCAGAGAAGGAACGCTAGACGGTGAGACTTCATGTTGCGTAGGAGGTGTTTTCGTTCTTTGCTGACCTGAAGAAAGCATTGCTCATTTCCCTTTGTGCTGTTCATATGCTCGCCTCCTGCTCCTGTGCGCCGCAACGTCGCCCGCTGACCGAATGGACACCGGTAGCTAACGAGGCAGTGGACGCCGTATTGGCGGGCTTTGATTTGGACCGCTTGCTGGCGCGGGTGGAAAGGCTGGCCAGCCCTGAGTTCCAGGGCAGGGCCGCCGGTACCGCTGGCGAAGACCTGGCCGGCGGTTACCTGATCGCTGAGTTGCAGCACATCGGCCTCAGGCAGTGGACTGCTGGTGGACTGGATGAGTTCCGCCAGAGCTTTCCGGTCAAGAGGCGCAGGCAATCGGCAGAGAATATCATTGCCCACCTGCCGGGAAAGAGCGAAGATAGCTTGTTAGTAGTCTGTGCCCATTACGACCACTTAGGCATCAAGAATGGTGTCTATTATCCTGGGGCAGACGATAACGCCGTCGGTGTAGCCACGCTACTGGAAGCCGCCGAATGCATGGTCAACAGCAAACTTGCTCCGGAACGAACAGTGTTGTTTGCTTTACTGGCTGGCGAGGAGAATGGTCTGCTGGGTGGGGCCAGCCTGGCTAGGTGGCTACAGCGCCATGGCTACGCCAAGAACACGCTGGTGCTCAATTTGGATATGTTGGGAGGTATTGGTGGGAATTCCTTGGATATATGGCTGGAGAAATCCCGACCGAGCGGCCAGCTGATCGCTACCATTGCCGAACAGGAAATTGAAGCTGCTGGCATTACCCAAAGAAGGATTACTCGCCGCTTTGGCCCGGTGGATTCGGCACCTTTTGCCAGGCGAGGTATGCCCAGCATCACCCTTAGTTGGGATCTGGAACGGGCA
>CAYVCY010000083.1:0-9687 GCA_964450265.1 uncultured Clostridia bacterium
GGGTGAGCCAGCAACGCCTGACCGAGTGCCAAGGCATTGCTGCAGTGTCGCTCCATCCGCAGAGCCAGCGTCTTCATCCCCCGTAGCACCAACCAGCAGTCAAAGGGCGACGGAGTGGGGCCCAGGTTGACGGCGACTCGCTTGATCGGCTGGAGCAGATCTGCGCTGCCGATCACGGCACCCCCCATCACATCGGAGTGGCCATTGATGTACTTCGTCAGGCTGTGGATCACCAAATCTGCTCCCAAGGATAACGGCTGACAGACATAAGGGCTGGCGAAGGTGTTGTCGATCAGCACCAGCGCCCCGTGCTGGTGGGACAACCGGCTGAGGGCGGCGATATCGGCTACCTTCATCAGAGGGTTGGAGATGGTCTCCAGATAGACGATCTCGGCACCGGCCTGCAGTGCCCGTTCCGTTGCAGCCAGATCGTAGAAGTCAACAAACTGGATGTCCATTCCGAGCCGCCTCAGCTCCTGAGCAAACTGCACTTCCGTACCGCCGTAACAATCGCGGGTGACCAGCATCCTGCCCCCCTGATCCAGATGGCCCAAGCAGGCGATCAGGATAGCAGCCATCCCCGACGAGGTGACGACAGCCGTCTCTCCCCCTTCCAGCTCCGCCAGCGCTTGCTCCAGCACAGCATGGTTAGGATTATGAAGGCGAGAGTAGGTATAGCCACCCGGCTGACCGTCAAATGCTTGATCCATCTGCTGCAAGCTGTCGAAGGTAAATACCGATGTCTGATAGATCGGGTGAACGGCAGGCGTAGTTGCCGGCGCCTTTGTCTGCTTACCGACGTGAGCCGCCATCGTCTCCCAGGACACTGCTTTCTTCATTTATATACCCTCCTCTACTCCGCAAAGCCTCCTCAATGTCACAGCGATAAATGAGGAATCTCTCATCGGGATCATCCATCTTAGGGATTTTCACTTCGCTCACCAGCTCGAAGGGGCTGCCTCTCTGCAAGAACTTGATATACTTGGGCATCGGGTAGTAGAGTATAATATCCACCGGACGTGCGACTTGGTAAACAGAGTCCAGGATGTTGCCCACTACCTGGCTGAAGGTGGTCCCTGAAAAAGGGTTAAAAAAGTAGAAAATGTTGTCTTCTGGCTCTATCTGATAATGCTCTGCTAACCCAAGCTGAAAACGGATCGGGGCTGGAATATGCTTGGCCCTTTGCTCGTACCTTGCTAGGTTGTCGATGGCATCCCGATAGGTGATGGCGTTCGCTTCCACGCCAGTCACCGGTATGCGCCAGCGGTTGTGGATGTAGAAGGCCACCCGCCCGAGCCCACTGCCAAAATCCACGACCCGATCGGTTTCCTTCGGGTGATAATGCTTAAACAAAAGATCTAAGGCGCGATAAGAGGTGGGTTCATAACGGTGATAACCAGCCGACTCACCCTGCCATTCGCGGAGACCGGTGGTCCTAATCCGGAGTGCTCGATCATATACCCTTTCGCTCAACAGCATTCACCCACTTCCTTGACGCAGATAAGCTGCGCGTAAGCGTTTAAGCAGCTGCCTTCTGGAATATGTTACAGATGAGGGCCGCAAAGGCTGCTATTACCCAATTATACCATGGACAGCCACCCAGCGGCTGTCACCCCGAGCGAAGCGAAGGGCCTTACCCGGCCACGCCGCGACGTCGCTGGAATCTAGATTCTTCGCTGCACCCTGAAGGGTGCCCAGAATGACACCGCGTGGGCCTGGATTCTTCGCTACGCGCGGAATGACAACTGCAGCTTCTTCAACCCCCTCAAACCGTCCCCATGTCCAAAAGGCTCCGCACTCGGAAGCTGCGGAGCCTGACTTGTCGTATGCTATTCGTTAGGCTGCAAGTTGCCGTGGGCGCGCTTGAGCATCTCGCGGATAGGCAGCTGATAGGGGCAGCGGCTTTCGCAAAGGCCACATTCGGCACAGGTGGCTGCGTTGCTTTCCATGGTGGCATAGCGCCCTTGCGCCCATTCGGCTAGGTTGTAACGAGTGACATAGCCTTCGAGGATAAAGATCTGGGGGATGCGGATGCCCTCAGGGCAAGGTAGGCAATACTCACAGCGACGGCAGAAGCTCTTGCCTAGCGATTCTATTTCTTGCTCTAATAGCCTTTCTTCTTCTCTAGAGAGCGGTTGATAACCCGTGGCCAACTGCGCATTCTGGCGCAGCTGTTCCACACTATCCACACCGGGAATGAGCACGTCCACCAAGGGCTCGGCCAAGAGTTGCCTTAAAGCCAGGTCAACCCGCTGGAAGGAGCCGCCAGCCAAAGGCTTCATGGCGATGGTGCCCATACCCCGCTCTTTGGCCGCCTGCAACACCGGAATAAACTGCCGTTCCACCGCATTGATCGGCACTTGTACGCTGGCAAACAAACCTGTCTCCACCGCTTGCTGCAACACCTCGTAATTGTGACCGGTGACACCGATCTGGCGCACTTGACCTGCCTGCACCGCCTGCTGCAGCGCTTCCACGGCCCCCCCTGGGGAGATCACCCGCTCTAAATCCTGTTTGGTGCTCAGGTTGTGCAGTTGGTAGAGGTCTATGTAGTCTGTCTGAAAGTTACGCAGGCTAATTTGGATATCCTCGCGCATGCCAGCGGCATCTCGCGCCATGCTCTTAGTGGCGATGATGAACCGGTCGCGCACGCCTTGTAGGGCATGACCGAATTTCTCTTCACTGTCGGTATACCCCCTGGCGCTATCCAGAAAGTTCACGCCCGCTTCCAGCGCCGCCTCAATCACCTCTCGGGCGACAGCCACGGTTGCCCGCTGGATAGGAATACCGCCGATTCCCATCACTGCTACTTCAAACCCGGTCTGTCCAAACTGTTTAAACTGCAAGAGATTCACCGCCTAACCTATTGTGATAGTACTTCAGCCAGATGCAATGTCTTGAGGTCAAATTTCTGTGGGGAACCGAGGGCCTCTGGGATACTCAGGGAAGTCAACTGTCCCTGCTGCCACGCTACCATCACACCGCTTTGCTGATCGCAGAGCATGTCCACCGCAAAGGCCCCCATTCGGCTGGCCAAGATGCGATCCTGCGCCGTAGGGGATCCACCCCGCTGAATATGGCCCAACACAGTCACCCTGGTGTCGAACCCAGTGCAGCGTTCCACATATTCCCCGATCTCGAAGCCTCTGCCTGCCCCTTCGCAGATCACGATGATGCTGTGCAGCTTGCCCCGCTGATGACCGCGACGCAACCGCTCACATATCTCCTGCTCGGACATATCCTCTTCCGGCACCAATATGGACTCGGCACCTGCTGCCAGCCCGGCAGCCAAAGCGATGTGACCGGAATACCTGCCCATCACCTCGATTATGAACGTGCGCTCATGGGAAGTAGCAGTGTCTCGAATGTTGTCGATGGCCATCACCGCAGTGTTCACTGCGGTATCGAAACCGATGGCACTCTCGGTCCCACCAATATCGTTGTCTATGGTCCCAGGAACACCGACCGTAGAAATCCCTTGTTGGTGCAAGGAATAGGCGCCCCGGAAAGAGCCATCGCCGCCGATCACCACCAGCCCGTCGATACCGGCCTGCTGCAGGTGCGAAATGGCGGCAGCTTGTCCGGCAGCCGTCTTGAAGTCCTCGCAGCGTGCCGTGCGCAGCATAGTCCCTCCGCGATGGATGATATCCGCCACTGAGCCCCGTTCCAGAGGTAAGAAATCTCCCGCCAGGAGACCCAGATAACCTCTGCGAATGCCGACAACCTCCAGCCCTTTATGAACACCTTGGCGCACCACTGCTCGAATTGCAGCGTTCATTCCTGGAGCATCGCCTCCGCTGGTTAAGACTGCGATGCGTTTCATGGCCATCTTACGAATCCTCTCTCTTCTGAACGCCACCAGAACGAGAGGGCTGAGCGCAGAGCACGTTACTGAGAACCTCGTGCGCCTCGGCTGCCTCCGACTGCGGAACCAAGATTTCCACCGGTCCGCTCTCATTACCTTGCAGGAACCGTTTGGTAGCCATCAGCCCTTCCTCGGTAAGGGCTTTGATGATCCTTTCGGCTAATCTCATGTTCGGTGCGATATAGATAACCTTAAACATTGCATTCATGTCTCCTCCGTAGCATGTTCGCTGCACACGCGCTCCACATCAACTGTGATGGCCGCAAGTCACAGCGACAAACTTTATGTATCGACTGTTCCGATGTATAGAAACCTCAATCAGCAAGCAGCTCTGTTGCCTGACGCAAGCATAGCGCTGAGCCAAACCTATGATAGCATAGCCCAAATAACGCTGCAATTAGCCGAACGCAGCCTACCAGTCCGCAGCCTCGCGGGACGAGACAGACAGCTGTTGCGAACCCCCATGGGCAATCCGCGCTGAAGCGGCAGCGGCCAGACCGGCCACCAGATCGTCCAAGAATGTATGCACCGCATGGGCGTGACCATTGATGGTACCTAGGATGCCCATCTTTGTCTTGTCCAAGTGACCGAAATTGGTCAGACCGATGCTCCCATAGACATTGGTGATGGACAGCGCCAATACCTCGTCGATCCCAAACAGCGGTTCATCTCTGGCGATCACGCTCTGCAGGGGCTCAGGCAACAACCGATTCTCGGCGTAAGTATCCAACAGAATTCCCACCATCAACGCATACTGCACCTCACGCTTCCCCAGCACCGCCATCACGTTATGCCGGCAGTATTCCATACTCAATCCAGGATAATAGGGTCGTTGCAGGGTAAAGACTAGCTCTGCTACATCGGTAAGGCCTACCCCCCGATCCTCTAGCTGTCGAATGACCATTTCTCTCATTACTATGTACCACCTCTTGCTTGCCATCTTTGACAGATTGAGCAGGCCCTGCGAAGGGCCTGCATCACTCTATTCAGAGGTCGTCAGAGAAGTGCATACAGCATCGTCGCCAAACAACCGCTTCACCTCAGCCAGCAAGCTATCGCTACAATCACACCAGTACTTCTCATCGGTCACAATCAGCGCCTGATTGCTGGCCCGCTCTAAGTAAACCGGTGTAGCACCGGGATAGCGTCCGAGCAGAGCCTTCAGGTATCCGAGCTGGCCGATCTGTTCATCGTTGAAACGCACCAGCAGTGCCTGATCATCTGGCGCGATTTCCTTCACCGAGCCAGCAATAATGCTCATCGACTCCTCCCGCAGGTTGGTCTTTCCGTCGATCACCAGGATTCTGTCGTCATCGATCAGGTGACCGTACTTCTGCATGCTCTCCGGGAACAGAACCACCTCAGCCGTTCCTTCATAATCCTCGATGGTACAAAACATCATCGGCTTACCCGCCTTAGTGATGATGCGCCTCTTGGCGATCACCCTGCCTCCAATCACCACCGGCGTACCATGTGCAAGCTCGGCAATGTCAGTTAGCGACACCGAGATGCGGCTCTTCAAAGACTGCCGATAGCGATCCAGTGGATGTCCAGAGACGTACATCCCCAGCAACTCCTTCTCCATCGCCAGCAATTCGTCCGGCGGGAACTCGGGCACATCCGGCAGGCGCCACTCCACCACCGGGGCAGCACCCGGCCCATCGAGCAGATCGAACAGGGACATCTGCCCGTTTTGCTTGCTCTTCTGGGCGGCCGAAGCCATCTCTAGCGCCGAATCCAAGGCGGCCAACAGTTGCGCCCGATTGGCACCGGTGCTGACAAAAGCGCCACAACGGATCAGACTCTCCACTACCCGTTTATTCACCACCCTCAGATCCACCCGGGAGCAAAAATCAAACAACGAGGTGAATTTCCCTCCTGACTCCCGGGCATCGACGATGGCATCGATGGCTGTATGCCCCACATTCTTTACCGCCGCCAAGCCAAAGGACACCTTGCCCTGGTTAGCAGTAAACTTCTGCCGGCTAAGGTTGACATCCGGAGGGACGATAGCCACTCCTAAACGCCTACAATCCTCAATATAGGCCTGCACCTTGTCCGAGTTACCGGCAACGCTGGTCAACAGGGCGGCCATGAACTCAGAAGGATAGTGAACTTTCAACCATGCCGTCTGGTAGGCCAAGACTGCATAGCAGGCCGCATGGCTCTTGTTGAAAGCATATTTGGCGAATTCAGCCATCTCGTCAAAGACGTGATTGGCCACTTCAGCCGGCACACCCATGCGTTCCGCCCCAGGTACTAATACCTCTCCAGAGTGATCGATAACGCCGTGGATGAAGTACTCCCGTTCTTTCTCCATCACCTCCGGCTTCTTCTTGGCCATCGCCCGACGCACCAAGTCAGCCCTGCCAAGGGAGTATCCGGCCAATTGACGGACGATCTGTTGCACCTGTTCCTGATAAACCAAACACCCATAGGTGACCTTAAGAATGGGCTCCAGCTTGGGGTGTGCATAACGGATCAAGCTCGGGTTATGCTTGTTTTCCACATACTTGGGAATTTGGTCCATGGGACCTGGTCGAAACAGGGAGATGCCAGCGATGATGTCTTCGAAGTTCTGTGGCTTCAGCTGTCGCATGAAGTTGCGCATCCCACCGCCCTCCAACTGGAACACGCCCAAGGTATCCCCTGAGGTGAGCAGCTCGAAGACAGCTGGATCGTCGAAGATCATCTGGTCCAGATCGATTTCTACATTGTGATTTCGCAAGATATCCGCCACAGTGTCGGCGATCACCGTCAGAGTGCGCAGCCCTAAGAAGTCCATCTTCAGCAGGCCGAGCTCATCTATGGTGGTCCAAGGAAACTGCGTAGTGACGGCGTCACCGTTCTTGGCCAGCGGAACCAGCTCGTCCAAGGGCTGCGGAGCAATCACGACTGCAGCTGCATGCACCGAGGAATGACGAGGTAAACCCTCCAACGAGCGGGCGATGTCCAGCAGCTGCTTAGTAACCTCATCCTGCTCATAGAGTCGTCTCAGTTCAGACACCTTTTCCATGGCGCTGTCGATGGTGATCTCCAGCTCTGCCGGGATCAGCTTGGCGATGCGGTCGCCGTCGGCGAAGCTTAAGCCAAGCACTCTGGCCACATCTCGCACCGCGGCCTTAGCCCCCATAGTCCCGAAAGTAATGATTTGGCAGACGTTCTCGGCGCCATATTTCTCGGTGACGTAATCGATCACCTCTGCCCGCCGCTCGTAGCAGAAATCGGTATCGAAGTCTGGCATGGAAACACGCTCTTCATTCAAGAAACGTTCGAAGACTAGGCCATAAGGCAGCGGATCCAGCCCGGTGATCCCGAGCACATAGGCCACCACACTGCCTGCCCCGGAACCTCGTCCGATGCCTACCGGGATATTGCGACTGCGGGCGTAATTGATGAAGTCCTGCACAATCAGGAAGTAGCTGGCGAACCCCATCTTCTCAATCACCGACAGCTCGTAGTTCATCCGCTCAATCACCGCATCGCTGGGCTCTGGGTACCGCCAACTCAGTTTTTCCCGACAGAGATGACGCAGATAAGTTTCAGCTGTAAAGCCGGCCGGCACTTCGTAGATGGGCAATTTTGCTTGGCCGAATTCAAACTCAACCTGGCAGCGGGAGGCGATCTGCACCGTATTAGCCATCGCTTCACGCACCAAATCCTGGGGCAAATAGCTGAGTCTATCCATCAGTTCATCGGCTGACTTGAGATGAAACTCGGGCACAAAGCGCATCCGGTTCTGTTCGTGTACCGTCTTGCCGGTCTGAATGCAGAGCAGCGCATCGTGCGCTTGATAATCCTCCGCTTCCACGTAATGGGTATCATTGCTGACTACCAGCTTAATACCTGTCTCCTGGTGGATTCTCACCAACCCTTCGTTTACTGGCCGTTGTTCGGGCAGGCCGTGATCCTGCAATTCAAGATAAAAATCGTCAGCACCATAGATCTCCCTGTAGCACAACGCCAGTTGCTTCGCTTGCTCATACTGCCCGCTAGATAGCAGCGTAGGTATCTCCCCGCTGAGACAAGCACTGAGGGCGATCAGGCCTTCATGGTATAGCTTGAGCAGTTCCAGGTCTACTCTGGGTCGATAATAGAAGCCTTCTAGAAACCCTTTGCTGACCAATTTGATCAGATTTTGATAACCAGTGTGATCTTTTGCCAGCAACACCAAGTGATACTGGCTGTCGTCCAACTTCGCTTGCCGATCAAACCTAGTGCGAGTAGCTACATAGACTTCACACCCGATGATCGGCTGCACATCGGCTGCCTTCGCAGCTTTGTAAAAATCGATCACTCCATACATATTGCCGTGATCGGTAATGGCAACAGCTGGCTGCCCCAAAGCTTTCGCTCTCTTGACCAGTCTATCCACCCGCGCTGAGCCGTCCAACAGACTGAAGGCCGTATGCACATGCAGATGGACAAATCGCTCCGACAAAAAAATCACCTCGTTGTACATACTAGCAACGCCCTCAGGCACCGCGGACAATGGCCGTTCTTTCTTATTGAAAGATTCGCCTTAGTGATTGTTGCTCCAGCAAAAATCAGCTTGTACCTCAGGCTTGTACCTCAGCTAACTATCCGCTTTGCACCGCTTTCGCCTTCATTGGTGTTCTTGCTACCGATACCCGTTTCCTGCTTGCGCCAAAGATTGGTCGGAATGATGTTTCTAATCACGACATATACAAGACAAAACTGTTGCAGAATAGTGTTTACATAAAGTATGGCATAATCTACTTTTGATCCTTTGCGTGAATTTATGTATACTAACCACATGAGCCGAATCGGGACAAAACAGCTAGTCTCGTACGGGGGATAAGTCTTGGGGTGAATCGATGCGTTTGCATCGGAGGGTCCTCCTTTCTTCCCCTAACCCGTCAACTAACCTCGGAGGCTCAAGCAGAAAGGTGGCCGTGACATGTCCAAAGCACGACCATTGCTGCTTGTCCTAGTTCTACTGCTGACGATGATGGCAGGAACAGCACATGCGGCCCTAGGCGATACCGTCTTGCGACGGGGTACAGAGGGCGAGGACGTGTGGCAACTACAACAGTACCTACGCCAGCTGGGGTTGTTGCCTGTGGAACCGACCGGTTATTTTGGGAGCCTGACTGACGCGGCTGTGCGCCAGTTCCAGACCCAGAATGGACTGCAGCGTGACGGCCTGGTTGGCCGATTGACGGCTGCAGCGCTGGTAAACGCGGCTTCTGCCAGATATCATGTCGTCCAACCGGGCGACACCCTCTGGAAGATAGCTCACCGTTACTCCACAGACGTATTCTCACTAAGAACTGCCAACGGCATCATCGGCGACCTCATCCACCCTGGACAGCGACTGCGCTTGGCAATCCAGAACGCCGGTCCGTCTCGAGGGAGCTTCAGCCGCAATGACCTAGAGCTACTCGCTCGTTTGGTGCACGCTGAAGCCCAAGGAGAGCCTTACCAAGGCAAGGTAGCCGTAGCCGCTGTAGTGTTCAACCGCATGGACAGCCCCCTGTTTCCGGCCACACTCCGGGGAGTCATCTATCAGCCGTATCAGTTTGAGCCTGTTCAGAACGGACGCATATCCGGCGGTTATACCGCCTCGGACATGCGGGCGGTGAATGAGGCGTTGGCTGGTGCGGATCCAACCCGAGGTGCACTCTTCTTCTACAACCCGGGGAAAGTCAGCCACAGCTGGATGGCAGCCCGCCAAGTCTTGGTGGTAATTGGACAGCATGTCTTCTCACGTTAATCAGGGTATTAGCCGAGCCGGTGGGCTCGGTTTCTTTTTTTTCCTTTGCACATGGCGCTGTTCCTGCTGATCATGCCGAACAGAC
>CAYVCY010000084.1:0-9673 GCA_964450265.1 uncultured Clostridia bacterium
CTCGTCAGACTTGCGCCCATTATATCACAGCCAACAAGTGCGCACAAGAAACCGCCCGGCTAGCCTTGAGCCAATCGAGCCAGAATGATCCCGGTAGCTACTGCTACATTCAGCGATTCTGCCTGCCCCAAGATAGGAATGACCACCCTCAAATCTGCCGCCTGCAACAGGTCCGAGGACACACCTGCCCCTTCGTTACCTACGACCAAGGCTACCCGCTCTCCGTAGACCGCTCGATCATAAGGAACAGCCTGTTCGAGGGCACTGACCACCAATTGAATTCCCGTCTTCCGTAAGAGCGGCAACACGATGGCAGCAGAAATACCTTGCTGCAAACGTACATGAAAAAGCGATCCCATTGCCGAGCGCACTACCTTCTCGTTATAAGCATCAACTGTGCCGCTAAGCAGCAGCACCAGCTGCGTCCCTAGTGCATCGGCGGTACGAATGATCGTACCCAGGTTGCCTGGATCTTGCACGCCGTCCACCAGCAGGACACGATTGATGCCACTCAGGTCTAGTTCATCTCTGGCCGGCTGTTCAGCAGCCACCAAGAGGCCTTGTGGCTGCTCGGTGTCCGCTAGCCACTTCAGCAGCCCATCCGAGACCAACTGGGGCTGGCAAAGGGAAGCTGCCTGCAGTTGCTTTAAACAAGCCATGGCCCGCTGATTGCTCTGCAAGCGCGGGCTATAGACCGCATGCCGGATGACTAGACCCGCAGCCAACGCCTCTTCTACCAGACGGATCCCTTCCAGCAGAAAGAGCCCTGACTTCTGTCTTCCATGACGAGAATGCAGGCTGTTCAGCAGTTTAGCCAAAGGATTCTGCCTGCTGGAGATCACGTCGTCACCGCACCTCCCACTCACTCAGATCCTTTCCAGGCGTTTCATGGCCGACGAATCCCCGATCATCACCAGTACTTCGCCTTCTTGAATTCTATCGTCCGCCCGCGGGGCAATATTGATCGCGTCGCCCCGTTTGATGGCGATCACGTTGACACCAAACCGATTGCGCAAGTCCAGCTGGCGGAGCTCCTTGCCGACGAACTTGTCGGAAGCGACAATCTCAATAATGCTCACATCGGGACTGAGTTGAATGTATTCCAGAATATTGGAGGATACCAGGTTGTGCGCCACTCGCATGCCCATGTCACGTTCAGGAAAGACAACCTTGTCTGCACCGATCTTGTAGAGCACTTTTCCGTGTAGCTCGCTCTGCGCTTTCACTACGACGAAGTTGACTCCAAACTCCTTCAGGATCAATGTGGTGAGAATGCTAGCTTGAATATCGCCGCCGATCCCCACAACCACCACATCAAAGTTGCGAATACCGAGGGATCGCAGCGCATGCTCGTCGGTGGCGTCTGCTACCACACAACGAGTACTGTGTTCGACTATCGCGCGCACCGGCTCCTCATTAACATCTATGGCCAACACTTGCACACCTAAGCCATGTAGTGTTTTGGCCACACTGGCACCGAAGCGCCCCAAACCAATCACTGCAAACTGTCTATTCAACGCCTTGTTCACCTCAAATGATAGTGTAGTGTAGTAACCAGGTTCATTATCCGCCTTAGCCTACGATGATCTTCTCCTCAGGATAGCGAACACCGGTGTAACCTTCGGAACGCACCAAAGCCAGTGCCAAGCTCATCGGGCCTACCCGACCGACAAACATGGTCAACATGATGATCAGACGGCCCAAGAAAGACAGCTGTGGAGTGACCCCCAGCGATAATCCTACGGTGGCGAAAGCCGAAACCGACTCAAATAGGACTGACATAAATGGCTGTTCTTCGGTTAGGGAGAGGAGTATGGTCACAGACAATACCAGCGCAAAGGCGATGCTGACGATTGCAGTAGCTCTACGCACGATCTCCTGGGGGATACGCCGATCAAAGGCCTGAGCATCTTCTCTCCCCTTGATGGTAGAAAGCACTCCCAACACTACTGTAGCGACAGTAGTCGTTTTCACGCCTCCGCCGGTGGATCCTGGAGATGCACCGATGAACATGAACAAGATCATCAATAGTATGCCTGCCGAACTGAAATTGCCTATGGGGACAGTGCAGAACCCGGCCGTCCGTGTGGTGACCGATTGGAAATAGGCCCCCAAGACCTTGTTGGCGACCGGGAGCTCGGCCAGCGATCCGTTCCAGTCGACCAACAGTAAAGACAGAGTTCCGGTGACTATCAAAAAGAAGCTCATAGACAACACTAGCTTGGTATGCAGGCTGAGCCTACTCAGGTTTTGTCTGTGATTATATACATCTGCCACCACACTGAATCCCAGCCCACCGAAAATAACTAGTGTGGTGATCACTAGATTGATTAGCCAATCAGACGCGAAGGGAGTAAAGCTCTGAAATCGCCCAATCAGATCAAACCCGGCGTTGCAGAATGCGGAGACGGAATGGAAAATGCCATACCACAGGGCAGTGGCCCATCCAAACCGTGGTAGAAAACGGGCTGTCAGTATGATTGCGCCCAATGCCTCGAAGAAGCCGGTGACCACTCCTACAGCAATGGTCAACCGCAAAATCCCGCCCAAAGAGAACTGATTCAGGGACTCCTGCATGATCAGCCGATTGCGAAAGCTAATCTTTCTGCCCAAGAATAATGCCATCACGGTGGCCATGGTCATCAGGCCTAATCCACCTAGCTGAATGAGAATTAGGATCACCAATTGACCGAACCAGGTGAACTGGGTAGCGGTGTCCACCACCGCCAGCCCAGTAACGCAGACAGCAGAGGTAGCTGTGAAGAGCGCGTCAACATAAGACAGCGGCGGCCCATGAAAAGCCACTGGCAAACTGAGCAAGACGCTGCCTACCAGGATCAGCAGCGCAAAGGTGCTGATCAGAATCTGAGCAGGGGTCCATTTGGAAAGATTGCGCCCAATTACCCCATCGGCTTCACCCCTTAGCATCAAATAACCCCCAACCGACTCACGCAGTTGGAGGCAAATAAGCCGATCTAGTTGTGCTGCTTGGCGGTTTCTACCAACTGAGCAAAGGCGGCTGTATCGCTGATAGCCAAGTCGGCCAGCATCTTACGATTGACGGCCACACCAGCCTTCTTCAAACCGTGAATCATGGTGCTGTAAGACATTCCGTTTTCACGGGCGGCAGCATTGATGCGAGCAATCCAGAGACGGCGAAAATCGCGCTTGTTGCGCTTGCGATCGCGGAAAGCAAAGGACAAGGACTTGTTTATCTGAGAGACAGCAGTGCGATAGAGCTTACCCCTGGTTCCGCGATATCCCTTGGCCAGCTTAAGAACCTTCTTATGACGTGCACGGGAAGTCACGCCAGATTTAACACGTGGCATAACAGGTTTCCTCCTATCAGTTGCTTAGAATTTGTAAGGGAGCATCTTCTTGATGCGCTTGACATCGGCATCGGCCATCAGATCGCGATGGTCTAGGCGTCGTTTTTGGCTGCCGGACTTGGCAGAGAACTTGTGTGCGTTGTGAGAGCTGTTACGCTTGACTTTGCCTGTTCCAGTAACCTTAAAGCGCTTGGCGGCGCCCTTATGGGTTTTCATTTTTGGCATTTTCGTTTTCCTCCTTAGCCTTTTCCACCTTGGGGGCCATGATCATGATCATATGACGCCCCTCAATTCTGGCCTCCCGTTCAACGGTGCCATGTTGAATTGCCCGGACGAATTGATCAAAGACTTTTCTGCCCAGATCTGCATGGACTATTTGCCGACCACGGAAGCGCATGACCACCTTGATCTTGTTTCCTTCCTCCAACAACCGATCTGCGTTCCTGACTTTGATGGCTAAATCGTGTTGTTCGATGGTCTGGCTAACCTGGATCTCTTTGATAGTGATCACTTTTTGTTTCTTACGAGCTTCTCGCTCGTGCTTGCTCTGCTCATACTTAAACTTGCCGTAATCCATGATCTTACATACTGGTGGCCGCGCATGAGGAGCAATGCAAACTAGATCTAATCCGCGTTCTCGCGCCCGCTGCAAAGCGTCCCGCGATGACATGATGCCCACTTGCTCACTGTTCTCGCTGACCAAGCGAACTTCCCGCATCCTAATCTTCTCATTGACCAGCAGATCCCTTTGATCCCTAGAAATAAGTAAACCCCCCCATTTTGATTAAAATTCGCCAACAGAAAACGGGCGACATCAGCCGCCCGCACGTAGCACAAAGCAATGACTCACCCAGATGGTGAGCAAGCTAATCTGCACGACCCTGGTAACTACCGCATCGGTGTCTCAGGGTGAGAAGCGGTTGGCTTCTACTTCACCTAATCATTGTAGCACGAAGTAATAGCCTGGTCAACTAGTAAGCACAGCGCAAGTAACGGGGACAATCCCCGTTCTTGCAGATGACCATCGTTACTGCTAGCGTCGTTGGCAGACTTCTTGCTGCAACTCGTCGAGCAAGCGATCCAATTGCTGCACGCCCAGATCGCCTCGTTCGCGGTGGCGTACCGCTACCATGCCCGATTCGGCTTCCCGATCTCCGATCACCAACATATATGGCACCTTAGCCACCTGAGCTTCCCTGATCTTGAAGCCGATCTTTTCGTTACGATCGTCCATCTCCACCCGCAAACCGGCATCAAATAGCTTGTGATAGACCCCATAGGCGGCTTCATGCACCCGATCGGTGATCGGCATTACCTTCACCTGCACCGGAGCTAGCCAAAGCGGGAAGGCACCGGCATATTCTTCGATCAGAATGGCGATAAATCGCTCCAGAGCCCCAAAAGCGACGCTATGAACTACCACTGGCGTATGACGCTCGCCATCTTCGCCGATGTAATAGAGCCCAAACTTCTCGGGCATCTGGAAGTCCAGCTGGATGGTGGCGCACTGCCAAGAGCGTCCAATGCAATCGGTAAGATGGAAATCGATCTTCGGACCGTAGAAAGCGCCATCGCCCTCATTGATGCTGTAGGGTACCTGTTTGGCCTCCAACACCCGCTGCAGAGCGTTTTCTGCCAGATCCCAAACCTCGTCTGCGCCCATCGAGTTTTCCGGCCGGGTGGACAGCTCCACCCGATAATCAAATCCGAACGCCTGGTAGAAGCGATCGACCAATGCTATCCGGTCGGACAATTCAGATTCGATTTGGCTGGGCATCATGAACACATGAGAGTCGTCCTGGGTAAAGCTGCGCACCCGCATCATGCCGTGCAACACCCCGGACTTCTCGTGACGATGCACCAGGCCCAGTTCGGCGTAGCGCAATGGCAACTCCCGATAGGAGTGCATCTTGTTGCGATAGACCAGCATCGCTCCCGGGCAATTCATCGGCTTGATCGCGTAATCGCCATCATCTATCTTGGTGAAATACATGTTCTCCCGATAATGGTCCCAATGGCCGCTCTGTTCCCAGAGGCTTCTGTTCAGAATAATCGGGGTGCGCACTTCCTGGTAGCCAGCCTTGCGGTGCTCCTCGCGCCAGAACTGCTCCAACTCGTTGCGGACGACCATCCCGTTTGGCAGGTAAAAGGGGAAGCCAGGCCCCTCCTCCTCGAGGCTGAACAATTCCAGCTCCCGGCCCAACTTGCGATGATCGCGCTTCTTCGCTTCCTCCAACCGCTTCAGGTACTCTTCTAGCTCTGATTTCTTGGCAAAAGCCAAGCCATAGATGCGCTGCAACATCGGACGGCGTTCGTCACCCCGCCAGTAGGCGCCGGCCAAAGACTGCAGCTGGAAGGCCTTGATCCGACCGGTGTCCGGCACGTGGGGACCAGCACAAAGATCGATGAACTCCCCCTGCTGATAGAAGGAGATCTCGGCATCCTCTGGCAAATCCTCGATCAACTCCACCTTAAACTGTTCGCCGCGCTCCTTGAAGAATTGCAGCGCTTCCTCCCTGCTCTTGGTGAATCGGGTCAGCGGCAGCTTCTCCGCAATCACCTTCTTCATCTCTGCCTCGATCCTAGACAGATCGTCTGAGGAAAGGGACACCGGTATCTCCAGGTCGTAATAAAATCCATCCTTGATCGCTGGTCCGATGGCCAACTTAGTGCCCGGATAGAGCCGCACCACCGCCTGCGCCAATACGTGCGCCGCGGTATGCCGCATAGCCTCCAGAGCCTCCGGGTCATTCAGGGTCAACAACTGAACCTGATCGCCATGCTGCAGCTCTGTGTTCAGATCCTGCACCACACCGTTCACCTTGGCTGCCACGGCTTCCCGGGCCAAGCGGTTGCTGATCGCAGAGGCCAAATCCCCTGCCCGCTGCCCCGCTTCCAGCTGACGCTGGCTGCCATCCATTAGCTCGACAGTAATATTGCCCATTTCAAAACCCCCCTGACAAAAATAAACCCCCGCCCCAGAGCATCTGCTCTCAGGGGCGAGGGGCGTTCCCGCGGTTCCACCCTGCTTGATGGCCCACAGGCCATCCGCTTTCGGTAACGATTAACGCACGCTAACGGCTGGCCTTGGCGCACTGGGCGGTTCGGCAGCAGCTTCAAGGTGGTATCGGAACCGATTCCCGTGGTTGCTTTCAGCCAAGGCAACCCTCTCTGCGCAGGCTTTCGGAACAGACGTCCTCTTCATCGCTTTGCAATAGTATACGCAGGTCAAAGATCCATTGTCAAGGGCAGTCAAATCTCAACACATAAGCCCATCGATCAGCTCGGCAGAGTCCTGTTTCGGAGCCCATGCCGCTGGCCACCACTAAGACCTGATTCTTCGACTACAACCTACCTGTCAACAAACTCACCACCAGGATACTCCTGCGCACCAAACATTAACCTGGCACAAAGATCACAATCGCTGCATGTCTCCACTCGATACTGAAAGATCTGCTGCAGCGTCTCCAAGATGATTGGACGACTGATGAAGGTACCCGCATGGATGATCAGATGCCTGGGAGCGATGGACAACAGAGCGCTGATCATCACGTCTTCATACTCTTCCTGCGGGTGATCACCAAGACTAACCTTCGTTTCTAGCTGATCACAGCGCAACAACTCCCCTTGTTCGTCCAGGATAGAGAACTGGGCTTCGCCGGTGATCAGCAGGTGAGCCAAGTCGCACTTCGGCTCCAGCACCTGCAGGAAGCTCTGCAACAGACGGATAAACTCTCGCTCTCCCCGCGCTCCCAGATGCTTATCCACCACATCATCCAGCACATCCTCCAGCTCGCGCTGATATGACCTCAAACGAAAGTTAAGGAATCCATCGAGATTCACGAAGTCTTCACCGGCCAAATAGCGTACCAACGTGTCCCGCACCCTACTCTTGCGCGACGACTGATGACCAGCAGTATCTTTGGCAGTTAACAATTCCTTCGCCTTATCGACTATTTCCACCTGCTCTTCCTCGTTGAGGAACCCGTAACGACGTTGCAGGAGCCTACTCAGCGTGTTTGGTTGCCAATCCTCCACAATCGTGTCCGCCAGGATATTGGCGATATACTGACGGCCGAGTAGCCTCCCCTCTTCAGGAGACAAAGGAGAGCCTTGACAGTGGATTTGGCAGTTAAGAAACCTAAAGGCCCTCAGCTGACCCGTCTCCGTTGTCAGCTTGATGCCTACATCCTCCAAGAGGCCCAGCTCTTTTTGTAGTCGTTGCTCGATAGGCTGTACGGGAGCGCAGGTGCTGATCCAAATGTCTTCAGACATAGACTTACCCTCCCCCCCGCCTAGTATATGAGCGGGCTGAAGAGTGTATACGGCGGGAGTGTGCGGGGAAGCAGGTTCGCAGTCGGCACTATGGCTATCACGGCAAGACGCTGAAACGGGATTCATTTGTTTACGTTTCGCAGAATTCCCCAGTGCCAACACAGGCACGAGAATCAATGCCAATCGTTCTTTACCTGGCTGATATTGCCCTGCGAGGGTAGAATGGAAACGGAAAGATACCGGGAGGTAGTGCCATGGATTGGAAAAGAATGATTATCAAAGAAACCACCGAAAGAGATTTAGGCAATATTATGCGCCTCTGGAATGACGGCGAGGTGATGAGGTTCGCCGGCTATCCAAAGGGGCTGGGCATCACCAGGGCGAAACTCGAAAATTGGCTAACAAGCAAAATCACGCCACCCGTCCGCAACCATTATTCGATCTATCTGGCTAGCGGCATCTATTGCGGGGAAACCTTTTATGGGCTGGAAGCAGGAACCGCGACTGCAGCTCTAGATATCAAGCTCTTGCCAGTAGCACGGGGCAAGGGCATCGCCAGCCGCGCCCTCGCCTTTGCCATCAACCAAGCGTTCGCAGCTGGCCGAGCGGAGCGGGTCTACGTTGACCCTAGACGGGACAACGCTGCAGCTTGGCGCCTGTACGGACGCTTAGGCTTTCGCTCGCAGCCGCGCCCCGCCTATTTGCTGCCGGCACTCTCTCATCTGGAAATCGCGGGCAACGAGTGGACGGCCAGTGGGATGGACAAGAGAGCAGCGGCTGATGTTAACGTAAGGCTAGAACATCAAGGTATTGTCCTGCGCGACTATGTAGCAAGCGATATAGAAAATGATGTCCGCTGGCATACTACTGAAACCGAATGGCAGCTCTGGGACGCCCCGTGGGAAATGGAAGAGAGCATCCGAGATTTCAACCCAGATGAATTCCGAGCAAGAATGAAAAGGACCTTAGCCACCCACCGCAGCAGGGAGATTATGCGCACTTCCTTTGAACTCTGTACGGCGGAGGGGATCCACATCGGCGGGGTCAACTCCTACTTGATGAACGATAGTTATGAGTGGATCTCCAGCAAGACCAACAAGATCGGGCACCGCGCCATCGGCATTGACATCTGTGAGAAATCCTATTGGAGCCGGGGTTACGGCACCCAAGCCTACGACGCCTTCATCAATTACCTGTTTGCGCACGGCATACCAGCCGTCTACACCCAGACCTGGTCCGGCAACACCCGCATGATCGGCCTGGCGAAGAAGATGGGTTTTGAACTCTGCGCCTGTAAAGAAAACAGCCGGATTATAGAGGACCGTCCGTACGACGGGCTGACCTTCAGATTGAAGAACCCAAAGGAAGAAGCCGATATATAGGCAGGAGCACAGGAGGACCGCGCTCTGGCACTCCCCTAGGAGGGCTGTGATGGCCCTAGAAGCCACGCTGAAACTCTAGGTAGAGCATCGGGTAGAACCTGGATATAAGCAGCGAAAACAAAAATACCACCGAAGCTTAAAGCCCGGTGGTCGTAGTTTTCATATGGTGGGAGCAACAGGGATCGAACCTGTGACCTCTACCGTGTCAAGGTAGCGCTCATCCCAACTGAGCTATGCCCCCAAATAAGCAATGGTGCCGAGGACCGGAATCGAACCGGTACGGATCTCACGATCCGCGGGATTTTAAGTCCCGTGCGTCTGCCTGTTCCGCCACCCCGGCGAAGAAGTGGAGGCGGCACCCAGATTCGAACTGGGGGATAAAGGTTTTGCAGACCTCTGCCTTACCACTTGGCTATGCCGCCTTAATAGCCGCAGCGCGTTCGGGAAAGATGACTGATGGAGCGGAAGACGAGATTCGAACTCGCGACCCTCGCCTTGGCAAGGCGATGCTCTACCGCTGAGCTACTTCCGCATGAATTGGACAAAGGTGGTGGCGCAGGCCAGAATCGAACTGGCGACACGCGGATTTTCAGTCCGCTGCTCTACCAACTGAGCTACCGCGCCAAAATAAGATGGCGGTGCCGAAGGGAATCGAACCCTCGATCTCCGGCGTGACAGGCCGGCATG
>CAYVCY010000085.1:0-9563 GCA_964450265.1 uncultured Clostridia bacterium
GTTAGTCACCGACCCGGCCGGCGAGCAGAACCAACTGTTCATGGTCGGCGACGTCAAGCAGAGCATCTACCGTTTTCGCTTGGCCGACCCCACCCTGTTGCTGCGCAAGTATCATGCATACGGCCAGGATGCGCAGCAGGGCCGCCGGATCGACCTGGCCAAGAACTTCCGCAGCCGGGCAGGCGTGTCAGGAGGGATCAACTTCATCTTCCGGCAGCTGATGACCGAACTGGTGGGTGAGCTGATCTACGACCGGGCTGCGGAGCTCGAGTCAGGTGCTATTTACCCCGAGCATGGGCAAGCGTTCTCTCCCCAGGTAGAGGTGATGCTGTTGGAACGGGGCGGTACCGGGGCAGCGGGAGCAGCAGCGGCGGAGCAGGAGGATGATCCGCTAGCCGAGCTGGACGCCACCGGGCGGGAGGCACGGCGCATCGCAGCGGAGATTCGGCGCTTGGTGACCGAGAGTGACCGGCAGGTGTGGGACAAAGGGCTTAAGGCCTATCGACCGTTAGCCTACCGGGACGTGGCGATCCTGATGCGGGCTACCAGCGGGCGGGCCAACGCTTTTATGGAACAGCTGCGCCAGCTGGATGTGCCCGCTTACGCCGAGTTAGCCAACGGCTACTTCCAGACCAGCGAGATCCAGACTATGCTCAGTCTGCT
Organism: uncultured Clostridia bacterium; assembly: GCA_964450265.1. Taxonomy (GTDB): domain Bacteria; phylum Bacillota; class UBA994; order UBA5500; family UBA5500; genus JAEZJZ01. Next base: position 664 of record CAYVCY010000085.1, read on the forward strand.
GCAGGTGATCGACAATCCGCGCCAGGATATTCCGTTGGCAGCGGTGCTGCGGTCTCCTCTGTTGGGACTGGACGGAACCGAGTTGGTGGAAATCCGCCTGGCCGATCCGGGAGCAAGCTTCTATCAGGCGCTGCTTGCGGCTAGTGAACAACAGAGCGGTGTTTTGGGTGAACGACTGCGGGAATTCTTGGCGGGCCTGGAGCATTGGCGAGAGCAATCGCGTCGCAGCAGCCTGTGCGAGTTGATCTGGCAGATCTATCGGGACACCGGCTACTACACCATGGTCGGGGCCATGCCGGGCGGCGCGCAGCGGCAAGCCAACCTGCGGGCCTTGCACGACCGGGCCCGCCAATATGAGCAGACGTCCTTCCGGGGGTTGTTCCGCTTCCTACGCTTCATCGAACGGCTGCAGGCGGAGGAGAACGATCTGGGGACGGCGCGGGCACTGAGCGAGAATGAAGACGTGGTGCGCATCATGAGCGTGCACAAGAGCAAGGGGCTGGAGTTTCCGGTAGTCTTTGTGGCCGGCTTAGGCAACAAATTCAACCTGATGGATCTGCGTCGAGATCTGTTGATTCACAAGGATTTGGGGCTGGGACCGCTGGCGGTAGACTTCCAGCAGCGGGTGAGATACCCCACCCTGCCCCGCTTGGTGATCGAACAGCAGTTGCTGCTGGACACGCTGTCCGAGGAGCTGCGGGTGCTGTATGTAGCCATGACCAGGGCGCGGGAGAAACTCTATTTGGTGGGTTCTCAGCGCAACCTGCCGCAGGCGGTGGCCAGGTGGGCGCAGACAGCGTCCCTGTCCCGCAGCGCGCAGGGGGCGTTGCCGGAGGATGTGTTAGCCGAGGGGCGTAGCTTTTTGGATTGGCTGGGGCCAGCCCTGATCAGCCACCCTCAGTCATTAGCTCTGCTGCAGGCGGTTGAGGTGGAGGGAACCCCACCGCTGGTACTGGGGGCGCAGCCGGAGGATTGCAGCTGGCACTTCCAGGTATTTGACCACACCGAGCTGGCGGGAGCAGTGGCAGCGGAAGAGAGAGCACCAGAGCTGGACAGCGTGACCCGACGCTTGGTGCTGCCGGACCACGGCTGGGGCGACGCGGTCGCAGAGCGTCTAGGCTGGACCTATCCTCATGCGGCCCTGCAGGGCAAACACATCAAGGTCTCGGTGAGCGAATTGAAGCGACGTTTTGAAGCAATCGACGAAGAAGCCGCACCGATGGAGAGCTGGCGACGGCCGGCAGTCGTTCGTCCAGCCTTCATGCAACAGAGCGGGCCTAGCGCCGCCGAGCTGGGCAGCGCCATCCATCTGCTGCTGCAACACATCGACCTGGACATGCCGCCGGAACGGACCTACTTACAGCAACTGCGCCGGGAGATGTTGCAGAAAAACCTGCTCAGCCAGGAGGAGGCCGAGCGCATCGATCTGGATTTGGTGCGGGGCTTCCTGCAGAGTGACATCGGCCGTCGCTTACGCGGAGCAGGCCAGGTGTGGCGGGAGCTGCCGTTCTCCTTACGGCTGCCAGCTGAAGAGCTATATGGCGCGGATTGCGCCAGGGAGCACGTATTCATCCAAGGGATCATCGACTGCGTCTTCCGGGAGGGCGATCGAGCGGTGCTGCTGGACTTCAAGTCCGACAACGTAACCGAAGCGACTCTACCCTCGGTGGCCGCCAGATACCAGGTGCAGATCGACCTCTACAGCCGCGCCCTGAGCGAGCTCTTCCGCTTACCTGTCAGCCAACGCTACCTCTACTTCCTGCGCATCGGCCGCGCAGTGCAGGTCTGACACGTGGGGAGCGGGACAGGGGGACAGGCCAGCCCTCTGTCCCATTCCCAGTGTGCACCGAGGTCAGCGGCGGTTTTTCAGCACGCTTGGACAGTCTCCCGTACCAGCTCCAGCTGCTGCAGGATCAGGTCCACCAGTTGCTGCACCCCCTCCGGCTTCGGGTGGGTGCCATCGCTATAGAACCACTCTGGATGGGTTTTTGCAGCTGCGTACCAGTCGACCAGATAGACTCCAGGATGGGTAGCTGCATATTGGTGCAGCTTGCGGTTGACCGACTGTTCCCAGCTGTCGGGCATGACTGTGGTCATAAAGATCAAAGGCTTCCCATCGGCCAGCTGGCGATATTGATCGAGCACGTTCTCTCGGAAATCACCATTGGTGCCCAGGGAGATCAAGAACGCATCGCCGACTATTCCCTCACCTTGCAGGGCTTGTAGCACTTCCACGCCCTGCCCTATTTGGCGGGAGATCTTGGCGTCGATGGTGCACACTGGCAACTGCAGACTGAGCTGATCCCGGGCCATACCCAGCACTGAATCGCCAATCGCAATCAAACGCAGTTGATGCCAGTCTTCCCCCACATCGGTGTCGCCTATGTCGGTCTCGTCTGGCCCCACTGGCTGTGGGTCAGACAGGGGAGGAGTTTCAGCTATGATCGGGCGCAAACTTACTTGGAGCAGGATCAACAGCAACAGGCTGGCCACGGTCAACAGCCTGCGGCAAACCTTGCGGGGAAAGACAAATTCCAAGCGTTCAAACAGACGATAACTGATTTCGCCTGTCAGCAGCAGCAAAGCAAAGTGCAGTAGATGACGCAGCGCGATCGGGGTCGTGGAAAAGGCAAACCAGCTGTCCCCCAACACCAGCAGTGTGTGCTGCCACAGATAATAGGAGTAGCTGCGCCTGCTCAACGCGAGTAGGCAGCGGGAGGATAGCAGCTTGCCCACGCCTAAGTCTCCGGGATAGACCAATAGGATAAAAAAGGACGTGATCAGGCTGTATAGAAACATGCCTCCCTGGTAAGTGAAACTGCTCTGATAGCCCATAAAGAAGAATGTACCAACAATTACAGCTAGACAGAAGACGGCGAATAGATTGCGCAGGCGACCAGGGATGGCTCGCAGGGACTCTGCCAACGGGGTGGCCAAATAATAGAAGGCAGCTGCGCCGCCAAGGGTAAACGCAAACAACCGACAGGAAAGAGAATAGTAGACAGGGGTGGGATCAGCTCCAGGCTGATACCGGATTGCCATCAGGATGGCAGATAAAATGGAAAACCCTAGCAAGGCAGCGCCTGTCTTGCGCCAGCGCCCGTTAGATAGCCGGTGCATGCAGAGTATCAAGAGCGGATACAACAGATAGAACTGCAGTTCTAAGGCCAGCGCCCACATGTGAGTAAAGGGCTGGAAACTTCCGTGAGTGGCAAAATAGGACTGATCTCCTAAGAGCTGATAGGTGTTGTTATAGAAAAACAACACGCTCGGGATAGCTTGCTGTACATTCAGGTAAACGCCTGGCTGAGCGCAATAAGTCCATAGGCTGACGACGATCAGGAAAGGGATCAGAGGCCGATAAAGCCGTAGCAGACGTTGGCGGTAAAAGGCTGACAGGTCGAAGTAACCGGTGCGCAGAATGCTGTCGAACATCTTCTGGCTGACAAAGAACCCTGCCAGCACAAAAAAGACATTCACGCCAAAGTATCCGCCAGGCATTCTGGTCGGCCAAACATGAAAGGCAACTACCCCCAGCAAAGCAACTGCCCTCAACCCATCGCAGGCGTGGTTGCGTTGGGGCTTTGCGGGGCCAAAGGCCGTCACCATCATCCCTCCGTTCTAGTTTAGTGACACGTGGGGACTGTCCCCACGTGTCAGACGCAGAACAGGCCCGAAAAGTTTCATCAGATTTCGTCGGCGATCAGGATTAACGCCCTTTGACCACTGCCTGCTGCAGCGCTGCGTTCCATGCGACGCTATACCCGAGCGATTGAGCGATCTGGCGCAGTGGCATCAGCGCATGATCCCGCCAGATGGATATCGGCCCGCCAAGCGTGATCTGCCGATCGTTCAGTTCGGCCACGCTGTCTCCAGGAATCAACCGCAGCACATCGGTCTCTCCCCGAATCAGAATAGTGTTGTCCGTCGGCAGCCAATCCACCTGGTAGCCCAGCTGTTCAAATAACGGGCGTATCGGCACCAGCAGCTGCCCTTCGGGGGACAGGATGGGTGCCATAGGCAGCGCCGCCTACGAGGTTTCGCCATCCCGTTGCACCTGGCATGCGTCTTTACCGAGGAAGAAGGTAAGTATTGTCTCCGGCGCAGGGGCGACAGGAACATGCTCAAAGCTGAACTCTCCCTGGAAGGAAGACTCCCCGAACTGCGCGGTGATCAGCAGGGTATCGCTTGAATGACAAACGGCTTCGTCCGTCCGGTGATGTATCTGCCGTCAGGCCAGCAGCTCTCCAGAGTGAGGGCATCAGACATCTCGTCAAAGCTCCGTCCGAAGTACAGGGAAAGCAAACTACCCTCGCCATCGTGGCCACCGATGCGCAGCGGGATGTACGCCTTATCCCGGAATGACTGGACAATACCTACATGAATATGTAGTGGTGCCCTCTTGCCTTCTAGCTGATTGACGAAGCAAAGAGCTAACTTCGCAGTGGCTAAATTTCACTCGGTTACGCCCACGCTCATGCCCATTCACGCACAGCCACCTGTATTTCTCGAGTTGGCTGCCGTTGCCTGTGTCTCGCCAGCGCTGCCCCTGCCAGCGCCACGACACTCCAAATCAGCGCTACGCGTTCCCAGCCTCCGCCATCTGCCAGCCAACCGTTCAACACTCCGGAAGCTGCTGCGCCTAAGTAGGCTGCCGCGTCTAAACCACCAGCGACAGTGGAAGTCAACCCATAGCGCTGGTATTGCAGCGGGATCACCGTCAGAAGCAGCGTGTTGGCCCCATAGACAAAACACGATACTGCCCCCAGCAGCGGGGCACTCAGCAGCAGGCTGCTTGGGGTTAAGGCAAGGCCAGCGGCAGCAAGCGAGCAGGCGAGCAGGAGGCTGGCAATGGCTGGCCGCTCTTGGCCGCGAAAGGCCTTAGCCACCATACCAGACAAAAAGATGCCTGCCAGGTTCATAGTAGGAATCAAGAGGCTGGAGATGATGGTGGAAGCTGATGCCTGATTGGAGATCTCGGACAACATGGTCGGCCCCCATAGGTTGATGCCTTCCTTGATGATGCCCTGCGCCAGGCAGATTACGGCCAAGGTCCACAGCCCGGTTTGGGCGGCAATCTTGGCGAACGGCTGCTTAGACTCGGTGACGGCATAAGCCCAGTCCCGTTCGTGCGCCAACGGCTGCGGTGCCGCTACGCCGGCCAGAGCCGGTGTATCGCGCACCAGCAGCATCCAAACAAGCGAAAAGATGAAGACCACCCCGGCTGGTACCCAGAAGGCCCTAGCCCAACTGAACCTCGATACCAGATAACCAGAAAGTCCCCACGCCAGGTAGTAACCGGCAATAGTACTGGTGGTAATCTGAATAGCAGTACGGGCCGCCGGCCGATCTGGTAGCCAGACAGATAGCGTCTTCATAATCGGGCCCCAAAGCGTCGACTGAAAGAAACCGTTCAACCCCCACAGTAGCGCCATCTGGGGTATACTGCGGGCGAAGCCAAAACCAAGATTGATCAGCGACGAGGCCAACAGCCCTGCCCCGATGAACCAGCGACTACTCAAGCGATCCCCCAGATACCCGTTAACCAGTTGGCCGATGGCATATGACCAAAAGAAGCTGCTCCCGATAATTCCCAGAGCAGCTCTACTCGCCCCGATTTCTTTTCCGATCGCCGGCAGAGCTACGGCCAGATTCATGCGACAAAAATAGGCCAGGGCGTATGCCGCCCAGCAAAAAAGAAATATCCGACGTTGCCACCGTTTCTGGCTGCACACTGATATCACCACCCAATGGATACACAATACCCCAGCAGTGTTCAACAAACAAGCCAGCGTCTCTCGGCGCTGGTTTGTTCTTTGCTCCATATGTAGCTCAATCTAAAGTACCGACTCGCTCACACCCTCAATTCCGGCCAGCAGGTTGGCGAAGTAGAAGATCAGCTGCGGTCCCTTGTAGGCATCTGTGGGATCCCACCACTCCTAGGTGGTATGCAACATGCCTGCCTTGCCGCAGCCACCGATACAGACAGCAGGGATGCCCATAGAAATGGGTGGATTGGCGTTAGTGTTACCTCCGTTGCCGAAGATCGGCTCTATGCCTGTGTCAGCAATCAACGTATAAATGGTCTGTACGATAGGTGCATCGATAGGCTGAGTGCCTGCTTTGACATCCACATACGTAGTAATGTCATAGGTGATCGTATCCATGCCCCAACGTGCTGTCTCTTCGGCACAAGCCTGCTTAATGCATTCCAGCACCTTCCCATACATGATATCCAATTCATCCTGATTGTCCGAGCGCATATTCATCTTGACGGTGGCCTGCGGGACGATAGCGTGTACGCCAGCGTCATTGCCAGCATGGAAGTTGCTCACCGCATAGGTGGTCTTGGGGGTAGCTGGCACTTGTACGTCGGCGATCTTTGCCACGGCTCGGGCCGCAGCATGCAACGGGTTGGCCACCTTGGCGAAAGCGCCATAAGCATGGCCGCCGATACCGTAGAAATTGACCTCGAAGGTCTTCATTCCGGTGGCTTGGTAGGTGATGGTGTCGGTGCTAGATCCGTCGACGCTGATGCTGCCGACGATATTGTCGTGGTCATCCAAGAAGCCCTTGATCCCGCCGAAGCCACCCATGCCCTCTTCACGGGCGGTGCCCATGAAGACGACGTCATAGTGGGTTTCGATCTGACTATGGTTAAAGGCGCGTAGGACAGATAGCACCGCTACCAAACCCCTGGTGTCATCGGCCATGCCTGGACAATGGTAGATGCCATCCTGCGGCTGTGGCTTGCCAGTCACCGTGCCCATGGGGAAAACGGTATCCAGATGGCCCTCGATCACGATCGCCTGGCCGGTATTCCCCATGCCCCGCCTGACGCCAAAGGCATTGCCGTGCCGATCCACCTGCACGTCTTCTAACCCCAATGCGGCCAGCTTCTCCGCAAATGCTTTGGCCCGGTTGCTCTCCTGAAAGGTAGGTGCCTCAATAACCACTAAGTCGAGCTGATCCCCCAGCGTGTTCTGCTCATCCTGCTCGATGAACTCGATGCCGCTTTGCACTGCCTCCAACTGCTTAAGCGATTGGTATGCCTGCTTGATCTTGTCCGAAACAATATAATCCATTGCCGTACCTCCTATCGACTGATTTCCGTCCGCGCGCGGACGATCCTTCAACTAGTTTATTTCTGTTGCTGCAGCTTAATCCCTTCTGCTGCAATATCTAAAAAGCAGCAGCGGGAGTGTCCCACCCTCCGCCGCTGCTTTCTTGCTTGCAGGAAACCCCTGGCTAATCCGTCGCTTCCATCAGCGCCGCAAAGACGTCCTCCGGGGGGGCTCCCTTCACCCTTACCTCAATCAACACCTCACCGAGCAACACTCCAAAACGCATCCGCGGACCGCCAACATCACCCGCATCCTCCACCGTGTAGGCCCGGGCCTGTACTAACGACAGCGTCAGCTCTGTTGCCTGGAAAACTGGGCAGTCCACAACGGCTCGCAGTGCTTCGGGCACCGATTGAGCTCGCGGAATAGGATAAAGGGACAGATCGTAGGTCTTGGGATCATCCACATCCGCCATCCGCACCAGATCATCCTCCGTTGCCCGCCGGATTGTCCACTCCACGTATTTCATGCCGCTATGATAGCTCGCCCGCAGTCCATCTCTACCCTGACTGACAAACCGCACCGCGGATTCAAGAGCGAAGCCGGCTGGCAACTTGGACGGCATATACTGACCAAAATCCAGATCGGCTTTGGCCTCCGCCAGAGTAAGCTCGTCACGGCGCCATTCTGGTATGCTCTCGGGCTGAATGCTGGTTAGGACGGCAGGACCTGATTCGATTAGCAGGCTGACCCAGGTGGTCAGTTGCTCAGCGGCATTCTGATCGCCAATCAGTTCGAGATAATAGCCGGTAGGGCCATGCTCAAAAGAGGCATAGTAAACGGTGGCCACCCCATCGCCTGAGCCCTCCCAGTACCCCGCCGTAACAGCTACACCTGAAACTTCCGACGGCTGAGGCTCTTCGGGATATGAGTAATCCAAGACAACCGGTCCCCCAGTCAATATTATCTGCAAGACCTGGCCGGAGTCAGATTGCTCACCAACAATGGATATGCTGTCCAGCACCCCTTCGCCATCAAAGCCAGCGACTGCACTGAGTCGAGAGAGCCCCTCCAATCGTTGCCAAGCCCTCCCTAGCAGCTCGGCACCTTCTGCTGCTGAGAGCGCCTCTGTAAAGTAGCCCGGAATGTCCCGCTTGTTCGACGGTGCAAACCCCGCTGCCCGATTGAAGAACAGGCTCTGGCCCTGGAGTTGCCCCGGCCCGTCGGTCGCCCAAATGCCCATGACCAGCAGAGCGATGCAGGCAACTGCGGTTACCAAGCGCCGCACACCCACGCTAAGTGACCGTCGCTGCCTGGAGACGCGGCGCATAATCCGATCATGCAACGCGCTGTCTACCGCCACTCGGTCCAGATAGCTGCCATAGTCTTTCATCTGGCGTCCTCCTCCTCAAGAATAGTTCTAAGCTTCTGACGAGCCCGGGTGAGCTGACTGCGCACCGTGGACTCCCTCTGGCCCGTAATATCCGCAATCTCCCGAGTGCTATAGCCCTCGTAATAGAACAAATGAATCGCCATGCGTTGTTTCGCCGGCAGCGCAAGCATGGTCTGCATCAAATAACGCTGCCTTTCAGATTCTGCCGGATAGGAGTCGAGTAAGGGCACCGTCTTCCTCCACCAAACGGAACGCAAACGGCTCCGGCAGAGATTGACGGTTACGCGAACCAACCAAGCTCGCGCGTGCTCGGGCGATTCAAAAGCGGGTTGCTTCTCGATCACCCGCATGAAAGCCTCCTGCACGATGTCCTCAGCATCCGCCTTGTTGCCCATAATGGCGATGGCGGTTCTATAGATGCGGGTTTCGTGCTCCCGCACAAA
>CAYVCY010000086.1:0-9557 GCA_964450265.1 uncultured Clostridia bacterium
TTGATGTATCTGAAAACAATCGCTTTCATTTTGGTAATTGCCGCTTTGGTGCAGCTGGTGGAGATGGTTGTGCGGAAGACTAGCCCCACTCTTTATCAGGCGTTGGGGGTCTACTTGCCCTTGATCACCACCAACTGTGCAGTATTGGGCGTGGCACTGATCAACTCCAATAACGACTACAATCTGTTGCAGTCTATGGTCAACGGTTTCGCTGCTGCATTGGGCTTTTCTCTGGCTATTGTGCTCTTTGCTGGCATCAGGGAGCGCATGGAGTTTTCAAACATCGCCAAGCCACTGCAGGGTTTTCCGATCGCTCTGGTCACCGCGGGATTGCTTTCGATCGCTTTCCTCGGCTTCCAGGGGTTGCTCTAGGCAGGGGGTATAAGATATGAATGCTATGAAGATGGTGCTCGGCGCAGTCGGGGTGTTGGGCGGCTTTGGGCTAGTCTTTGGGGTTGGGTTAGCTATTGCTGCCAAGAAATTCCATGTTGAGCAAGACCCTCGACTGGACTTGCTCCTCGAGGTGATGCCCGGAGCTAATTGCGGTGCCTGCGGATACGCCGGTTGTTCCGCTTATGCCGAGGCGATGTTGGGCGATGCGGCTATCAACCTCTGTCCGGTAGGCGGAGCCGCCTTGGTGGAGAAGCTTGGGGAGATCATGGGTGGTAACAGCGAGGTAGCTGAAAGGCAGGTTGCTACTGTGTATTGTCGCGGCGGGAAGGAAGAGAGTGGCCCCCGTTTCCGCTACTCCGGCCTTGGCACCTGCCAGGAGGCACAGCAGATCGGCGGCGGCGACAAGATGTGCGCTTACGGCTGTCTCGGCTACGGCGACTGCTTCCGCGCCTGCCCCTTCGATGCGATTACTATGAACGATAACGGCTTACCTGTGATCGATGAGGAGAAATGCACCGGGTGCGAGCAGTGCGTTGCTGCTTGCCCGCGCAGCATCATCTCCATGCGTCCGGCGAAGAGTAGCGTGGTCATCCAGTGTCGGTCAGAGGCAAAGGGTGTTGAGGTGCGCAAGTCCTGCAAGACCGGTTGCATCGCTTGTCGGCTCTGCGTGAAAGCCTGTCCCTTCGATGCGATCACCATCAAGGACAATTTGGCGATCATCGATCATCATAAGTGCCGCAACTGCGGGCTGTGCATCCCTGTGTGTCCGACCAAGGTGATCTCAGGCCAATTGGAGGGTAGGCCGAAGGCAACGATCAACGACGATTGTATCGGCTGCACCATCTGTAAGAAGGCCTGCCCAGTAGGGGCAATCACTGGCGAACTGAAGCAGAAGCACCAGGTAAATCAGGAAGAATGCGTCAGCTGCGGGCTATGTGTTGAGAAGTGTCCGAAGAACGCAATCGAAATGCGCTAACAACCTGTAGTCATCAGGCGCCCGACATTGTTCGGGCGTCTTTTGTTGTTTGGAAATCACCTCGATTGGTTTTCCCTTGCTGTGTTACAATGGTAGACAGTAAAGGACATAGGCTTCTTGCCTCCTGCGCATTGTGGGCTCCATGGGGCAAGGATTAGTTAGAAATATCTCCAGCGTAGGCACATCTGCTGCATAGCAAGGGGGGCGTCAGGCATTGCGCAAAGGAAAGAGCGTTTGGTTGTTGTTGCTGTTCCTAATTATCGGCTCCTTCATCGGTAGTCTCTTAGGACAAGCCTTGGGAGGTGCTTTGCCTTGGCTGAATCTGTCCAGCCGAGCATACGGCCTCAATCCGCCGTTGGTTCTGGATTTCGACCTGTTTACGCTCACTGTTGGGTTCACTGTCCGCCTGACCGTTGCCGGTGTGTTGGGGTTAATTCTCAGCCTTTTGGTTTACACATGGCTATGAGGGTTGAACTGGTCTTGGCCTCGGCTTCACCTCGCAGGCAGCAGTTGTTGCATCAGATAGGACTCAGTTTCACGGTTTCCCCCAGCAGTTTTGAGGAAACTGACCGCAGTCTAGGATCACCATCGGAACTAGCGCTGCATAATGCCATCGGCAAGGCGCGCCAGGTGGCCAGCGAGACAGGATCTGGCTTGGTACTAGGAGCAGATACCGTAGTCGTCTGGCAAGGGCAAGTCTTAGGCAAGCCACGGAATAGAGCCGATGCGCGGCAAATGCTGCAAATGCTCTCGGGCCAATGGCATCAAGTAATTACCGGCCTCGCCTTGGTGCAGGCCCCACAGGGACACGAGATGCAGGAAGCTGTGTCCACCCGAGTGCATATGCGTGAGCTGACCTCACGTGACATAGAGCATTACTTGGATAGCGACGAGCCCTATGACAAAGCTGGCGCTTATGGAATCCAGGGATTGGCTGGGCAGTTTATCGACCGCATAGATGGCTGCTATTTCAATGTCGTAGGGCTGCCTCTGAGCAAGGTGGTCGAAATGCTTCGCGCCATGCAGCGACAATAGCCAGCATAGAAGTCTGTCGGAGTACTGGTTGGAGGTGCACCATGGGCGAGAGAACGTTGTTGATCAAGGAATTGCCGGAACAGGAACGCCCTCGGGAGCGTCTGGCATTACTGGGGGCCCGGGCGCTGAGCAACGCCGAGCTGTTGGCCGTGATCATGCGCACCGGCAATCCCGGCGAATCGGCCATCCATTTTGCTGAGCGCCTGTTAGCCAGCTTCGGTGACCTACGCGGTCTGCTCAATTGCTCGATTGAGGAGTTGCAGTCTGTTCAGGGGATCGGGCCAGCTAAGGCCAGCCAACTGGTCGCTATCGTCGAGCTGGCGGTGCGACTGGCGGCGGCGCGCCAGCAGCAGATGGTGATCAGACAGCCTGCCGATGTGCGGGATCTGCTGATGCCCCGGTTACAACACCTGGCGCAGGAGGAATTCGTGATGCTGGTGCTGGATACCAAGAACAAGGTGCTGGCCATCGATGATGTGTTCCGTGGCAGTCTCAATGCGTCAATTGTGCATCCCCGGGAAGTATTTAAACGGGCGATCAGCCGCAGTGCGGCTGCGATCATAGTGGCTCACAATCATCCCAGCGGCGATCCTACGCCCAGCCGGGAGGATATAGAGGTAACTAGGCGACTGGTGGAAGCAGGCAAGATAATAGGCATAGAGGTTTTAGATCACGTGATTTTTGGTGATGGTAAGACTGTAAGTATGAAAGAAAAGGGCTTAGTCTAGTCGGGAGGGCTATTGAATGGCGAACTTTCTGCAGAAACACTTTTCGAGAGACCTTGGCATCGACCTAGGTACTGCGAACTCGTTGGTATACGTGAAAGGGAAAGGTATTGTGCTCAACGAACCATCGGTGGTGGCGATTAAGCGGGATACCGGCGAGGTTCTAGAGGTAGGCGAAGCTGCCAAGCGTATGGTGGGGCGTACCCCCGGCAATATTGTGGCGATCAGACCGCTTCGGGATGGTGTGATTGCGGATTTCGACACCACTCAAAAGATGCTACACAAGTTCATTCGTAGCGCCCTGAAAGGGCGGCCGCTGTTCTCGCCCCTGGTGATCGTCTGTGTGCCTTCTGGCGTAACGGAAGTGGAGAAGCGGGCGGTCTATGATGCCACCAAATCGGCTGGTGCGCGTGACGCCTTGATTGTCGAAGAACCGATGGCAGCAGCTATCGGTGCCGGGTTGCCGGTGGAAGAACCGACCGGGAACATGATTGTGAACATCGGCGGAGGTACGGCAGAAGTGGCTGTGATCTCTCTGGGAGGTATTGTCACCCATCGCTCCATTCGAGTTGCTGGTGACGAAATGGATGACTCGATCATCAACTATGTGAAGAAGCACTACAACCTGATGATTGGAGAGCGGACGGCTGAGGAAACCAAGAAAGCTATCGGCTCGGCTTACATTCTGCCCCAGGAAGAGAAGATCGAAGTGCGTGGCCGCGATCTGGTCACCGGCTTGCCGAAGACACTGGAATTGACGTCGGCGGAAGTGCGGGAGTCACTGGCCGAACCGATCAGAACCATCGTGGATGGAGTGAAGTCCACTTTGGAGCGGACCCCTCCCGAGCTGGCAGCCGACATCATGGATCGGGGAATTATGATGAGCGGCGGCGGTTCGCTGCTCAAGGGGTTGGACAAATTGATCAGCGAGGAAACCGGGATGCCGGTCCATGTTGCTGAGGAACCGCTGTCTTGTGTCGCTCTAGGCACCGGTAAGATTTTGGAGAGCCCCGGACTGCAGCGCTTGGTCGCTGCTTCCCCGCGAAAATAGACTAGCTATTTGGCGTGCAGGCGGAGCGCGGGACGTCGGTCACGCCGGATAAGTTATGCTGCTTAAGGGCGTGAAGTCTCTTGCTGTCCTTTTGGAACAGGAATAAAGGGTTCATCATTTTTAGCCTCATTTTGATGCTGCTGATCGGTTTCACCAGCTATTATGCTAGGCAACGGGATGACATCAGTTGGCTGGAGGAACAGATTCTGCGGCTGCTATCTCCGCTGGAGCGAGGCTCTAGTTTTGTTGTGCAATCAGTTAGGGGCTTCTGGACAGACTTGGGGCAATTGCTATCCTTACGCACGATCAATGCCGAGCTGCAAGCTGAGGTGGCGGCGCTGAAGATGCAGCTGAATATGCTGGTGGAAGCGGAGCGTGAAAACCAGCGCCTGCGCCAGCTGCTTTCCTATCAGGTGCAAAATCCTACCCTGACCATGCAGATGGCGCAGGTGATAGCGATCAGTGACAACCCTTGGCAGCAGGAATTGGTGATCGACCAGGGCACTGTGGATGGCCTCGGCAATGATATGGCTGTGGTCACCCACCAAGGTTTTGTCGGCCGCATTTACGAGGCTGGCGAACGTACCAGCAAAGTGGTCCTGATCAGCGATGCCCGGGGACCGGTGGCCGGTCAGGTGCAAGAGACGAGGGTGCGGGGAACGGTGGAAGCAGATCCGACCGATCCCCAGTGGCTGCGCATGATCCGATTGCCCCGCGATGCAGCCATATCTCCTGGCGACCGGGTGATCACCGCCGGTTCGGGCGCCCTAGCCATGCCCGCCGGGTTGGTCATTGGGGAGGTAGTTTCCATAGAACCTACGCCAGATGGACTGCAGTTGATCGCTCAGATTCAGTCCACTATTGACTTCAATTCCTTAGAGAATGTCTTGGTGGTCACTGGAATGGAGGGCCGCTGAGATGTGGAAGCAAATCATTTGGTTGTCGTTTTGGTTGATGGTGGCCTTCCTGTTGCAGGCCACAGTTGTGCCTGCCTTGGGCGGCATCCTGGGCAGATTGGATCTGATGCTTGCTTTGGTTGTGGCGGTGGCCCTGCTCCATGGGCATGAGGCTGGAGCAGGGTTTGGTTTGGTTGTCGGGTTGTTGCGCGATGTAGCGCTAGGTTTCGGCCTGGGCTTCTATGCTTCAGTCTTTTTCATCATCGGTTATGCTATCGGTCATTTCAGTCGGCTGGTTTTCCGCGACTCGATCTTGGTTCCTTTGCTAGCCGGCTTAGGCAGTTCCGCTGTATTCTGGCTACTCTTGATGGTAGCGAATGGTGCTCTCTATGGACACTGGATATCGGGCCAGTTTTGGAAGCAGTTTCTTATTGCCCTGCTGGTGAATAGCTCAGCCGTTCCTGCTGCCTACGCACTGATCCATCGGCAACAAGAGGGTCGACTGGCAGCCCGGAGTAGGGGGGACTGAACGGATGCGCAAGCAGTTTGAACAACGGATGAACCGCTTTGGGCTGACGGTGTTTTTCTTGGCCCTGATCCTCGTAGTGCGATTGGGGTATATGCAGCTGCTTAGAGGCGACTATTACTCTCTGCGAGCACAGCAGAACAGCACTAGGTATCTGGTGGTCGACGCAGCCCGCGGCGATATCGTCACCAGTGACGGAGCACTGCTGGTCACCAGCCGCCCGGCATATGTGGTCTCGTGGTTGGTGCCTAACAGCGAGGTAGACCGGCAGCGGGTGACCGAGCTATTGGTGGATATGCTGCAGGAATATGGGGTAACCGCCGAGCGAATCGAGACGTTGGTGAAGGAGAACGTCTGGCGACGTTATCAGCCTATTCGTCTGGCAGTGGATGTCAGTGAGGAAACGGTCTTGGCCATCGATGAGCGACGCATGGAATTGCCGGGGGTGATGGTAGAGCGGCAAGCTGTCCGCGACTATCCCTATGGCGATATGGCCAGCTATCTGATCGGTGGACTAGGAGCGATCACTCAAGGCAAAGTAGCCGAATACCGGGATGCCGGTTATCGGTTGGATGCTACGGTAGGTATTTTTGGATTGGAGAACGCCTTTGAGCTGGTGGATCCGGCAATCAGTCTGCGGGGAATAGACGGCAATCGCCAGGTGGAAGTGGATCACGCCAATCGGCTGATCGCCGATCTAGGGGAGACTCCGTCTGTCAAAGGAAATCAGATGACGCTGACCATCGATGCCGGGTTGCAGGCGGCCGCCGAACAAGCTTTGGCGGACACCATTGAGAGATTGCACGATCGAGATAGCCGCTACCCTCAGAAGCCGACTAGAGGGGCAGCCGTGGTCTTGGACGTGAATACGGGGGCGGTCCTCGCCTGGGCGTCATATCCGACCTTTGAACCGGGGAACTGGGCGGCTGCAGACTACTTGTGGACATCGAATGTCCCGCTGTATGCTTATCCGGTCGGCTCCACTTTCAAACCGATCACCTTGATGGCTGGGTTAGAATCCGGTGTAGTCGATCCGGATGAGACCTTCTATTGTACCGGTTCATATTCGGTGGGAGCGACCCGTAAGAACTGTTGGCTCAGCTCGGGCCATGGGCATCTGAACCTCACTGAAGGCTTGAAGGTCTCGTGCAATGTGGTCTTCTATAACATCGCCCAACGTCTGGTCAATGAGTTTGGGAGAGATGGGGGCATGGACCAGCTCGGTGCTATCGCGCAGAAGTTCCAATTGGGCGAGGACCTCCCGATCGATTTCGCCCCTGGCTATCTGCGGGCTTCTGGGATCATTCCCACCAGCGAGAACTTTAGGAGCATCTATCGGTACACCCCTTACCCAGGCGAAGTATGGAGTACCGCCATCGGTCAAGGAATAGTTGAGTTCACCCCGCTGCAGATGGCCTCCTATGTCTCCATGGTGGCGAATGGGGGCTATCGCTACCAGCCCTATGTAGTGCAGCGGATCACTTCTCCCGAAGGAGAGGTTACCTTTGAGGCAGAGGCTAACCTGCTGAATTACCTGTCTCTCGAATCAGAGGCGTTAGAGATCGTCCGTAACGGGATGCACGAGGTGATGTTGCCGGCCAACCGCCCTGGAGGCCCTGGATACGGGTCTGCCTACTATCGGTTCACCGTCGATCCCATCCTGCGCGACGGGCAAAAGGTAGAGGTGGCAGGCAAGACGGGTACGGCAGAGGTGGCAGGGGTTACGCCCCACAGTTGGTTCATCAGCTATGGTCCCTTTGAGGAGCCAGAGATAGCTATGGCTGTCTTCGTCGAGCACGGCCGTTCCGGTGCAGCCGGCGCAGTACCGGTTGCCCATGAGATCTACCAGGCCTACTTTGGCAACACGTCGGCACCAAAGACAGACATTGCTCGGCCGTAGACGCCATTGTCTTCAAGGAACGGCATGTCCGCCAGCTGCGGCCATGCCGTTTGGGTTTTCCAAAGCCGATAGTCGCTTTATTTGCCGGCAGCATCTGGAATATTGCTAGTTAGAGATCTATTTGTCGAATTGCGCAGGAACTGGTCGGTTTGGGGCGAAATATACACAGTGATAGTTTTTCTCTGGAGGGGTAGAAGTTGCCGAATGAAGCTGTTTTATTCAGGGGAACCCGGGAAGGCATACATATCTACTTTAATGATGAATTCGATTTTCCGCAGGTAGTCAACTCTCTGGAGGATCGCCTCTCCGATGGTGGCAACTTTTTTCGTGGTGCCCGCATCGTGATCAATACCGGGCGTCGTCTGCTCTCAGCTGAACAGGTGGAGACGGTGAGGCAGGTGCTAAACAGGCATGACGGTGTACAGCTGCTGCGTCTGGAACAAGCCAAGCCTGAGCCGGTAGAGGGCGAGATGACCGCTCTGGTAGTGGAGCGGACGATTCGCTCTGGCCAGCAGTTTTATCATCCTGGTCACGTGGTGGTGATCGGCGACGTCAACCCTGGAGGAGAAGTGATTGCCGATGGCAACGTCGTTATTCTGGGAGTGCTGAGAGGAACTGCCCATGGCGGATACTCAGGGAACAGGGCGGCGATTGTGGCGGCTACGGTAATGGCCCCTACGCAGGTCAGTATTGCCGGCGTTTGGGCACGGCAACCGGATGAGCCGGTTGCGGATACCGCCCGGGGGATTCCCGAAGTGGCACGGCTGCGTGACGACAAAATTGTGATCGAACCCTATCTACCAGGGCAGGATTGAGGGAAAGTGAGGGCTCACGAGTGGGTAAAGCGATTGTAGTAACTTCAGGCAAAGGTGGCGTCGGCAAGACTACCACCACCGCTAATTTGGGCGCTGCGTTGGCAGCCCTGGGGCAGAAAGTCGCTTTGATAGATGCCGATGTGGGGCTGCGCAATCTAGATCTGTTCATGGGATTGGAGAATCGAGTCGTCTATACGGTGGTGGATGTGGTGGAAGGTGCAACCGCCTGGAAGAAAGCTGCCGTCAAGGACAAGCGATTCGACGTCAATTTAGTGCTGCTGC
This sequence comes from uncultured Clostridia bacterium, assembly GCA_964450265.1. Lineage (GTDB taxonomy): Bacteria > Bacillota > UBA994 > UBA5500 > UBA5500 > JAEZJZ01. Next base: position 8,600 of record CAYVCY010000086.1, read on the forward strand.
CGGCGGCGCAGGCCAGGGACAAGTCCGCCGTAAAGCCCCATCAGATGCGCCGTCTGGTGAACGAGATCAAGGAAGAGTATGATTTTGTGCTGATCGACTGCCCGGCTGGCATTGAAGAAGGATTTAAGACGGCTGCTGCCGGGGCGGACGAAGCGATTGTGGTGGTCAATCCCGAGGTATCTTCTGTCCGGGATGCAGACCGGGTAATCGGATTGTTAGAGGCTAACGATGTCCAGCGCATTCACCTGGCTGTCAATCGGCTTAAGCCTGCCTTGGTTAAGCGGGGAGAGATGCTGGAGATCAAAGATGTGGTGGAATTATTGGCTGTCGGGCTGCTGGGCGTTGTGCCTGAGGATGAGAATGTGATCATCTCCACCAATCGGGGGGAGCCGACTTCCCTCGATCAGAGCAGCAAAGCGGGACAAGCTTATCGCAATATGGCCCGTCGCCTGATCGGTGAGGATGTGCCTATTGTTGAGTGGCAGGACGAATCTTCATTCTTTGCCCGGTTGAGGAAGCTCGTCGGGCTAGGAACGTAGATGGTGGGTGAAAAATGTTTGATCTGAGACGGCTTTTGTTTGGAAGAGGTAGTGGCGGGCGGGCCAAGGAGCGCCTGCAGCTGATTTTGGTGCACGATCGCTCCAGTATTGCTCCTGAAATGTTGGAGGAGATCAAGCGGCGGATCATGGAAGTGATTGAGGAGTTTGTGGAGATAGACGAGAGCGGCCTGCTGATCGATCTGGAGCAATCGGAGGAGGCAGCTGCTTTGATCACCAACATACCTATTAAAGCGGTGAAGCGCAGTCCGGGCGCGAAGCGAATGGTATAAGGGGCTGTCATGCGACAGCCCCTTTTGACTCCCTCAGTCGCTTCGCGACAGCCCCCTCCCGGAGGGGGCCGAGGCTTGCCTCCCTCTGATCAGGGAGGTGGCACGGCGCAGCCGTGACGGAGGGAGAGA
>CAYVCY010000087.1:0-9545 GCA_964450265.1 uncultured Clostridia bacterium
GATGGCTCACTCGCGAGTGAGTCATCGGAACCGTCCCCGTGGCTCACCCGTGGCTCAGAGCTGAATTTGGTGGTGATCAGAATGCGAATAGGCAATTTAGTATTGAAAAATAGGGTTTTCGCAGCGCCGATGGCCGGCTTTACAGATCAGGCTTATCGCCTGATCTGCAAGCAGCACGGCGCTGGTTTAGTCTATAGCGAAATGGTGAGCGATTTAGGGCTGGTCTATGACCAAGCAAAAACGAAGCGCATGCTGCAAGTCTCGCCCGAGGAGCGACCGATTGCGGTACAGATCTTCGGCAGCGATCCGAAAGCGATGGGGCAGGCGGCCCGCCTGGCTTGGTCTATCAGTCGGTGCGAGATCCTGGACATCAACATGGGATGTCCGACGCCGAAAATAGTGAGGAATGGTGAGGGCTCGGCCCTGATGAAGGATATTCCCCGGGCCGCTGACATTGTCAGCGCGGTGGTAGATGCGGTCCCGATCCCGGTGACGGTGAAGATTCGCAAAGGTTGGGATGCCAGTCACCCCACCGCAGTTCCGATGGCCAAAGCGATGGCCGCAGCCGGGGCGGCAGCTATCGCTGTCCATGGCCGCACCAGGGAGCAGTTCTACAGTGGCACTGCCGATTGGGACATCATCCGGCAGGTGAAGGAAGCGGTCTCCATCCCAGTGATCGGCAACGGTGACATCTTCCGGCCTGAAGATGCCCAGCGCATGATTGAACAGACCGGTTGCGACGGCGTGATGTTGGCTCGAGGCGCTTTAGGCCGGCCCTGGCTGCTCGGTCAGGTAGCAGACTTGATCGGCACCGGCAGCTATGCGCCAGAGCCAGACAATGGAGAACGCCTGGAGATCGCTCTGGCGCACCTGCGTTTGACAGTCCAATTCAAGGGCGAATACACAGCTATCAGAGAGATGCGCAAAATTCTGGCGGCCTACGTCAAGGGGTTACCGCAGGCCGCACGGGCGCGGGATGGCATCAATCAGGCTAAGAGCCTGGCCGATTTGGAGGCAGTGCTTCGCGCCACTTTGTCATAGCTTCGTCTGTCCCACCAAAACTCCCCCAGTTGCTTCGCGACAGCCCCCTCCGCGAGGGGGCCGAGCTTGCCTCCCCCCAGTCCCTCCCCCTCCCCCGTTCCCTTTCCAACTTCTGACCTCCGACCTCTAACTTCCCATCTCTCACTTCTCAATCCCCACATTCCACATTCCACATCCCACATCCCATTTCCTACTTCCCAAACGCATAGCTTTGTCGGATACTGTAGATACTTTGTGTGCACAAACCATTGCACAGAAAAAGGCGACGTGCTATAATCTGTTCACAAGTATGTGCACACAAAGGGGGCCGTGCTGATGCAGCAGGCAGGAATCCTCGGCTGGGGGCATTATCTGCCCAGCCAAGTGCTGACCAACCACGAACTAGAGCAGATGGTGGATACCAGCGACGAATGGATTAGAACTAGAACTGGAATCTTGGAGCGCCGCATCGCCAGCGATACAGAAGCTACGTCGGACTTGGCTATAGCCGCCGCTCGGCAGGCATTGGCCAGGGCTAATCTGGATGCATCCGAACTAGACATGATCATAGTTGCCACGGTTACGCCAGATACGGCTTTCCCTTCCACAGCCTGCTTGGTGCAAGCTGAACTGCAAGCGAGCAGGGCATCAGCTTTTGATCTTTCTGCTGCTTGTTCAGGTTTCATCTATGGGCTATCCTTGGTCAAAAGCCTGATCAACACTGGAGCGATCGAGTATTGCTTGCTGATCGGCGCAGAGACACTGAGCCGCATCACCGATTATCAAGACCGCAATACCTGTGTCCTGTTTGGCGACGGTGCTGGGGCGTTTGTGCTCGGTCCGAGCGAGGAACATACTATTCGCTCTGTTGAAATTGGTGCCGATGGTACCGGAGCCAGTTTGCTACAGCTGCCGGCGGGAGGGTCTCGCAAGCCAGCCAACGCAGCCACCATGGCTAACCGTGAGCACTTCATCCAAATGGAAGGGCAAGAAGTGTTCAAGTTCGCCATCTCCAAGGTGCCCGAGGCCGGTCTGCAGCTGTTGGCAAACTGCGACCTGCAGGTCACCGATGTGGATTGGTTTGTGCCACACCAGGCTAACCAACGAATCATCAATTCGGTCAGCAAGCGCTTGGGTATTCCTCGGGAAAAGGTGATCGTCAATCTGAGGAATTATGGCAACATGTCTGCTGCATCCGTTCCCGTCGCGCTGGCTGAGGCGGCAGAGGCGGGCAATTTCCAGGCGGGACAGCGGGTGCTATTGGCTGGTTTCGGCGGTGGGCTCACTTGGGGCACAGCAATAATCGAATGGTAGGGGGACCCGCATGCTGAATACCGCAGTCACTCGTCTGTTAGGAATTGAATACCCGATCATCCAAGGGGGCATGGCTTGGGTGGCCCAAGCTGAACTGGCGGCTGCCGTTTCGGAGGCTGGCGGCTTGGGGGTGATTGGAGCAGGCAATATGCCGGCGGAAGCTCTGCAACAGGAAATAGATCGCACGCGAGAATTGACAGAAAAGCCCTTTGGGGTGAATGTGATGCTGATGTCTCCCCACGCGGAGCAGGTGTTGCAGCTGGTGGCCGAACTGCGAGTTCCGGTAATCACCACTGGTGCCGGCAATCCTGGCCCCTATGTTGCCAGCCTGCAGGCGCAGGGGATCAAGGTATTGCCGGTAGTGTCCTCTGTCGCCTTGGCGAAGCGCCTCGCCCGTTTGAGTGTGGACGGGTTGATCGCGGAAGGCTGGGAGGCTGGAGGGCATATTGGGGATGTCAGTACGATGGCCTTGGTGCCGCAAATGGTGGATGCTTCGGATCTGCCGGTGATCGCGGCCGGTGGCATCGCCGATGCCCGTGGAGTGGTGGCTGCCTTTGCGCTAGGAGCATCCGGGGTGCAAATGGGCACTCGTTTTGTATGCAGCACGGAGTGTACCGCCCACGACGCTTACAAAGAGGCGATCGTGCAGGCTGGCGATCGGGACGCAGTGGTCAGTGGTTATTCCACCGGTCATCCCGTGCGATCCTTGCGCAATCGCTTCACCCGACAGTATCGGGATATGGAGGCTAATGGCGCCGATTGGCGACAGCTGGGCGAGTTTGGAGTAGGCAGATTGCGGCAGGCAGCCCGAGAGGGCGATGTCAGCTTTGGTTCAGTAATGGCCGGTCAGTCGGCCGGTCTGGTGAAGCAAGTTATGCCGGTAAGGGAGATCATCTTAGAGATTGTCACAGAGATGAAATCTACCATTTCGCGTTTGGAGGGATTTCTGTGCCAAAGTTAGCTTTGTTGTTTCCTGGACAGGGAGTGCAGACAATCGGCATGGGTCAGGAGCTGGCCGAGCATTATCCAGCAGCCTTTGACCTCTTTCAGCAAGCGGACCAAGCCCTCGGCTGGTCCATTTCCCAGCTGATTACTGCCGGGCCTGCGGAGAAGTTGAATTTGACCCCCTTCACCCAACCAGCCATCCTGGCCACCTCTTTGGCCTATTACCAGGCGTGGAAGGAAGCTGGCCTCCGAGCAGACGCTGCTATTGGTTTGAGCTTGGGTGAGTACAGTGCCTTGGTGGCGGCAGGGGCGATCGATTTTCACGCGGCCGTCCGTCTAGTGCATGAGCGGGGTAAAGCCATGGATGAGGGCTATCCGGCAGGGGCTGGCGCGGTAGTGGCAATCATCGGGCTGGACCGCCAAACAGTAGAGAAGACTTGCCAGCAGGAGTGCCGCGGGGATTCCTTCGTGCAGGCTTCCAACTACAACAGCCCCGAGCAGGTGGTCATTGCCGGTGATAAGCCGGCTGTCGAGCGTGCTTGCGCTGCTCTTGCAGCAGCAGGGGCCAAGCGAGTTATCCCGCTGCCGGTAAGCGCGCCGTTTCATACCCGCCTGCTGCAACGGGCCGGAGAGATTTTCCTGCCGCATCTGCAGTCGGCCGGGTGGGAAAGGCCGCAACTGACGGTGGTCAGTAATGTCGACGCCAGCGTCTACCAATCGGCCGATCAGGTGCAACAGCTCTTGGCCCGCCAGGTGAGCGAGCCGATCGAGTTCGCCGCCGGTGTCTCTCGTCTGCTTGACTTAGGCTTCACTCACTTCCTAGAGGTCGGTCCCGGTAGCACGGTCGGCGGAATGGTGAAGAAGATCAACCGAAAAGCGAAGATCTATCGGGCCAATTCGGCTGCGGAGATTGCTGAGACGGCCAAACAGATCAATGTGGAATTGCTGGGGGGTGCAGCCAATTGAGTGTGCAGCGGGTGGCCTTGGTTACCGGTTCCAGCGGCGCTCTAGGCTCTGCCATCTGCGCTAATTTAGCCGGCCAGGGTTTCGATCTAGTGTTGCACGGTCGTGATCTGTCACGCCAGCAGCAGCTGGCTGAGCGGTTGTCCGCCACAGGCGTCAGGTGCCTGCCGGTTGTCGCTGATCTGCCAGATTCCAGCCAGATCGCGGAGATGTTCCAGCAGGTGAAGGCAGAGTTCGGCCGTCTGGATGTCTTGGTGAACAACGCAGGCGTAAACCGGGATCAATTATTGGTCAGAATGAGTGAGGAGGACTTTGACCTGGTGCTGGCCGTCAATTTAAAAGCGGCCTTCCTATGCACTCAGCAGGCGGCCAAGCTGATGATGCGGCAGCGTTATGGCCGGATTATCAATATCGCTTCGGTGGCCGGTCAATTAGGAACCTTTGGGCAGGCTAACTATGCTGCCTCCAAAGCAGGGCTGATTGCCCTCACCAAGACTGCTGCCCGTGAGTTAGCCTCCCGGCAAGTCACCGTCAATGCAGTGGCACCTGGATTCATCGGTGCCGGGATGACAGCTAGCCTCACGGCTGAACAACAGCAAGCCTTTGTTGCGCAAGTTCCTTTACAGCGAGCAGGCACTGCAGCAGATGTAGCCAATGCGGTCGGTTTCTTGGCCGCCCTGGAGGCAAACTATATCACCGGTCAGGTGCTCAATGTCAATGGTGGACTGGCTATGCAATGATATGTACAAGCCGATAGTTGCTTAGGCACAAGACGATAGTTGCTCAGGTACCAGCCGCTAGTTGCTTAGGTACAAGCCGATAGTTGCTTAGGTACAAGCCGATAGTTGCTAAAGCAACAATCGCTTTATTGCCCGCAATACTTAAAGGTATTGCTAAGAAGCAACAATCGCTTTATTATCCGCAACAGATAAGCTGTTGCTGGAAGGAGGTGACAGAAAATGACCACTATCGATAAGGTGAAGGAGATTATCGCCGATCAGCTCGGCCTCGGTGTAGATGAGATTGAAGCCGACTCCAAGGTCAAGGATGACCTGGGTGCCGACTCTCTGGACATGGTGGAGTTGGTAATGGCTTTGGAGGAAGAGTTCTCTCTGAAGATCGCTGAAGAGGAATTGCAGCAGATTGTCACCGTCAACGATGTCGCCAAATACATCGCCAGCAAGGCCTAAGGGGAGGTAAACAAATGCGAAGAGTGTTTATCACAGGCATTGGCATGGTTACACCTCTTGGTTTGGGCAAGACGACTGTCTGGGAGAAGTTTAAGTCGTGCAAGAGTGGAGTTGGGCCGATCACTCGTTTTGACGCCAGCGACTATCCTGCCCGGATAGCTGCGGAAGTCAAGGATTGGCAGCCCGGTGACTTCATGGACAGAAAAGAGGCCCGCAGAACAGATCGCTTTGTGCAGTTCGCGTTGGCCGCCGCCGATATGGCTGTACAGGATGGCAACTTACACTTGGAGCAGCTGGATCGAGAACGGGTTGGTGTCTACATCAGCTCCGGCATCGGCGGGCTGGAGACGCTGGCAAGTCAGCACGAAGTGTTGCTCAATAAGGGACCAGAGAAGGTCAGTCCATTTCTGATTCCGATGATGATTGGCAATATGGCGGCAGGCCATGTGGCCATTCGCTATGGCTTTACCGGCGCTGCCAACAACATCGTCTCTGCTTGCGCTAGCGGTGGGCAGTCGATCGGGGAGGCGTTCCACAGCTTGCAGCGCGGCGATGCCGATCTGATCTTAGCTGGTGGAACAGAAGCATCCATCCACCCGATCGGGTTGGCCGGATTCTGCGCCTTGCGCGCCTTGAGCACCCGCAATGACGATCCGGCTACTGCATCCCGTCCTTTTGATCTGCATCGCGATGGCTTTGTCATGGGCGAAGGGGCGGCAGTTCTGTTGTTGGAGACCGAGGAACACTTGGTGCGCCGAGGCGGGCATGCCTATGCGGAGGTGGTCGGTTATGCCGTCACTAACGATGCCAGCCATATCACCGCACCCCATCCTGAGGCAAAGGGGGCGTCCCGGGCGATGCAATTGGCTCTGGCTGATGCAAAGATGCAGCCGAGCGAGATCGATTATATCAACGCCCATGGCACCTCCACAGATATGAATGACCGCCTAGAGACGCTGGCGATCAAGAATGTTTTCGGAGATCATGCTCGAAATTTGGCTGTGAACTCTACCAAGTCGATGATCGGGCATCTGCTGGGCGCATCGGGAGCGGTTGAGCTGGCAGCCACAGCATTGTCACTGCAAGAGGGCTTTGTTCATCCGACAGCTAACCTGAAGACGCCGGATCCGGACTGCGATCTTGACTATGTTCCTAATGTCGGCAGAAGTCTGCCCCTTAGAGCGGCTATGTCCAACTCCCTTGGCTTTGGGGGACACAACTGCACACTCGCCCTCAGGCGTATTTAGGGCACTAAGACACCTTTAGGGAGGAGCATCGTGCCGGGAGACGCTTTCGGTGAGATGCTTCTTGTCTTCTTGCGCCTTGATAGGTAAAATGGAAACAAACGGGCGAAACCAGAAGTGGGGTATGCCAAATGGACTTTATTCGCATTGGAGAAAAGCTGGTCAGCCGCGAACGGATTATTCACATGATCGACAGAATACTGGAGAGGCGGATTGCTGGGGCCTCTCAGCAGGAAGCGGCGAACGAGCTAGGCGTCGACCGCAGCTTCGTGTCCCGGTTGGAGACGTTAGGCGAGATTCGCAAGGGTGGGAAGATCTGCTTGATCGGCTTCCCTGTTTCCAACAAGGAAGAACTGGAGTCGGTGGCCAAGGAATATGGTGTAGACTACTGCTTGTTGTTGACAGACAAAGAGCGCTGGCAGCTGGCCAATGAGTCTACAGGCACCGACTTGATCAACGAGTTGATGCGGCTGATGGCGCTGATACGCAGCTATGATACGGTTATCTTCATCGGCTCTAATATGCGCATCAATCTAGCGGAAGCGCTGACAGACCGACAGTTGATCTCGGTCAACATTGGCGAGTCCCCTATCCAAGGGGATCGCTACGTCGAGCCTAAGACCCTGCGTCAGATCCTGGAAGGGTTACGCGGGACGGCGAACTAGTGGCGCCACAGCGCTTGTCACCGCCACAATGAATTCTGATTATGTGACTACAGTCATACATCAAGCATCTCCCAGCGGGCATAAGGCTAGCTGGGGGGTGTTTTCATGTCCGCAGTTCCAGTATTCTACCGACAGGCTTTGGTCGGCGAACGTTTGCGCCATTACGGAACCTGGACGAAATTTGTTCCGCTGACCATGCTTGAAAGGGTGAGCACCCGCTTGCCACCCAAACCCATATGGCGGGAACAGATTCCTTGCGGGGAACAGCAGGTAGAGCTGTGCGTGTTCGCCGATACCCTGCGTAGACAAAAGCAACCTAGCAAAGCAGCCGACAGTGAACAGGGAGTCACCGTTTACTCAAGAAACCTCACTATTGGTTATCCCCGCCAACGCTTCGCCGGCCGCCTTTTATCTCTTGGTCTGCTACGTCGGGTATTGCCTAATTTGACGAAGCAGCTACAGCTTCTTGGCGATCGGTTGGCGGTGGCCCTGGCTGTGGCTGCTTGGGAGCGTCCCCTTTGGGTGCTAGGCCTGGAGCCCTATGTTCGGTCCATCACCGTGCTGCTTGAGTCCCGAGAAAGCGCCAAAGCTATCGGATATAGCGGAGTAGCCATCCGGCAGTCCAGCTATCTCTCAGGCAGGGTTGATGCCCATGTGCTGGTTTACTCGCCTAGCAATCTAGAGAGGGTGCGGTGCTTGTCACTGCCACAGGATACGCTGCTGATCTGCACCGATGGGTTAGTCTCAGCGCGTCTGGACGGATGCCTCTCCATGGAAGACGACTTGCCTACACAACTGGGTTTGCCTGAAATCATCTGGGCAGAGCAACAGGATCAGCATCCTGTCCTGGAGAAATCCCTGATTGCCGCTTCGCTTCCCACCAGGAAAGAACATCTGTCCAGCCAGTTTCCTCGGAGGCTGAAAGCGATGGAGCAGGCTTTAGATTGGAGCGGCTGGCCATCGGCTTATCGCCTGATCGGGGAAGGAAATGTTCAGCTGAGCGGCGAAGTATAGAGGGCATTTGCTGCCCTCATTGGCGCGCATCTGCTTCAGCTTGATCTGGAAAGTTACATTGACAGCCAAAGTTTTCATTCGTATAATGTTTGCGCTGAAAGGCTGTCGGTGCTGGTCTCTCGTCTCCGGTTGTTGTGCCTGATTTGCAGGTTTTCCTAAGGATATGTCGGGCAGACTTGGTCATCCTAGCTTGTCCTTCGGACTCGCATACTTTGAAACAAAAGCACATATCATAAAGCACGCACCGACCGCCTAGGGTCAGTCAAATTGGGTGTTGCGGTGTTCGACGTGTTTCGGCGTGGATGCGCCATAGACATGGGAGAAGCAACTGTGAGGGTAAAGGAGAGAGGAACATGGCGGAGAAACAAATCCTGCTCACCGCAGAAGGCTTGCAGAAGCTAGAGCAGGAGCTAGACTACCTGAGGACAGACAGACGCAAAGAAGTTGCCGAGCGCATCAAAGCGGCAATCCAGTTTGGCGATCTCAGTGAGAACTCTGAATACGATGATGCAAAAAACGAGCAGGCATTTATCGAAGGGCGGATTGCAGTATTGGAAAGGAACCTGCGCAACGTGCGACTGATCGATGCCAGCGACATCGCCAACGATCACGTCAGCGTTGGCACCGTAGTCAAGTTGAAGGACATGGAGGTTGGAGACGAGCTTGAGTATACCATTGTAGGTTCACCTGAGGCCAACCCCATGCAAGGACGGATTTCAGACGAATCTCCAGTCGGCAAGGCACTCCTAGGGAAACGAGTGGGGGAAACGGTGGAGGTTGTGGTGCCGGCCGGAATAATCAAATACGAGGTGCTGGGTATCAACGGTGGCGGATTGGCAGGCGCGGTTTAAACCGCGCCTCTCGCGCTTATATCGGCCTCTTTAGGGCATCGTAGAGGCACTAATAAGGCCATCAATTACCACTTGCCTCTTGGTGCTGACTGTTGGTATATTAGTCAGGCGGGCCGCTAGGGTGGCGAATGCAGTTAGTCTTTGCGTCCCTTGACAAGGGACGAAATCTTGTGCTAACATTACTAATGCGCCAATGAGCAGCGAGGTGTGGGCAGCTGGATGTGAGAAGCCCCGCCATAACGACGAGGACATTCAAAACGCACTTCATGCAAAGCTTTCAAAAAGAGCTTCAGAACCTTGAAAACTGAACAATGATGGAACCAGATGAAAATCTGGGTT
>CAYVCY010000088.1:0-9415 GCA_964450265.1 uncultured Clostridia bacterium
ATGCACCATTTGTCCCCGGTACGGTGGTGATGGGCGTGGCGAATGCGATAGAGCACCGGGTCCCGCATGTTGATGTTGCCGGCGGCCATGTCTATCTTTGCCCTCAGTACGCGGCTGCCATCGGGGAACTCCCCATCCTTCATTCGCCTGAACAGGTCCAGGTTTTCTGCCACTGCGCGATCCCGGTAGGGGCTGTTCTTTCCCGGGTCGGTCAACGTGCCGCGGTATTCCCGGATCTCTTCCGCAGACAGATCGTCCACGTAAGCCAGTCCTCTTTCAATCAACTGAATGGCAAAGTGATAAAGGTCATCAAAATAGTCCGAGCAGAAGAACAGGCGATCCTCCCAGTCGACGCCCAGCCACTTGATATTCTCAATGATTCCTTCCACAAACTCCGTCTCTTCCTTCTCTGGGTTGGTGTCGTCGAAACGAAGATTGAATTGGCCATCGTAATCCCTGGCGATGCCGTAGTTGAGCAGGATAGCCAAGGCGTGGCCGATATGTAGATATCCGTTCGGTTCGGGCGGGAACCGGGTGTGCACGCGCCCATCGTTCCATCCTTTGGCAATGTCCTCGTCGATGATGTGGCGGATGAAGTTGGTGATCTCCGTCTCGTTGATGGCCAAGAATAATCACTTCCTTATAGGTACTCGTTTGGACTAGTTATAGCACAAGGTAAGCCTCGGTTCAACAGCTGACACTGCAGAACGCTGATAATTCGGGGCTTATCGTCCGTCTTCCTAGTCTACTCCCTCTAGTAGGTCATTAAACATCCCCTGGGCTTTGCTTGTCAGGCAGGTGTTGAGACAGACGATGCAGAAAATAGAAACGCTAAGACTTGGCATAGGTGCCGCCTAGACGGAGCTCGGATTAGCGAACATCCAGAAAGGGGAATGAACGATGAAGTTGAACACCGGACAGGAGTTTATGGAGAGGACTAAGTATCAGTATCTAGGGGAATCCGACCAACAGAAGGAACTGCCCCAGCCGCCCTTGACTCAGGGTGCAGAAGGCAAGCCGACCATCGCCCTGCCGCGGCCAGAGGGCATCCAGGTGAAACAACTGGATCTCACGGCAGCGATCAACGAGCGCAAGAGCCTGCGTAAGTATGCCGAAGAGGAGCTGACACTGGAGGAGTTGTCCTATTTGCTCTGGTGCACCCAAGGCGTGAAGCGGGTGACCAGCCGTCCCGCCACCCTGCGCACCGTACCTTCAGCCGGTTCACGCCACCCCTTTGAGACCTATATCCTGGTGAATAGGGTAGCAGGGTTGCAACCTGGAGTCTATCGCTTCGTTTCAGAGGAGCACCAGCTGGTCGCCGTTGACCTCGCTCCGGAGCTGGCCGACAAGATCACTCATGCGGCGTATAAGCAGCCGATGGTCAAGAATAGCGCGGCCACCTTCATCTGGGTTGCGGTAGCTTATCGTTCTATCTGGCGTTATCAGGAGCGCTCCTACCGCTACATGCATCTGGATGCCGGTCACGTCTGCCAGAACCTCTACCTGGCTGCCGAGGCGGTGGACTCTGGGGTCTGTGCTATCGCTGCCTTTGACGATGATGAGATCAATGGGCTGTTGGGCTTGGATGGTCTGGATCAGTTTGTGATTTATCTCGCCACTCTGGGCAAAAAATAGCAGAGAGTTTGAGCGCTGGAAAGGTTGATCAGATTGATCCGAGTGAGCAACATCAAGGTAGATGTGGACCATCGTCAGCAAGTGCTGCCCTCTCTGCTGCGCAAACTGGGTGTTTCTCGGGAACAGATCGTCGACTATCGCATCTATCGGGAATCGATAGACGCCCGCCGGGCAGGCATGATCCACTTTGTGTATACCATCGATGTAGAGTTGGCCGGTCGGTCTTCCCTGCTATCGCACTGGCAACAGGATCCCAATATCAGCATTGCGCCGGAGATGGACTACCACTACCCGACTGTCGGCCGATCGCCGCTTTCCACCCGCCCCGTGATCATCGGCACCGGGCCGGCGGGGCTGTTTGCTGGCCTATTGTTGGCGGAGATGGGGTATCGGCCGCTGCTCTTGGAGCGGGGAGGGGATGTGGATCAGCGGGTGCTCGCCGTGGAGCAGTTTTGGCGCTCTGGCCGACTAAACCCAAGCTGCAACGTGCAGTTTGGTGAGGGGGGTGCCGGCACCTTCTCCGACGGCAAGCTGACCAGTATGATCAAGGACCAGCGGGGGCGCAAAGTGCTGCAGGATCTGATCGCGGCGGGTGCGCCCGAGGAGATCATCTACTCGCAGAAACCCCATGTCGGCACCGACCGACTGCGCTCTGTCGTCCGCAACTTAAGGCAGCGAATCGTCAGTTTAGGTGGCGAGGTGCGGTGGCACGCACAGGTGACGGAGGTAGCTGTCTCAGGGCAACGGGTGAGCGGCGTGGTAATCAACGGGGATACCCGTCTGCCTACAGACTTGGTGGTGCTGGCCATCGGGCATAGCGCCCGAGACACCTTTGCCATGTTGCATGCTCAGGGTGTGCAGATGCAACCCAAGCCTTTTTCCATCGGCGTGCGCATCGAGCACCCGCAATCGCTGATCGACCAGGCTCAATACAAGCGCTTTGCCGGGCATAAGAATCTCGGCGCGGCCGACTATAAGTTGGTTTACCACTCGCCTTCTGGCCGCTCTGCCTATACCTTCTGCATGTGCCCGGGGGGAGAGGTGGTTGCGGCAGCTTCCGAACCGGGTTACCTCTGCACCAATGGCATGAGCGAGTATGCCCGGGACGCAAAGAACGCCAACTCAGCCCTACTGATAGGAGTGCAGCCAGCTGACTACGGTTCAGACCATCCCTTGGCAGGGGTGGAGTTTCAGCGTCGCTGGGAGCGGCTGGCCTTCGAGCTGGGGGGTGGCGACTACAGAGCGCCGGCTCAGTTGGTGGGCGACTTTTTAGCCAATCGTACGTCCACTGAATTCGGACAGGTCTGTCCGTCCTATCGTTTGGGAGTGCGACTGGGGGATCTTGCCCGGTGCCTGCCTCCGTATGCGGTGCAAACCATGCAGGAGGCTATCCCGGAGTTCGGACGCAAGCTGAAGGGCTTTGACCGGATCGATGCATTGCTCACCGGCGTGGAGACGCGCAGCTCATCTCCGATACGCATCCTGCGGGGAGAGGATTATCAGTCCAATATCGGTGGGCTATATCCCTGTGGCGAAGGTGCCGGGTACGCTGGAGGCATCATTTCGGCCGCCGTCGATGGTCTCCGGGTGGCAGAGGCCATTATTCAGCACTTTAGACCACTTGGGTAATGGACAAGCTGATTGTTGCTCAAGCAACAACGCTCTATTGCCCGCAATATCTGTGGGGGATAAGAATCAGAAGTCAGAATGCTCGATGCAAGAGATGAGAACGAGAGAAGAGAGATGTGGGGAATGGGGGATGTGGTATGAAACGTTTGCTGGAATTGACCTTGGTGGGACTGTTGTTGGTGCTTGGCGTAGTCGGCTGTCGGTCGGCTCCGCTGGAGCCTCCGGCCAATGCCATCCCGGTGCTGGATGCCAAATTCAACTATCGGGGCACGCTGCTTTGGCTCTACCAGGACGCATCCGGCCAGGTAGGGATGCTGCGGGGCAATTCCCGGGATATCAGCGGAGTGACCAAGGACCACATCCGCCTCCGAGCAGCGGATGACGGGCTGTTCACCGCTGGGAAGGGGCAGTGGACCAGCATCCGCGAAGTAAAGCATAATCTGGCGGTCTACGTGAGAGAGGAACTGCTGGACGAGGGCAAAAAGCAAGAGGTGATCGAGCAGCCCGATTATGTGCTGTACGCCGACCTGGAGGAACTCCGTTCGATCATGCCCCGGATCAACACGGAAGAAGAGTTGGACCGGCTGAAAGAGGAGTTCAAGGATCTGCTGCAGGCGGATGACAATAATCCCATCGTGACCATCACCATGGATAACGGGGCGACGATTGAGCTCGAGCTCTATCCAGACGTGGCACCAAACACGGTGAACAACTTCATCTATCTAATCCAATACGGATTTTATGACGGAACCATCTTTCATCGGGTGATTCCCGAGTTCATGATTCAAGGCGGAGACCCCTTGGGCATCGGCATGGGCGGCCCGGGATATGGTATACCTGGAGAATTCGCAGCCAACGGCTTCAACAACCCCTTGCTGCATACCCGAGGGGTATTGTCCATGGCCAGGGGTGGCGACGATCCTAACTCAGCTGGATCGCAGTTCTTCATTATGGTGAAGGATAACAGCGGTCTGGATGGGCAGTATGCTGCTTTCGGCAGTGTGCTTTTCGGCATGGATGAGGTTGACCGCATAGTCAATCTGCCCACCGATGAGAACGACCGTCCAGAGTCACCGCCCACCATGAACCAGGTGACGGTGGAGACCTTCGGGGTAACGTACCCGCCCCCGCTAGTCATGGTCGACAAATAAGGCTTCATTAGGAGGTAGCAAACATGAGCGAAACTAAGCAGAACCCGGTGGTCACTATCCAGATGGCGGATGGTGGCCAGATCGAGCTGGAGCTTTTTCCGGAAACCGCTCCTAACACGGTGAGCAACTTCATCCATCTGGTGCAGCAAGGCTTTTACAACGGCACCATCTTTCACCGTGTCATCCCTGGCTTTATGATTCAAGGCGGCGATCCCGATGGCACCGGCATGGGTGGCCCCGGTTACTCGATCATGGGCGAGTTCTCAGGCAACGGATTTCCTAATCGGCTGCAGCATTCCCGGGGTGTGATCTCCATGGCCCGGGCGCAGCACCCCAACTCAGCCGGATCGCAGTTCTTCCTGATGGTGGCCGACGCACCGCATCTGGATGGGCAGTACGCCGCCTTTGGTCGGGTTACAGCCGGGCTGGAGGTATGCGACCAAATCGTGGCTGTCCCTCGCGACCGCTCCGATTGCCCGCGGGAAGAACAGAAGATGCAGACGGTCAGTGTAGAGACCTTTGGTGTGGAGTACGCCCAGCCGACCAAGGTTAGCAAACGATAAAGGACCTAGATTCCTGGTTGCACTTGCAAAGACAGGAGGGAGCGTCGTCCCGAGGGGGCGAAGGATCGGATTCCTCCCTTCGCTCGGAATGACAGGAACGTGGATGGTTGACATCAGGCCTTCTCTCTCTTCGTTATGCCATCTAACTCCCTTACTTGGCCCCCTCATACAGGGGGCCATCGCTTTATTGCCACTGGAGGGAAGTTAAGGGACACTAGTGAATGGAGGGCCGAAGAGCAGGGCCACTATTGCTATTTCTCCCTTAATCCTCTGAAAAATAGTCCTTTCGCTATTGACACTAATAATAATCATTACTATACTATTCATAAGAACCTCGGGCGTGGAACTGCAGAGTAGCATTCTCCGTCCGGTCAGAGAAATGACGAGGAGGAATCGAGAAATGACGGAATTGAAACAGGTCTATAAGTGTAACATCTGTGGGAACATGGTGGAGGTAGTGCATGCTGGCCAGGGCGAGCTAGTCTGTTGCGGACAGCCGATGGAGCTGATGGTGCCGCAGACGGCAGATAAGACCTTAGAGAAGCATGTGCCGGTGATCGAGAAGACAGATGATGGCTTTGTGGTTACCGTCGGCAGCACTGCCCATCCGATGATGGAGAAACATTACATAGAGTGGATCGAGTTGATCGCGGACGGTAAAATCTATCGTCAGTTCCTGCAGCCGGGGCAGCCACCGAAGGCCGAGTTCTGCATCGACGCCGAAAAGGTCAGTGCCCGCGAATACTGCAATTTGCACGGTCTGTGGCAGTCTGAGCAGGAGTAAGCGCCCCAACTAAGGATATTACCCGGCGACGTCAAGACGTCGCCGGGCTTTTTGATTCTGCATCTGTCCCCCTCTCGATTCGCTGTTGTGGTTTTTGCTCTACAAGTGTAGAATATGCTTATACTATATCTGTAGAGGAGTGATCTCTGCAATGGGCAAGAGCGCAGGCCGTTTGCCTGATGCGGAGCTTGAGGTGATGCAGGCTGCGTGGAGCTGTAGTCCACCTGTGTTCAGGACCGATATTGAAGACATCCTGCGGGGGAAGGGCCGTCCGATGGCCGCAACCACTGTGCTCACCTTGCTGGCGAGGCTGACGGAGCGGAGGTTTCTTTCAGTCGACAAATGCGGGCGCAGCAATTGTTATACACCCCTGATTTCCAGGCGGGGCTATCTCGCGGCTCAGAGCAAACGCTTCTTTAGGAAGCTTTGCGGCGGGGACATGACCGCCTTTGCTACCGCACTTTGCGACAGTGGGCTGAGCAAAGCTGACCGTGAACAGCTACGTCGATTATTGGAGCACGAGGAGCTATGAAGATATTCAATTGGATCATGGCGCTTGTGATTGCCGCTACGGTGGGTTGGGCGTTTCTTGACCGAATTCGGTACGAGAAGACACTGAAAATGCATCGGCTGAAGCCGGGGCGCAAGACCTATCTGGTGGAGCCGTTAATGCTGCCAATCTATCTGGCCATGCTTGCCGTCATATCCATGATCAGTGGTGGCGTCTCCTATGCGGGGACGGCATTTCTGGCAACCTCGGCTGTGCTCTTCTTATATATCGGTGCCTATTACGCCGTTCTTCTCCTCATTCTCCCGTTTCTCCGACGTTTCATCTCCGCGCGGGCTTGCGCCACGCTGTGGCTATTGCCTAATCTGCTATATTTCACCATCTATCTTGATCGCTGGCACAGTGCGCCCCTGTTCGTGATTACCATACCCCGACCATGGGTTCCCGCGTTGATCATCGGGTGGGCCGCCGGCTTCTCGTGCGTGTTGCTATGGCAAATCGGTTCCCATCTCAGTTATCGTTATAGCTTGCTGCAAAGCGCAGTGCCGGTGGCTGAAGAAGACATCCTGTCTGAATGGAGCTACCAACAGCGGCGGCACGAAGTGAGGAGAAATATCCCCGTATTGCGTTCTCAAAAGGTGACTACGCCTGTGACCATCGGTTGTTTTGAGTTGACGATGCGACTGGTTCTTCCTATGCGGAACTACAATCAAGACGAGCTCAGCTTGATCTTCAGGCACGAACTACGACACATTCAGCGCTGCGACGCCCGCACCAAGCTTTTTCTTGGCTTTTGCAGCGCGATGTGTTGGTTCAACCCGCTGATGTGGGTGGCGAGGCGACATGTGTCTGCCGACCTGGAGCTGAGCTGCGATGAGGCTGTGTTGCAGGACAGCGACCAGCAAGAACGCAGGCAGTATGCTGAGCTGCTGCTTCAAAGTGCCGGAGACGAGAGAGGCTATACGACTTGTCTGTCTGCATCGGCGGCCTCTCTGCGCTATCGGCTTAAGAACGTGGTCACTCCCCGCAAACGCTTCACCGGAGCGGTCTCGATCGGCTTCGCCATGCTGATACTCTTGGTCGGCTCCGCCAGCATCGCTCTCGCAGGCAGCAGCGGCACCGTGCAGGAGCTCATTCTTGACCAAGCCCCCCAGGGAATTGCTGTAAACAGAGTCTCGACATATCGCTGGCAGGCTGAGTTGCGTGGTTATAGCAGTGTCTATGGCTGGGAGGAGAACCCACTGACCGAGTACATGGCAGCGCTTCAGGTAAAGCAGGTCTATGTGGGCAGCTATCCGCAGGGTGAAGGTCGCCAGCTCTATGTGGATTATGCCGAAACGGTTGCCGGTGAGGTCGCCAGCCTAACCAGATTGGAAATAGGCGATGGGTTGTTGCGGGCGAATATACCTTATGACGAACATGGCGAGTTCGCTTACATTCTGGAGAGCGAGGTCGATTGGACCTATCTGGATTCGTTGCTTGATTTTGACGCCGCAAACCCAGACCCTGCGCCGCACCCGCCCTGGATGATGTTGTATTTCAATGAGCAGATCAACGCAGAGCAGTTGATGCACGCTTCCAGGATAATTCTGTCTATTAACCGAGATGGCGTACCGCAAGAAGTAAACGAAGCCCTGAACGACCTGGGGATTGGCGGCGTTTATGGCTTCCCGGTCACCCAGGTACAGTTGAGCTTCTCCTATCCGCCTGCGGAAGGGTACCGGGTCAAGGTGGAAAACTGGGATGGTACGGAGAGTTATGATCTGACCAGCGATCAGTTGATCGAGGACTTCTTACCATTGGCACCGTACAGTGCCCATTACACCGTGAACGGCAGCTTTGCCACCGTGCGGGACACGGTGTATGAGATGGAGTTTCGGTTTGACGTCAAACTGCCAGAATGAAACATGGGGGGACAAATCGTAGGTCCCTCTGTCCCCCCTCCTGTTTCAGGTTTACTTCGGTTGCACCAACTCTGCCTGGCCGAACAGTGCCGGCAAGCCGCCGGTATGCCAGAAACAGACGCCCTCATCTTGGGGAATGATCCCTTGCGATATTAAGTCCATCATTCCCCAGAGCACCTTGGCTGTGTAGGTGTTCTCCAGCAGGATGCCCTCGGTCTTGGCCAACTGTCGCAGCCAGTGTATCGACTCGGCAGTCGGTTTTGCATAGCCGGGGCCAAGATAGTCGTCGTAGATGGTCATTACTTCGTCAATCGAGGACGGCATTGGATGCGAAAGTAAGGCGGCAATCCCTTGGCAATTGGTCTCTAGCAAGGAGCGTAGCTTTGCCTCCTCATACTCCACACTGATCACTTGCACTTGCCAGGGATGTCCCAACAGTGCCGTGCCGTAGATGAAGCCGGAAGCTGTGCCTCCCATCGCGCCCACCATCACCACGTGCTTGATGTCGATTCCCCTGTCCCTCGTCTGCTGTTGCAGTTCGCAGGCGGCGTTGACGTAGCCCAGGGTGCCGCGGGCAACGTCGCCGATCAGATAAGGCCGGCGGCCTGACTGCCGTAGCTTAGCCACCAGTTCCAGTGCTTGCTCGGCCCGGATTTCCTCGCTGATCGGCCCCAAAAAGATGGACTGCGCGCCGAACAGGCTATCCAAGAGCAGATTGCCTTGCCAGAGATCGGGCCGATCGGTATTGTGCAACAACCAGCATTCCAGATCGAGTTTGGCAGCGGCCGCTGCGGTCAGTCGACACTGATTCGATTCGGGCAACCCGCAGGCAATGATCAGATCACAGCGGTCGGCCAGCGCCTCACCCAGCCAAAACTCCAGGTGCCGCAGCTTATTGCCGCCCATTCCGAGAGACATCAAATCATCCCGCTTGATGAACAGCTGTTGGTGTTCTGCCAGCTGCCCTAGTCGGGACAGAGGCTCCAAAGCCGTAGGCAGATCCACCAGTCTTGCCCTGGGAAACTTAGAAAGCATTACCTTCACTCTCCTTCTTCCTTGAGCCTTATTGGACATCGGTGCCCGTAACTCCTGCCCTACTCTGAAGAGTGGGGCCGGTCCCCACCGTCCAGCTCACTCTCCCGCTTGGCCGTGGTATTCTACACGGGAACTTTATCGGACAGGTGCCGTCAAATGATCTTGGCGCGCGCCTACTAGCAACACCGAAGGTGTTGCGGGCAAAT
>CAYVCY010000089.1:0-9379 GCA_964450265.1 uncultured Clostridia bacterium
ATTGATGCCAGGGGCCGTTCTTGCCCAGAACCGGTGATGCTGGCTAAGCAAGGCCTAACGCAAGCTGGGGGAGAGCAGCTGACTGTATTGGTGGATACTGCTGTAGCCAGAGAGAATGTGGCCCGTTTCCTGCGGGTGGCTACCAAGCAGCAACCGAAGGTAGCCGAGCAGGAAGACGGCAGCTGGGCTCTTACCGTCAAACCTTAGTCGATGTCGGGGAAATACATCGTCACTTTTCACTCTGTCTATTGGGCTATGGAAGCCGAGCGGGAACTGCAAGCAACCGGGTTCGTCTGTCGCCTACGGCCAGTACCGCGCCAGTTCAGTTCTTCCTGTGGCATCTGCGCCGAGATAACGGCGGATGACTTGCAGGCGGTGCTGACCGCCCTCACCGACTGCCACTTGGAACATGAA
Source organism: uncultured Clostridia bacterium (assembly GCA_964450265.1). Classification (GTDB taxonomy): domain Bacteria; phylum Bacillota; class UBA994; order UBA5500; family UBA5500; genus JAEZJZ01. Next base: position 415 of record CAYVCY010000089.1, read on the forward strand.
GAAGTTTATGGCCCGATGTAGAACTGCATTCGGTGCTACTGAGGAGGGAGATAGAATGCAAACAATCTACTTGGATCACGCCGCCACATCCTGGCCCAAGCCCGACAGCGTCCGGCAAGCGGTGATGGATGCGCTGGACAAAGGCGGCAATCCTGGCCGTTCCGGTCACCGCATGTCCCTGGATGCCGCTCGCCTAGTCAACCGGGCACGCCATCAGGTGCGCCTGTTGCTGAATGCATCTGACACCGCCAGTATCGTCTTTACGCTAAACGCCACCGATGCCTTGAACATGGCCATCGCCGGCTTAGTCAAATCAGGTGATCATGTGATCACCACCTGCTTCGACCACAACTCGGTGTTGCGGCCACTCTCCCATTTGGCCAGACAGGGAACGATTGAGCTAACCGTGATAGAAGCACCCGACGGAATGACTCTGCAGTTGGAACAGTTCGAGCAGGCCATACAGGACAACACGGCAGTGATGGCGGTCAGCCACGCCTCCAACGTGACTGGCGCTCTGCTAGACATACGGGCGGTACAGGATCTCTGTCAGGATCGAGGGATTGAGCTACTGGTGGACGCATCGCAGACCCTGGGGGTCTTACCTATAGACGTGCAGGAACTGCGCCCGGCCTGCCTGGCCGCGCCAGGACATAAGGGCTTGTTGGGGCCGCAAGGCACCGGGTTGCTCTATGTCCGTCCTGATCTCAAGCTAACTTTTTGGAGAGTCGGGGGCACCGGCAGCGCGTCGGATCAGGTCTGGCAACCGGAGTTCATGCCGGATCGATTGGAGGCAGGCACGCCGAATACGCCTGGCTTGGCCGGGTTGGCCGCAGGCGTGGAATGGTTGTTACAGCGAGGCCTGGAACAGATTCGAGAACATGAACTGACGCTGACGGAAAAGCTGCGCTCCGGTCTGCAGAGCATCCCGGGAATGACCGTTTATGGCCCCGGCGGCGATCGGGGCGTAGGAGTAACCTCCATCAACCTGGGCGGCTGGGATGGGGCCGACCTGGCTGTGGCATTAGAGGAAGGGTATGGCGTGATGAGCCGGCCGGGGCTACACTGTGCCCCCCTAGCCCACCGGACGATCGGCACTTATCCGACTGGCACGGTCAGACTGAGCATCGGATACAGCAACACAGCAGAAGATATCGACTGGGCGATTAAGGCGCTGACGGAGCTCAGTGCCTAGGCGGCGCAACTGCCCAGGAAGCAAGAGGTGGGACTGGGGTACTGACCCTACTATTCCGCTTCTCGCAACGGAACGGAGGGTCTATCCCCACTGTCCCGCCCCCAGTCAGCCAACGGCTGCTGGTGGGTGAACAGCAGAATCTGCCGCTCCTTCGCAGCAGCCAGCAGCGCCTGGTGGATACGCTGTAGCCGCTCGGCGTCGCTGTTCACAAAGGGGTCGTCCAGGATCAAAGGCAACCGAGCCTGGTCGGTCAGCAGATCGGCGATGGCCAGGCGCAAAGCGAAGTAGAGCTGATCTCGGGTTCCTTGGCTGAGTTGCGCCGGGAGTATGGCCTGCCCTTGATCTGTAAACACGGTCACCTGAAAATCAGGGCCGAGCTCCACTTGCCTGTCCGGCTGGCCGGTAATCCGGCATAGATGGGCCGTCGCCTGGCTGGCCAGGCTAGCCCGATAGGTGAGCTGGTAGCCCTCCTTAGCCGCTGCCAACTGGCGATAGGCGAAGCCGAGGGCCTCCACCTCCAGCTGTAATTGGTCCCGTTGTTGAATCAGCAGAGCCAAGCGATCCTCTGCCTGAGCGATGTTTAGCGGCTGCTGTCCCTGGAGGGTCGCTTGTTGGCGCAGCAACTGCTGCACCCGCTGGCGGGCATCGGCCTCGGACTGACGCAGGGCGGCTACGCGCTGCTCGCTGGCCACAAACAAATCCTCGATCCCTCGCTGCTCCCCCAGCTCCCTGGCAGGCAATCCGGGATGACCATCGATCAGCTCTTGCCAACGCAACTGGGTGGCCGCAATGCTGTTTTGCAGATGCAAGGCCTTGATCTCTAGCTCCGCGACTGTCCCCGCGCTAAACAGCGCCAGCAGATGCTGCAGAGCCTGACGAGTGCTGTCATACTCTTGACGCAGGTGATCTGACTCAAGCTGCACCTGTCGCAGTTCCGCTTGAGCGGCCCTCAGCTCGGCCTCCGACGGCCGAGCTGCCTGCGCCGCGGCTAAGCGCTCCAATGCCGCACGAGCAGCAAGCAGCTCGGGCAGAGTCAACTTACCCAGCTTTCCTAATTGCGCCTTAACCTGCGGCGGCTCCCTCCGCCCCAGCGACTTGGTCACCGCAGAACCCAGCCAAAAAGCCAGCCCGGCTGCCAACAAGCTACCCAAAAGGCCGAAATATGCGGCATCTTTACCCCAAAACAAGAACGTAGTTAATGCTGCCCCGACTGCTAACACCCAAGGGATGGCCGCCCCAACTGATGAATCGGCCTGCCGCCGCGTGCCTCTCCCGCCCCGACTGGACAGATACAGGTCAATCTCCTCCAGCAAGTGCGCCGGTTCCGGTTGTAGAACACCATGCTGCTGTTGCCACTCAGATTCTGTCCGCCGATAGGTTTGCTCCCGGGACAACAACGCTTGATGCTCCCGCTCGGCCTGCCTCTGGCGCAGATCCAGTTCCCGCTGCTGCCGCTGATAATCCATCAATTTGGGAATCTGTTCCGGCCCCGCCTGTTCCAGCGATCCCGATTCAGCCTGCCACTGGCCGAACTGTTCCAGCCGCCGAGAGAGCGCGCCAGCTCTACCGACTGCCGTGACCAAGCGTTGCTGCTCTGCCAACTGCTGCCCATACCTTTCCTGATAGGAGCGCCAAACTCCCCAAGCTCGATGGGATCGCTCTGCCAACTCGAGCCGGCCGGCCAGCTCTGCCTGTCTCTGCTCCGCTTGCCGCAATTCGGCCTGCACCACCTGCAGCCCATCGGCTACCTGGCATCCGGCAGCGATCGCCTGCTGCAGCTGAGCGATCTCTGTCTGTAGCTCCTCCAGTTGCCGATCCTTGTTGCCGTCCCTGCCCGATCCCAGTTCGCTGCCATAATAGCGGGTAATCGCCCGCACCTGTCGATCGAGAATAGCCTGTACCTGCTCCACTCGGCGATCTGATCCGGAAAGCAGAACCTGTACCGCATCATCCAAGCTGTGGGGCGCGGGCAAGGGTTGAGTCAGGCAGAAGGTGGTTTGCCACAACTCCCGCCGCTCGATCCCGATCAGCTGACGCAACTGCTCGTGGTACCGTCGCAGCGAACGTCGGGCGCCGGGATTGTCCACCCCCTGCACCACCTCCCGCCAACTATCGCCGAGTCGCTGCTTCAGACTGATCTGGTTGCTGGCAAAGTCCCGCGTTAAGTGCCACTGCTGTGACCGGGCAGTGAAATGCAATTCGCCCTGAAACCGAGCAGGCTGCTGCCAGTTGCGCCAACGGGCCTGGCCGAACTGGGCTCTGTCCTGGTTGACCGGTAACCCAAACAGCACCGCTGTCAGCCCGGCGATCAGGGTGGTCTTGCCGCTCTCGTTTGGCCCCATCAACACCGCCAAACCGCGATCGAACTCCACGCTCACCGCCTGCTGATAACGCCCGAAACCCTTCAAAGTCAACCGATCCCAACTGACTCGGCTCACATCACTCACCCCCCGCCATAAAAGCAGCAATGCCTCGCCGCAGCGCCAGCTGCATCACCTGCCGCGAGTGTTGATCGCTGGCCTGGTCCAGCGCCGCCAGCATCTGGCGCACAAATTGGCCGCGCACCGTAGCCTCATCGGCCCAGCGAGCCAGCAGCTCTTCTGCCAAAAACAGGCTGTCATCCTCGACCTGCAAGTGATAGAACTGCCCTTGATGCCGGCCCCAAAGCTGCCGCTTGTCCACCATCCAGTCAGCGCTGCCGACAAGCTCCATCCGCAGTAGCAAGCCCTCGTCTGCCCAGGAGTCAATCAACTGATCCAACTGATCCTCGCTATCAAAGAGGCTGACATCCACCTGCTCCACCCGGCAGCGAGGAATATCCCAGGGTAGCTGGCGCACGCTGGCCCGCCCTTGATCCAGATCCACCAGAGTCAGTTGTCCGCAGCCCAAGTCGCTGAAGCCTTTGCCCTCGACGATCCCGGGGTAGACCATGGTAGTCGCGCCTTTGACCAGGCGGCTGGGTTGATGAAAATGCCCCAAGGCGACATAGTCATAACCGGCGGCCGCCAAAGCGTCGCTCTGCAAAGGCAATCCCCGCTCGCCGCTCTGCCAATCCAACGAACCGTGAAAAGCGCCAACATGTATCCCGTCAGCTGCCACCCTGGGATAAGGCTGCAAGTAATCAGCCGCTTTGGTCAGTCCGCCGGTGTAGGCTACGCTGTAGACATAGACTGTTTCTGCGGCAACAGTCAGTTGCACCGGAGCCTCGGGCATGGGATTGGTGACCAGATAACCCGGCCATCGCTCCTGGAAGAGGCGATAGGCCGAATCGTGATAGGTGATTTCATCGTGATTGCCTGGCACGGTGACCACCGTTATACCGGCCGCTGTTAAGGAACGCAGGTCAGCCATCACCGCTTCCACCAAAGCCGGTTCTGGGCGATGGCTATCAAACAGATCGCCGACAATCAGGATCAGGTCGATCTGCTCAGCTGTCTGAGTGACCCATTGGCAGATGCGATGCAGCAAACCGTCTCGCTGGCGGCTGAACTGTTCCGCCTTGTCCTTCAAAAAGCCAGCGGTCCAGCCCAGGTGTAGGTCGGATATATGTAAACAAGTGAGCATGCACTGCCCCCCTCCCGCGAAATCAATCCAATATTCGATTCGCCACCAGACAAGGGCTTCCCTGCGTGGGACGCTGGGACTTCACTGCAACTATGACAGTTGCCTAGCGTATGACTAGGTAAGCGACAAGTCAGATGAACGATTGCCAACTGCGCCAGGAAGGAAGTAGTTGGGTGAGTAGAGAAAAGGTCCCTTCAAGGGAATCTAGCTAGAACGACGGCATCCCGTCTAGAGAAAGAGAGGTGCAGCGATGAGGATACTGGGGAAGGAAGTCGTGCTGTTTTCCCAGCCAGGTCCCCTGGATCAACGGGAGGTACACTGGAGAGGTGCTGATTTGTGGCGTTTGCTTGGCTCTTACTTTGGATACAGCATTGTAGCGGCGATCCTGTTGTTGATCATCGGGAGGGGCTGGAGGGACAACGACAGTGCATCGCTGCGGACCGTAGGAGAGGCTCTAGTGTTGGCCGCGCTGTTTTATACCAACTCCAATCATCGCTTCTGGCCGGACACCGCCTATTGGCAACTGAGGCGACAAGACTTCCGACGGTATTGGCAACAAGGAGTGATCTGGGGGGTGGGTACGCATCTGGTCGGCGTGATGATCAGAATGGCCACAGCGCTGCTGGCAACCAAGTTGCTGGGAGCTGACCTGTCTCAACTGGAGAGCAACAACCCTTTGGCGAACGCAGGATTAGATATCGACTGGGTGCTGTATGCCATCGCAGCGGTGATCTTGGCTCCGCTGATGGAAGAGTTGTTTACCCGCGGCATGCTCTATGGCTGGTTGCGACGACAGGTAGGCGTCAAGAAGGGACTGATCATCAGCTCTCTGCTGTTTGCCGTGCTGCACTTCAATGGGTTGGGCTTGATCAGCTTTTTCGTCACGGGATTGCTGTTTGGTGCCCTTTACGAACGCACTGGGTCTTTGGCCCCTGGCATGATCGCCCATGCCACCCACAATTTGATCAGTGTTGTACTGGCTTTTGCGCTGGCTGGCGCCTAGAGGGAGGGATCAGGTTGAAATCGAAAACGCTGGTGTGCTGGCTTGTGTATTGGCAGTCTTCATAGGAGTGTATACCGCGCAAACCTTCCTGAACAGCTTGTATGTCCATGGCGGCGCGGGAATTGCTCCCTGGTCGGACATGCAATCCGCCTATTGTCACCTGACCTTAAAAGGCAGGCAGTCTTTCTGGACAAGATTCGTCACCGTCCGGGATGTGGAGTATCACGACGACTACTATACCCTGGTGGAGGCATGGGTTCCAGACCGTTACACCGGTATCGGCACGGTGGACTCAGCGACAGGGGAAGCCAGCCTTAAGAAGCAAGGAGTGATCCTGTTATCGCTGGGTGAGGGCAAGATGCGAAACTACGCCAGTCTGGAAGGATCCCAGTTGGACATATTGCTCAAGGTGAAACGGCATCAGGATTACTGGGGCGAGGTGGGAGAGGTCACCACCACCAACCCCTTCAGCCGCATCGGGGTCAGGTTCCTGTGGATGAACCGTGATATGTTCTATCAAAAGCGACTGCCGAAAGGTGTACTGAGGAAGGGACTACGCGCTGGTTGTCAGCCGTTGAACGCTATAGAAGGTGGGCTTCGCCAATGCAAACACTTACTCTCACACAGGTAGCCTGGTGGAACTTGCGCCAACTGGGTTTAGTACAGCCGTGTAGCAGTGCAGAGGAGACTATACGCTCGCTGGTGGCTGTGCAAGCACAGGAGTACGCGGCAGCCAAGCAGGCAGTGACTGTGCGCACCGGCGGCAAAGAAATGCCGGACAGCCTGGTGCAGCCCGGCGGACCGTTGGTGCGGATGTGGACGGTACGCGGCACCATGCATCTGGTGTTAGCTGCGGAAGCACCGGACCATCAGGCCGCGACGGAGGCAGAGTGGTCACAGCGTTGGGGGCGTTATCTGGAGCGCCGCCTGCCCATACCCTTGGAGCGGGTGCGGCAGCAAATCTACCCGCGCATCCGGGATGTATTGGGTAAGCAGCCACTGACGCATGTGGAGATTAATGTACGAGCCGATCTAGAAAAACCATATGATAGCTTGCTTCCCCACCTGCTGAAAGACTTATGCTATTTGGGTGGCTGTGTGCGCGGACCACAGCAGGGCAACCGAGCAGTCTATTTCGCGTCATGGCACCAGCCGCTGCCTCAGGACTCTGCCTGGCCAGCCAAGAGGCGACTGATCAGTCGGTTCATCGCTCGCTACGGTCCGGTGACGCTGGCTGACATGGTCTACTGGTCGGGTTTTCGTGTGCCTGTGGTGCGGCAGCTACTAAAGGAGATCTGGCCGCAGTTGGCCACTGTGCGCATAGAAGAACAGCCTGATGAAGCATACCTGTTGGCTGAGCAATTGCCTGAGTTGCTGGATTCCCCCGGCCCAGGGCAAGACGTACAGCACTATTTGCCTGCCTTTGACGTGCTGCTCCTGGCTTACAGGGATAAGCGCCGCTTCCTCAGCGACACTCATGTGTCCAGCGTGTTCGGATCCGCAGCCCGTGTCTACCCCATCTTGCTGCACAACACGCGGGTGATCGGTACCTGGCGGGGCAATCCACCGCAGGTGACCTTGTTTGGGAACGACAGACTGGACTGAGCGGGAGGGAGTGCCGAAACCTCTAGTGGAGGCGTGCCCTCCCGTCTACTCTTGATGCTTCTGCGAGTTACTTTCCCCTAATCTTCCCTGGGACTAGAACCAGAATTTCCAGACCTTGTGTTCAACGGAAACAAGAGGAATGGCCTCGCCGCGGAGAGCGAAACAAAAAGAACCGTCCCTTTTGTATCGCTACAGTCGCCCGGCGATCACGCGGGCTACGTGCACGCCGCTGGCGCTGGCCTGGGAGAGGCCGCGGGTAACCCCGGCCCCGTCGCCGATGGCAAACAGGTTAGGCAATGCAGTTTCCAGCTCGTTGGACAGCTCCAAGCGCGAGCTATAGAACTTCACCTCCACTCCGTAAAGCAAGGTATCGTGGTTGGCTGTACCAGGTGCGATCTTATCCAGCACCTCGATCATTTCGATGATATTGTCCAAATGCCGTTTAGGCAGCACCAGGCTGAGGTCACCGGGGGTAGCCTGCAGTGTTGGCCGCACAAAACTCTGTGCCAAACGATGTTCGTTGGTGCGGCGACCCTTGATCAAATCACCGTAGCGCTGCACCAATGCTCCACCGCCCAACAGGTTTGAGAAAGACGCGATACGTTTTCCGTACTGATGGGGTTCGTTGAAGGGATGAGTAAAACGGTTGCTGACCAAGAGCGCAAAGTTGGTGTTCTCGCTGTGCAGCGCCTCATCCCGATAGGAATGTCCGTTGACGGTGATGATGCCATCGTTGTTCTCGGCCACCACATAACCTTTCGGATTCATGCAGAAGGTGCGCACCAAGTCTCCGTACTGCTTGGTACGATAGACCAACTTAGCCTCGTAGACCTCGTCTGTGATCTCCTGGAACACCTCTGCCGGCAGTTCCACCCGCACCCCCACATCCACCTGGTTGTTGAACAGGCGCAGTCCCAGCTGGCGGCACTGTTTCGCGAACCACTCGGAGCCGGCTCGGCCAGGGGCCGCGATCAGGTACGTAGCTTCTACTTGGGTTGTGCCGCAATCGCCGTCGCCCTCGCTACCCAATTCCAGACGATACCCTTGGTCCAATGGATGAATGCTCTGCACCCGACAATCGAAGACCATGGTGATCTGCTGGCGCAGCTGTTCATAGAGGGCCTTCATGATCTGCAGATTGTTTTCGGTCCCCAAGTGCCGCACCTTGGCCTGCAAGAGGTGCAGATCATAGGCTAGGGCCACACGGCTGAGGGAGGTACTGTGGGAGCTATAGACCTCGCTGGGCGCCCCTAGTTGCAGGTTGATCTGATCTACGTAGTCGATCAGCTCCATCACCTGAGCGTCGGACATATAATCGTTTAACCAGCCACCAAATTGGCTGGTTAGGTTATACTTGCCGTCGGAAAAGGCACCGGCCCCACCAAATCCACGCATGATCGCGCAAGGATTACAGCCGATGCAGCTTTGCACCTTGTGTTCGGCGATGGGGCATTTGCGACGGTAAATATCGTGACCCGCCTCCACCATGACTATCTCCAAGTCTGGAGCTATTCGTAGCAATTCGTAGGCCGCATAGATGGCCGCTGGACCAGCGCCAATCAAGGCAATGTCATACTTCGTCCTCAACGCAGTTCCCC
>CAYVCY010000090.1:0-8991 GCA_964450265.1 uncultured Clostridia bacterium
GAGTTGTGAATGATATCGCTAATTTCCGCCTGCAACAACCCCTTCAGCCGCTCCGGTCGATACTGGGTCATAAGTTCATCCTCCTTCGAGATGGCGTCAGCCAGCAAGCCATTAAAACTACTTCTGTTCCACCTGCTCGATGATATAAGCTTCAATGACATCGCCCTCTTTGATGTCGTTGAAACTGGCCAACCCAATGCCACACTCATAACCTGCCGCCACTTCCCGCACATCATCCTTGAATCTCTTCAGAGATTCGATCTCTCCCTCGAAGATCACCACTCCGCCCCGCAATAACCGCACCTTAGATTGTCTGGTGACTTTGCCTTCGGTCAGGTAGCAGCCGGCGATGGTGCCCACTTTGCTCACCTTGAACACCTGTCGCACCTCTGCCTGTCCCAGCACTACCTCTTTGAAGACCGGTGCCAACAAGCCCTTGATTGCCTTTTCCACATCCTCGATGGCATCATAGATCACCCGGTAGAGCCGGATGTCCACATTATGCTGTTCAGCCGCTTTGCGGGTGCTGGAATCGGGGCGTACGTTGAACCCGATGATGATCGCTTCGGAGGCCGATGCCAACAGGATGTCGCTCTCATTGACCGGGCCTACGCCGTCGTGGATGACGACCACCGATACCTCTTCATTTCCCAACTTGGCCAGCGATTGCCGCAGCGCTTCCACAGAACCTTGCACGTCGGCTTTCAATACGATACGCAGTTCCTTCAGCTGACCCTGCTCTATCTGGGAGAAGAGATCGTCTAAAGAGACCCGCTGAACAGTCTTTAGTTCTTCTTCGCGCTTCTGATCCCGAAGCGTTTCGGCGTAACCGCGGGCAGTTTTTTCATCTTCAAAGACCATGAACGGATCGCCGGCCAAAGGCGCATCAGACAATCCGATGATTTCCACCGGTGCCGACGGTCCAGCGCTCTTCATCCGCCTACCCTTATCATTGGTCATCGCCCGGATGCGCCCGGAAGTGGTACCCGCCAATACTGCGTCTCCGACGGACAGGGTGCCTTCGTTGATCAATACGGTTGCGACCGGGCCGCGACCCTTATCTATCTGCGATTCGATCACGATACCGCGAGCCGCCTTATTCGGGTTAGCCTTAAACTCCGCCAGCTCGGCTAGCGTAAGAATGGAAGTGAGCAGATCGTCGATGCCTTGTTTCTTGAGAGCGGACACGTTGACACAGATGATCTCCCCGCCCCATTCTTCCGGAATCAGCCCATGCTCGGTCAGCTGTTGTTTCACCCGATCTGGATTTGCACCAGGTTTATCGATCTTGTTCACCGCCACAATGATCGGGACCTCTGCCGCCTTGGCGTGGCTGATCGCCTCCACAGTCTGTGGCATGATCCCATCGTCGGCCGCCACCACCAAGACAGCGATGTCAGTCGCTCTCGCGCCGCGGGCACGCATGGCAGTGAAGGCTTCGTGCCCTGGGGTATCCAGGAAGGTGATCAGTTGTTCCAGACACTCCACCTGATAGGCACCGATATGCTGGGTGATCCCTCCGGCCTCGCGGGCGGTGACATTCGTTTGCCGAATGGCGTCCAGGAGGCTGGTCTTGCCATGGTCAACGTGACCCATCACGGTCACCACCGGGGGCCGCGAAACCAGTTCACTGGGATCGTCCGGTATCGGAGGTGCCTCAAAAGGATTCTCATAGATCGGCTCCTTAGGAGCAGACTGCTCTACCACAAAACCCAACTCGCTGGCGATCAGAGAAGCCGTATCAAAATCGATGCTCTGGTTGATCGCTGCCATCACCCCTAAGTCCATCAGTTTACGGATCACTTCAGTCACAGGCCGCTTCAATTGGCTGGCTAAATCGCCGACAGTAACATCCACTGGTTCGAGTTTGACCACGCTCGGCCCGGCTGGCCGCGGAGGCTCGTTTCTCCGTGTCTGCCGTCCTCTAGAACCTCGGGAGCGGCTGTCGCCACCCCTGCGGCCTTGAGCATCGGAACGACTCTGACCAGCGGCCGGTCGACGGGGCCGCTTGCGAACGTCAGCGCCTTTGGCCACTAAACCCGGCGCGACTTCTGCGTCCTCAATCGCATCATCCACAGATTGAGGCGTAGCTCTTGTTGCCGCCGGTGCCGGTTGCTCGCTCTTCTTCCCTGGGGTGGGCTTTGGCTGAGGTTTTCTCTGCCGGGCTGACTGCTGCTCGGCCGGCTTCTTCTGCTTACTTTCAGCACCAGGTGAACCGGAACTGCGGTCAGCAGCTGGGGCCGGTTCTGTGTCCGGCGCAGCCTTCTTAGCCTTCTTGGGGCGCAAAACATCCCTAATCACATCGGCGACTACATCGTCGATGGAGCTCATGTGATTCTGTACGTTCAGATTCAAGTCGGCCAAAGCATCGACCAGCTTCTTGCTGGGAATATTCAATTCCTTAGCCAACTCATATATCCTAATCCTACTCATTCGGCCACCTCCCACTTACTCTGCCAGCTAGTACTCTGTCAGGCTTGCTGCACCGCCAGCTGCTGAAATCTTGCTGCAAAGCCCCGATCCAGCACCAGCAACGCTGCCCGCTGACTCTGGCCCACTGCATGGCCCAAAGCACCCTTACTGTAACAAACATAGCAATCTACAGATCGTCGCTTGGCCGCGGCCTGCAACCTGTCTCCAGTATTGGCGGAGGCATCGGCCGCCAAGATCAGCAGCAGGCCACGCCCGGCCCGTAAGGCCTTAAGACAAGGATACTCCCCGGCCACCAATGCCTTCGCCCGCCAAGCAATCCCCAACAGCTGCAGAAATTTATCGCTCATCTGCTCACTGACTGCCGCAGCCGTTCCGCCATCTCCCCATCCAGCGGCACTTCCAGAGCCTTACTCAAGCGGTCACCTTTCAGAGCCAACTCCAAACACTCGCTGCTTTCGCAGATGTACGCACCACGGCCAGATCGCTTGCCGCTCGGATCCAGCAGCACTTCACCTTCCGGTGTGCGTACCACCCGGAGCAGTTCACGCTTCGGGCGCATCTCCTTGCAGCCGACGCACATGCGCATAGGCACCTTGCGCGTTCTCATCTGTTACTCCCCCTCTGCCTCGGCAGCTTGCGTCTCACTCTTGATATCGATCTTCCAAGTGGTCATCTTTGCCGCCAAGCGCGCATTCTGCCCTTCTTTACCGATGGCCAAAGAGAGCTGGTAATCTGGCACCACTACCTGGGCAATCTTCGTGGACTGATCGATGTCCACTGAGGTTACCTTGGCGGGGCTGAGGGCGTTAGCCACATATTTGGCCGGATCGGCATCGAAGCCTACCACATCGATCTTCTCGCCTTTTAATTCATTGACGATGGTTTGGATGCGCATACCCCGCGGGCCGACGCAGGCACCGACAGCGTCCACCTTTGGATCCTTGGAGTAGACCGCTATCTTCGATCGGGAGCCAGCCTCACGGGCTAGGCCCCGCAGCTCAACCACTCCATCGTGGATCTCAGGCACCTCCAACTCCAAGAGCCGCTTGAGCAACCCGGGATGGCTGCGGGAAACAAGGATCTGAGGCCCCTTGGTCGTCCGTCTCACCTCTAATATAAAGGCCTTCAGGCGGTCTCCAGGACGATATCTCTCTCCTGGCACCTGCTCTGAAGGGATCAGCACAGCCTCGGTCTTGTTCAACTCGATGAACACGTTCTTGCCCTCGATGTGCGTAATCACGCCAGTAACGATATCTTGCTCCCGATTGGTGTACTGATCATACACCTGTCCCCGTTCCGCCTCGCGGATTCGTTGCACCACTACCTGTTTGGCCGCTTGAGCGGCGATCCGGCCAAAGTTCCGCGGGGTTACTTCGGTGAGCACCACGTCACCTTGCACATAGTTAGGGCTGATCTCAGTGGCCTCAGCCAAGCTGATCTCCAGCATCGGGTCAGAGACATCCTCCACCACCGTCCGTTGCCCATAAACATGAATCTCACCGGTGTCCCGATTGATATCTATCTTCACGTTCTGAGCGGTACCAAAATTGCGCTTATAGGCTGAGCTGAGAGCCGCCTCGATAGCGTCGAAAAGAATCGCTTCCTCTATGCCCTTTTCTCTCGCTATATCATGAATAGCCTGAATGAACTCGGCATTCAATTTCCGTTAGCCTCCTCCCTAAAATTTAATAGCCAACCTAGCCTTATTGATCGAATCCATAGCAATTCGCAACTCAATGCCTGATTCTGTCTCCAAAAGGAGATAACCGTCCTCCAGTCCGCGCAAATAGCCATAAACCTCGTCTTTGCCGATCTCGGCGATCAGCCCGTTGGTGCGAACTAATGCGTACCGCCCCACAAAATGCAGGAACTCACGCTCGCTTTTCAGCTTGCGTTCTGCTCCAGGAGAGGAGATCTCCAACACGTAGCTGCCTTTGACCAGATCCTGTTCATCCAGCAACTGACCGATCTCTCGGGCCAGAGCCTGGCAATCCTCCACCTGCACCCCTTGCTCCTTGTCTATGTAGACAGTCAAGGTGCGCCGGCGAAAAGCAGTGCCGAAAACCACGTCCAACAGAACATAACCTTTTTCCCCCGCCAGCGGCTCGATCGCCTGGAAGAGCTCGGGGATACCTGTGGGTTTGGTCACTGGCGCTCACCCTTTTCTTGCCGTTATCTTATTATTAATACCAATCGACGCACGGATTCAATAGGCAAATAAGCGAAAGAGTGGGAACCCCCCACTCTCTGCCAGCGGTATTGTATCACACTGCCTATCCGACCGCAAGTCACGGTCAGTCGGTAGAGAGCCTTGGTCACCCTCGCGAACGCAGGGTCCCGCCCGACGACATCTAGACGTCGGCTCGGACTAGATTCTTCGGCCAAAGCCTCATAACGACCTGGCGGGACGGCGGCGACAGGCCCCGATCCCACCTTGCAAACAGGGTCCACTAGACAGTCGCCTTGGCCCCCGCAACTCGATCCTATTGAGCTAAAGTGCGCACGATATCCCAATACATGCGCAGCCGTCTGGTGAAGCCGTCCAAAAGACCGAACTTCTCCTCTTTGGTCACCTGCGAAACCTCGGAGAGGATCACCTCTCGATAGGCAACCCCATTCGACTTGACGAAACGGGTCAGGGCAACCTCCACCCCATAGCCCAGTTCATCCAGACTGGGGAGCTGCCTCAGAATACTTCGCTTGATCGCCCGTTGCCCAGAGAGAAACGGCGTGATCTTCTGAGCCAGATCGGTAGCGGCGCGCCCGTGACCGAACACCCCCAACGTCATATCCACCTGTCCATCGATCACCGGGGCCAGCAAGGTATCGATATGCGCGCTAGTCAGACCGATCAGATCTGCATCTAGGAATAGAATGACCTCGCTTTCAGTACTCCGCAGACCGGTTTGTAGTGCAGCGCCTTTACCCCGGTTACATCCCATCTCTATTACGACGGCCCCAGCCATCTCTGCCATCCGGCTGGTCAGGTCCTGTGAACCGTCATTGACCACAACTACCTGATCCACATACTTGGAGTTCTGTGCGGCAGCGACCACAGGGGCAATGGTCTTTTCCTCGTTATAAGCTGGAATGATAGCTATCGTTCGCATTGTCTACCTCCTCGGCGCATTGGGCGTCGCCGTTGCACCGCTTTACCACTTCTGCAAACAAACGGTCTAAAGCCTGGTCCATCGGAACCTGATCGACCACCTCTCCCTGGACAAACAACAGTGCCTTTCCCGGTCCGAACGCCAGGCCCAGGTCTGCCTCCCTCGCTTCTCCTGGCCCATTGACGGCGCATCCCATGATCGCTACCCGCAGGTTGCCGCAGAGCGCCGAGACCTTCTGTTCAAAAGCCTCGGCCAGGCCGATCAGATCTCCTGGGGTGCGGGCACAGGTGGGACAACTGGTGACGCTGATTCCCGGGGGTCGTAGGTTGAGGGCCCTGAGCAACTCCAAACCTACCCGGACCTCTTCTACCGGATCAGCGGTGAGCGACACTCTGATCGTCTCTCCGATGCCCTGGGCTAAGAGAGCGCCGATCCCGACAGAAGAATGGATGGTCCCACGCCAAGCCGTTCCTGCCTCAGTCACCCCGACATGGAAAGGCCAGTCCAACTTGGCGGCAGCCAAACGATAGGCCCGGATGGTGCTCACTACGCTACTCGACTTGAAGGAAAACACCAGCTGTTCAAAGCCCTGATCCAAGATTCGCTCCAAATAGATCAGGCCGGCCTCTACCAAGGCCTGCGGCGTCGGGCGGCCATGCTTCTCTAATAACGAAGACGGTAGGGATCCTCCGTTGACACCGACCCGGATTGCAGCGCCGTGTTCTTTCGCCACCGTTACCACCTGGGCCACCCGCTCCCAACTGCCGATGTTGCCAGGATTGATGCGGATTTTCTGCGCTCCGGCTTGGATAGCTGCCATCGCCAAGCGATAATCAAAATGAATATCTGCCACAATAGGGCAGGGGGACAGGCGCACAATTTGCCGTAGAGCATCCACCGCTTGCTGATTCGGCACAGAAACCCGCACCAAATCGCAACCGGCCCCAACCAACTGTTCTACTTGGGCTACGGTAGCCTGGACATCACGGGTATCAACGTTCGTCATCGATTGCAGCCGGACGGGTGCCTGCCCGCCTAACTGCAGGTCGCCGATCATCACCGCCCGTGTCCGGCGCTGAGCATTGGCCAACATAGCTCTCACTCTCCGCCCGTTAACTTAATTGAATATATTCAACCGTTGTAGATCCTTAAAAGTAATCAAGACCATAAACACCATCAACAACACAAAGCCGAAAAAGTGTACCAGGTTCTCTTTTTCGGGATCGACAGGCTTCCCTCGAATCGCCTCGATCAGGAAGAAGACCAGCCTACTCCCATCCAATGCTGGGATGGGCAGTAGGTTGAACAGACCTAACTGGATGCTGATAATCGCAGCGAAGGTGAGCAAGTTGACCAGCCCGGTGCGGGCCACCTGGCCGACCATCACGATCATGCCGATCGGTCCGGCACCTTCCGCAGGGATCTTTCCGGTGACCATATTGCCCAGGATGCTGATGATCTGGCGAACAAACCAGACGGTCTCCTGCCACCCCATGGCGATCGAGCCCAAGATGCTGCGTTCGCTGTGCGGTCCGATCCCGATCATCACCTGACCGGTCTCCGATTCGGCCCGGGGAAACACTTGAAAACTCAGTTCCCGATCGGCCCGTTCCACTACTATGGTGGTTGATTGACCATCCCGACCGGCAACCAAACCCTGAATATCCTGCCACTGCTCAACCGGTTGCCCGGCGATGCTGACGATGCGATCACCGACCTCCAGACCAGCAGCTGCGGCCGGCCAGTCTGGGGACAGTGCACCGATCAGCGGTTCGCTTGACGGCACCCCGATCACCATGAAGACGACTGCAAATATCGTCACCGCTAACAGGAAATTGGTCAGCGGTCCGGCCACACTGACGAACGCTCTGGCTGAGAGCGGCTTCTTATCGTAGCGGCGATCATCGGGTATTAGATTGTTAGCCTCATCCAAATCCTCGCCTGCCATCCGCGCAAAGCCCCCGATGGGCAGCAAACGCAGCGAATACCGGGTCTCGCCCACTTGGCGGGACAGCACCGTCGGACCCATGCCGACTGCAAACTCCAGCACCATGATGCCAGACGCCTTGGCCGCCAAAAAATGCCCCAATTCATGGGCAAAGACTAAAACGCCGATCATGATCACCGCTAGCAATATGGTCATCAAATCACCTACCTATTCAGGGTTGTTGCCAAAAAACGATCCAACTATTCATTACCGCGGGCTTTCAGCTTAATCTATGCACCAGTTGAACAGAAATCGACCGAGCAAAGTCAATCCCAATTTCCAAGCAAGCGCACTGCCTCGAGTTCAGCCCTTCGGGCCAAGTCGATCACCTGATCTATGCTGCACAGGGTTTCCGGCTGATGTCGAGACAACATCTCCCGTACCAAATGGGGGATACCTCCAAAGGACAGCTCACCCCGTTGAAAGGCTGCGACAGCAACCTCGTTGGCGGCGTTGAGGACGAGAGGATAACTCTGCCCGGCTCTCCCGGCCGCCTCTGCGAGCCCCAAACAAGGGAAATCATCCCGGCGCGGCGGCAGAAAGTGCAGTGCCAAAGCCTGATCCAGCCTCAATCCCGGCCACGGCGCAGATGCTCTAGCAGGATAAGTCATGGCTACATGAATAGGTAGACGCATGTCTGGCGGAGACAGTTGCGCCAGCATCGATCCATCCACAAATTCAACTAAGGAATGCACGATCGATTCCGGGTGAACAACCACGTCTATGCGGTCATAATCGACGTCAAATAGCCAGTGGGCTTCGATCACCTCCAGCCCCTTGTTCATCAAGGTGGCAGAGTCGACGGTGATTTTCTTACCCATGCTCCAAGTGGGATGAGCGAGGGCGTCATCCACAGTGGCCGTAGCCAGTTTGGCAGTCGGCCACTCGCGGAAAGGCCCCCCGGAGGCGGTCAGGATCAACCGCCGCAGGGACTTCGGACCCTTATCCCCCAAACACTGCCACAGGGCAGAATGCTCGCTATCCAGAGGCAAAATGCTTACCCCCCGCTCCCTAGCCGCAGTGATCAACAGATCGCCGGCAGCCACCAAGGACTCTTTGTTGGCCAGGGCTAGCGTTGCCCCACTCTGCACTGCATTCCAGGTGGGCAACAGCCCAGCGATGCCGGAAATAGCTGCTACCACCAGATCGGCCCCATGTTCCAGAGAGAGATGCGCCACGGCATCGGGACCGAAATACAATTTCGTGCGGCCGATCTGCTCCGTCTGGCCTTCCAGTTCGGCCAAGACGGCCCAGCGAGGCTGAAAACGCTGAATTTGCTGCATCAGTAGCTGCCTGTTGCTGCCGGCGACCAGGCCGACCACCGGCATCCCTAGGTTCTCGGTCACCTGTAGCGTCTGGCAGCCGATGGACCCCGTACTGCCAAAGATAGCTACACTCCTGTTGTCCATTGACCAAACCTCCAGATTCACAACACCAGATATTTGACGAAATAATAGACAA